>CADAXZ010000045.1 GCA_902791965.1 Candidatus Proelusimicrobium bovinum | reverse complement strand
ATTTCTGTTACCGAAACAATTACCCTAAATGCAAGGCACGAACAAATCCGCCGCGGGATATATAGGGATTTTCCTAATACATATTCGGAAAAGCCCATCCCGCTTTCTCTACAAATGGACGGCAAAGAACATCCGTTTTTTACCGAAAAAACAGGCAGAAATATGCGGGTAAACTTCGGTAATGATGATTATATATCACAAGGGGTACATACATATATATTCAAATACAATTATGAAGGTGCAATAAACTTCCATAAAAATTATGACGAGATATATTGGAATATAACAGGCAATAATTGGGATTTCCCTATTGATAAAGCAAAGGTAAATATATCTTTCCCGCCGGAAATTAAAGTTTTAAAAGACGGTATTTCTTTATATACCGGAAAATTTTTAAGCAAAGCAAACAATACTGTTGCCACAAGTGATTTTTCTTTTGAAACAACAACTCCTTTAGCCCCGTATGAAGGTATAACAATAGCCGTTCCTTTTGAAAAGGGCGTTATTGCTCCGCCGCAAGCAATAAGCAAAGTCATAAATTCTATACCGTTAATAATATTAGCCCTTGTAGTATTAATAAGTATTATTTTATTCATTTACTTTATCATTACTTGGATAGCAGTAGGTATAGACCCTGTCTATAAAATTGTTCCGCAATACCAACCGCCGCAAGGTGTTTCCCCCGCATTTCTTAAATACTTATACACTAACGGTACAATAAATGCGGATATGTTTGCCTGTTCTATTTTACATTTGGCAATGCAAGGATATATACAAATTAAACAATCAGACAAAAATAAAGTGGAACTAACATTGCTTAGAGAAGATACGGATAAACTTCCGGAAGATGAAAAAATTATCATACAAAACTTATTTTCTACAAGTAAGACATACACATTAAAGCCTTATTCTGCCCACGGCCTTTTTGCAATCATAAAAAGCCAAACGGAAAAGATTTTTGCATATAATGCAAAACCTTATATACAAGAAAATGCTTCCTACATAAATTTTGCCTGCCGTTTATTAACAATATCTATTTTACTGCCTGCTTTATTTGTAGCTGCTAAAGGTATTGTTTTATGCCTGTATGATTATGACTTGCCGGATTTGTCTTTAAATTTATTTTCTGATTATTTCGCTGAAATAAGCAGCAATTTTGTTGAAAGTTCTGTCTTATTAAGTTTTATAGGAACATTCTTTTGTTTTTTATTTAACTGCCTTATAATCGCCATAGCAAAAAGCAACACAGGTAAATCCGGACAAGGTTGTAATTTTGGTTGTTTGCTTATGTTTTTTTCAATATTTTTATGTATATTTTTATTTATGCAACAAGCCCTCTTGCCTTGGGTTTGCCAAGCCGTTTTTATGATTACAGCAACAGGCTTTGCAATATATGCCCGTTATATCGGCAATGTTACGGAAAAAGGCAAAGAAATGTTTTTTAAAATATACGGGTTTAAACATTATCTTAAAAAAGCGGAAAAATACCGCATTGCTGCTTCCTCCCCGTTAGAGCAGGAAAAAGTTTTTTGTGATTTTCTGCCTTATGCTTTTGCTTTTAATATGCAAAACCAGTGGATAAAAAAGTTTGAAAATTTATTATCTCAAGCAGTCATACAACAATGCACGCAAAGGGCTGGCGGAACGCAATTTATTACGGGTAGTTTTGTAAAACATATCAGCCGTTCAAGCAGTGCCCAGCCTTCAAGTTCTTCCGGTTCGGGCCACAGCAGCCATAGCGGCAGTTTCGGCGGAGGTCATTCCGGCGGAGGACACGGCAGCAGCGGAGGCGGAGGCCGCTAAAAGTATAACAACCCGTTTATAGAACTTTCGGCCTATATTATATAGGTCTAAATGCTCTTGTATGGCAATATATAATATAGGTACAATTATTTATATATTACTTTAGGTAATTTGTATGAATAGATTATTTGTTTGTTTTGCGGCTTTTTTATTGGCTATCTGTGCATTTGCCCAAAATATAGATATTTCCCAAATTGCTAATTCGGAACAATCGGAGAATTTGGATAGGGTTTTCCGTAATTATCTTGCCCCTGAAAACTTAACTCAGGCCGCTACAAAAAATGATTATGATTCCGTAAAATATTTCCTTAAGAATAATCCCAAACCTGAAGATTTCTCAATAGGATATAAATATAACGGTGTCATATACCGTACCTATTTATATTGCATAAGTTCCGGCCCTGTAAAAAATTTACTTACGCTAAAAGGGGCTGTTCCTCTCTTTTGCCCGCCTATGACAAAAAATTTAAAAAATTATATATTAAAGCCTCAGGCAAATTCTTTAATAGAGTACGACGAAACAAATTTAACGCCCAGAGTACTGTTAAGTAAGAATCAATTACTATCTTATATTGAACAAGGCATTATTTCTCCGGATAAAATATATAAATCTTTTTCTAACTCAATCATATATGAAGAAGATGATACAACGCAAAACAAATACGACCTAAGATATAAATATAAACCTCAAGGTTTGGCTGTGGATTTTATTGCATTTATCGGGGATATAAAATATCTTTCATTGTTAAAACAGGCAAACATTCAATTAAGTTTTGAAGAATTTGCCCAAATAGAGCCGCAACTTGAAATATTTCTTTCAAAAGAAAATATCCATTATTGCAAGTGGCTTTCACAAGTCAGTGCCCCTAAACATATATCCAATAAAACTTGGGCAAAATATGTTGAGAAAGTATTTTGCAATGATGAACAAAATACTGATTTGTTTAATCAAAAATGTTCCTACCAATGTATAAATTACAGCCATAACGGCCGTATTAACTACATATTAAACAATAAATACCGCCACAATATTATACACCATATTTATTTGCTTACTACGCGCGACGGATATGCTGATAATCCGGCAGAAACAATAATATCGGATTATAAAAATATTGTTTCACAGAGAAACGGCAAAGAAAACCCGTATGAAAAAGCCATATACCAAAATACTCTTGCAATTACACGGGAATATATAAATAACAGAAATCAAAAATAACAACCGCAGATATTGATTATAAAACCGCTATTATTACCGCTAAGCGGTTTTATTTTTGCCAATCAGGTTAAGTTTTTATATCTTGCGGAAGGGTTTTTACAACATACAAAAAGCCCCGCCTTTAAGCGGGGCTTTAAATTATATTTACTTCAACAAATTAATCTATTTGCTCAAAATAGCAAGCAGTACACCTGCCGCAACCGCACTGCCGATAACGCCCGCGACATTAGGGCCCATAGCGTGCATTAACAGGTAGTTTTGCTTATCGTATTCCAAGCCGACTTTATTGGAAACACGCGCCGCCATAGGTACAGCCGAAACACCGGCAGAACCGATAAGCGGGTTGATTTTTTCTTTGGAAAAGACATTCATTAACTTGGCAAGAAGTACACCCGATGCCGTAGCAACCGAGAACGCAATAATACCAAGTACTAAAATACCCAAAGTTTCCGTTACCAAAAAGTGGTCGTACTGTAATTTTGAACCTACCGATAACCCTAAAAGAATGGTTACGATATTGCAAAATTCGTTCTGCAAAGTTTTGGATAAGCGTTCCGCAACACCGGATTCTTTTACCAGATTGCCAAAAGTCAAAGCGCCGATTAAAGGGGCGGCAGAAGGCAAAAGCAAAGCGCAGAGTAAAAGTATCAAAAGCGGGAATAAAATCTTTTCCCTCTTTGATACGGGGCGCAGTTGGCTCATACGGATTTTGCGTTCTTTATCTGTGGTAAGCAGTTTCATTATAGGCGGCTGGATTACAGGCACTAAAGCCATATAAGAATATGCCGCAACTGCAATAGAACCCAGCAAATCAGGCGCAAGGCGGGTAGTTAAATAAATAGATGTCGGCCCGTCTGCACCGCCGATAATACCTATTGATGCCGCTTCCTTAAGGCCGAACTTAAAGATTTGTTCCCCGTCAATAACTAAATAAGAAAGCCCGATAGCGCCTATCAGCGTAGCAAAAATACCGAACTGTGCCGCACCGCCTAACAGTGCCATTTTAGGGTTGGCAATTAAAGGGCCGAAGTCCGTCATCGCACCAACAGCCATAAAGATAAACAGCGGGAAAAGCCCCGTATTTATACCGGCATTAAACACAATACCCAAAAAGCCGTTAGGGCCGGCGATTGCTTCCCCTGCCGGCATAGGGATATTGGCTAAAAGCCCGCCAAAAGCAATAGGTATCA
Source organism: Candidatus Proelusimicrobium bovinum (assembly GCA_902791965.1). GTDB lineage: Bacteria > Elusimicrobiota > Elusimicrobia > Elusimicrobiales > Elusimicrobiaceae > Proelusimicrobium > Proelusimicrobium bovinum. Next base: position 13,697 of record CADAXZ010000045.1, on the reverse strand, counting down.
GCAAAAGCGGCTCAAATTGCTTTTTGATACCAAGCCATAACAGAAAACAGCAAACTGCCAACATAACCGCCTGCTGCCAGCAGATACTATAAATGCCGGTGGTTTGCCATATTTGCGTAAATGCTTGAGAAAAGTCCATATATCCCCCTATTTAATTTCCGCCAGAATATGGCCAGTTTGCACTTGGTCGCCTTGTTTTACATTAAAGTGTATAACACCTGCGGCAGGTGCTGAAACAGGGGTTTCCATTTTCATTGCTTCAAGCACTATAATTTCCTGCCCTTCGCTTACGCTGTCGCCGTCTTTGACCGAGAAGCGGAGTACTGCACCCGGCATAGGAGCAGCAACTGAAGCGCCTTTGCCGCCTGCGGCCGCTTTTGCGGCAGGGGCTTTGGCATCAGATGCGGCAGTGGAAATATCATAGCGTTTGCCGTTAACTATTGCGGCATTATCGCCGTCAAAAGCAACATCAAAAGCCTTGCCGTTTACCACTACTTTTACCGCGCCGGTGTCTGCTTGGGCGGCTTTCTTTTGGTCTGCTGCCCAGCGGATACCGTTTATTTTGGCTTCGCCTTTAAGGAATAAAATACCTTTATCTGCACAGGTGGCCACAATGAAAGTATTTTCATCGGTTACGGGCAAGCCTGCTTCTTTAAGTTTGGCTTCAGCCACTTTTAAGCCCTTCTTAGGGTTGGAATCGTTAATTTCCAAAACGGTCTTTTTGGTCGGTTCCATTTTAAGTTGCTCGCTTGCAAATTTTACGACTTCGGCATCAGGCTCAACCGGAGTTTTACCGAAATAGCCCAGTACCATCTTGCCGTAGCCTTCGGTTATCTTTTTCCAGCGGCCGAACATTACATTGCTGTATGCCTGTTGGAAATAGAATTGGCTTACCGGCGTTACGGAAGTACCGAAGCCTCCCAATTTTACACATTCGCCCATAGCCTCAACTACTTGCGGGAATTTATCAAAAGTACCGTTATCGCGCATCATCTGTGTATTGGCAGTTAAAGCACCGCCGGGTAAAGGAGAGAACGGAATAATCGGGTTGACGGAAGTAGCCTCCGGCGGCAAGAAATATTTTGCCATACAATCTTTAAAGACATTTTCCGCTTCCTGTATCTTTTTAGGGTCAATATCCAAAGTATATTCGCTGCCCCTTAAAGCGTGCCACATAGTTAAAATATCGGGCTGGCAAGTACCGCCGGAAACAGGCTGCATTGAAAGGTCCAAAGAATCTGCACCTGCTTTTATGGCTTCTAAGCAGCAGGCAATAGAGTTGCCGGCAGTTTCGTGCGTGTGGAAAACAATCTTAGTGCCTTGCGGCAATAATCTGCGCGCCATAGCAATAGTTCTGCCCACAGTAGTAGGCGTGGAAGTACCGGAAGCATCTTTAAAGCATAAAGAATCAAAAGGTACGCCGGATTTTAAAATCTCGCGCAAAATCTTCTCGTAAAAAATTTCATTATGGATTTTACCCGTGCTGTCCCAACCTGGGGCAAGGGACATCATAGTAATACAAATTTCGTGCTTTAAACCTGCATCGTGTATACATTGGCCGGAATAAATTAAGTTATTTACATCGTTTAAAGCATCAAAGTTGCGGATTGTGGTTGTACCGTGCTTTTTAAATAACTGCGCGTGTGCTTTAATAACATCGGAAGGCTGGCTGTCTAAACCTACCACATTGACGCCGCGGGCTAAAGTTTGCAAATTGGCATCGGGGCCTGCGGTTTTGCGGAAGGTATCCATCATATCAAACGCATCTTCATTGCAGTAGAAATACAATGCCTGAAAACGCGCGCCGCCGCCGAATTCCATATGGCTGATACCCGCATGGCGGGCCGCTTCTACGGCGGGCATAAAGTCCTTAGTTAAAACACGCGCACCGTAAACGGATTGGAAACCGTCGCGGAACGCGGTAAGCATAAAATTAATTTTTTTCATATCTGTTTATTACTCCTCTTATTTTCCTTGAAATCTTTTTGCGGCGGCTATCGCTGCGGCGATAAGCGGCATATCATCAGCCGCGCTTTGTACTGCCGGTACTGCCTGCGGAAAGTAGACTTCCATTATCTGTACCGCTTTGCCAAGCAGCCACATAAGCGCAACCATAACTACTAAAAATACAAATACCGTTCCCATACCTATTACGGTTATGTTTACGGCTTGCATTATAAGAGTATCATCCATAAAAATATTCTCCTTAATACTTAAAAATCCATATCGCCTATATTTACGGTTCTTAAACCTTGCTGTGTCTTTAAAATAAGGCGGCCTTCTTCATCAATATCCTGCGCAATACCGGAAACTGTTTCTTCAAAAATATGTAATTTAACGGGCTTACCCAAATATAAAAAGGCTTTTTTATATTCTTCCCTTAAAGCATTAAAACCGCTTTTTTGAAGAATTTCATAATTAATTTTAAAATTATCAACAACTTGTTCCAAAAGTATCTGCGGCTTTGTTTTTATACCCAACTGCGCTAAAGTTATAAAAGGTTTATCGGACTCTATAACCTTTTGGTTTAAGTTTATACCGACGCCTATTATTACACCTTCCAACTTACGGCCTTCAAAAACGGCTTCGCTCAAAATACCGCAAAATTTACAACCCTTAGCCAAAACATCATTGGGCCATTTTATATAACTTTCCCCGCCCAAAGCATTTACTGTTTTACAAACCGCCAAAGCCATTAACTGTGTAAGCACGCCCGGCGCTTTAACAGCCGTTAATCCTTCTTTTAAAACAAGAGAGAAATACAACCCGCCTTCCTGCGAAGACCAAACCCTCTGTTTCCTGCCGCGGCCGGCACTTTGGCTGCGCGCAAAAACAACATCTGCGTGGCGCAAGATTTCCATATTCTTTCTGCACCAGAGATTTGTAGAAGGAATTTCCTCAAAAGATATAATATTCATCTTTTAAATATTTTATCAAATTGTGAGGACTTTGACACTAATACCAAATTGCTTTACACCCATTTAAAATCATTATTTTATATAATTATTAAAAGCAAAAATAAAAGGATTAGATTATGACTTTACATACAATTATGTGGCTTGTATTTTGGGTTGTTATAGCCGTATCTTTATTCATTGACCTTGTTATCGTAAAACACCACCACGGAAAAGTAAAAATTAAAGAGGCATCCCTAATGGTGGCCGCATGGGTAAGTTTGGCTTTATTATTCGGCGGTGCGATATGGCTGGTTTTGGGGCGACCTAACGCCTTGGAGTTTTTTACCGGCTATGTTATAGAATATTCCCTTTCCATAGATAATATGTTTGTATTTATTATGATATTTTCTTATTTTGCCGTACCGCCGGAAAACCAACCTAAAGTACTTGTTTGGGGTATTTTGGGCGCTATAATAATGAGATTTATCTTCATCTTTATAGGCGTACAATTAATAACTAAATTTACTTTTATGATTTATATCTTCGGTGCACTTTTGGTTTATACGGCTTTTAAAATGCTTAAAGAGCATGAAGAAAAATTTGACCCTTCAAAAATGTCCGTCTTAAAATTTATGAAGAAACTTATGCCGCTTAAAGATAACTATCACGGGGATAATTTCTTTATAAAAGAAGCCGGCAAAATGTTTGCTACGCCGCTTTTTGCCACACTTCTGGTAATTGAAACATCAGATTTGATTTTTGCCATAGATTCCATACCGGCAGTTCTTTCAATAACGCAGGATACTTTTATTGTTTATTCTTCCAATATTTTTGCTATTGTGGGGTTAAGGTCTTTATACTTCCTTTTAGCGGGTATGGCAGGCAAATTTGAATATCTTAAATACGGTATAGCCGCAGTTTTGGTTTTTGTAGGTATAAAGATGATGGTTTCCCATTTCTATCATTTCCCTACAATTTTATCTCTGCTTGTGATAGTTTTGCTGCTTTTAATAGCGATAATAATTTCTGTAATGCACGAACATAAAACAAAAAAAGCAATAAACCAGTAAAATTTAAAAGCCCCGAATCTTCGGGGCTTTTTTAATTCATACTGAAAGTTTTTGTATTGCAGTAGTCAGGTCATCCATATCAAAAGGCTTATAAAGTATATCATCCGCCCCTGCGGCTTTAACTTCTTTGGCAAGGCTTTCCTTATGCATAGCAGTTATTACAAGTACTTTAATTTCAGGATATTGTTCTTTAAGGCTTTTTAAAATATCCATACCGGATTCTTCAGGGAAAAACATATCCAGCAATATAATTTCCGGTACAAGGCCGTTATTTAAGGCATTGTAAAGTTCCTGTGATCCCTGTGCGGTTGCAAGTACTTCATAACCTTCGCTGTTAAGTGCATTTTGGATAGTTGTTCTTAATACGGCGGAATCATCAACAATAATAATCTTGTTCATAATTTATTTAAAGGCAGAAAGTAATTTTTCACCGAAATTCAAAAATTCTTCTGTCTGTTTTTTATTTGCGGTTTCACAATAAAGCCTTAAAAGCGGCTCTGTACCGCTGGGACGGATAAGAAGCCATTCGTCATTATCAAGGATTATTTTAAGCCCGTCAAAAGTATAAACCTCTGATACAGCGCGGCCTAAAATCTTTTTGGGCAGTTTCTTTTTTAATTTTTCCGCAAGAGTACCCCTGTCTACCGGTTTAGATATTTCAAAATCTCTCCTTTGGTAGCAACTTGTGCCGTACTGCTTTTCAAGTTCTTTTACAAGTTCGCTTAAACTCATTTTGCGGGCAGCCATAATTTCAAGGATATACATAACAAGAGTAAGGCCGTCGCGCTCCGGCATAAGCCCGTTCCAGCAATACCCGCCGGATTCTTCCGCACCGAAAGCAATATCTTCCAAAGCGGTTCTTTCGGATATATACTTAAAGCCTACGGGCACTTCTTCAAAATCCAAACCGGCTGCGCGCGCTATCCTTTTGTTTAAATACCCCATAGAAATACATTGCAGCACATGGCCTTTAAGTTTCTTATTCTTAACTAAATGGTTAAGCACCAAAGCAGAAACACTGCAAGGGGTAAGATATTTGCCTTTTTCATCAATAATGGCTGTTCTGTCGCCGTCGCCGTCAAAAGCCGCGCCAAGCAGGCATTTATTAGCAATTACAGCCTTTTTAAGGGCACTTAAACTGCTTTCCTTAGGTTCAGGTTTTATCCCGCCGAAACAAGGATCGTGGCTATCATTTAAAACGATTACACGGTTTTCACCCAAAATCTGTTCAAAATAACCGGCAGCACTGCCGTGCATATAATCTACCGCTATTTTACCTTTAAGAGAAAGTGCCTTCTTTAAATTTACTTTTGACCCTATATATTTGAAATAAATCTTTTCTAAACCGGAAACGGCATCAACCTGATGCCCCGGAATATACAGTACGGATTTTTGGCCTATTAATTCTTCTATTTCTTTAGTGAGTTTTGAAGAAATAGGCCCGCCGTCAATCTTTATTTTTATGCCGTTGTAATGCGGCGGATTATGGCTTGCAGTTACCATAATGCAAATCCAAAATTTAGTATAAGAAAGGCAACTCATTACCGGAGTGCTGACAGGTTTATCAAGTAAAACAACATCTATTTTATTCAACTTTAAAATACTTGCTATATCAGCGGCAAATTTATCCGAAAGAAAACGCCTGTCATAACCTACTGCCGCTATATTTGTTTTATTCCCCAATTCCGAAGGAGCATTTAAGTTTATAAAATCCGCAAGGGCCTGCGCCATCATCCTTACATTATCAAAAGTAAAATCCCAAGCAATAACGCCGCGCCAGCCGTCAGTACCAAAATGTATATTTGCCATATCAAACTCCGTAAACTGCCTTGCCCGCCTAACGGACAAAGGCATAAAATAAGTGGAGGAGGCGGGATTCGCACCCGCGTCCAAACATCCATACAATACGGTTACTACAGGTTTAGCTCCGGTTTAAAAACGCGCCCGCATACCCGAAGCTGCTGCTTGCGCGCTTGTTTAATTTGTCTTAAACGGGATTAGGCTAAACGAACCTTCCCCGCAGCAGCCGGCTGATTTGACCGTTATGCCCCGCACGCCGGCAAAGCAGAGCAAACGGGCTTAGGCGTGAGCCCAAACAGTATTGTTGTAGTTGTTGCCAACTATTCTTTTTGGCCCTATTTTAACCGGCCTGGCCAACCGGTACCTGCAACCGAACCTCAGAGATAATTAAAACAAAAAAATAAGCCCCGGGCACAAACAGACCGGGGCTTAAAAATAAAAACCTGTTATTTATCTTCTTTTTTAAGATTTTCCCTTAAAAAATCTGCCACAATATCCTTTGCGCCCAAGCCAAAAGCAATGGCTAAACCAAGCCCCATAGAAGTAAGGATAATAAGAATGACATAATTTATTAAGTGGAAATTTATGTTAATTTGCTCCAAAGCAAGCAGTATAGTAAAAACAACTACAACTATATTAACTACTTTGGAAAAGAATACACCGCCCCTTATATTATTTGCTTTTGCGGAATTGCTTACAACACTTTCCGCAAATTTGCCGAAAAGCAAACCTGCAAATAAAATAACTATACAAACAAATAACTTAGGTATAAAAGCCAGTAATTTATAAAGCAGCGTTTTTATTGTATCTAAACCCAAAGAATCTGCCGCTATCATAATAAATGTTATCATTACCGCCCAAGATATTACAAAGGCAATTACATAAGTAGGGCTTTTGCCGAAACCTATTCTGGTAAGAATTTCATTAACGCCGATTTTAGAAGTCCAAGTATCTAATTTGATTGCATTTAATAACTTCCGTACTAAAGCACTCGTCCACCTTGATAAAAATAAGCCCAGAAATAACATTACAAGGGCTACAATTATACCAGGTATAAGTTCCACAGATTTATTAAAAAGCATCACAAACGGTTCTATAGTTCTGTTTGCTAAAGTTTCAAGTTCCGTAGTCATTACAGTATCTCCTTATTTATATTCAAGTTTTACTAATTTGTATTTGCGTTTGCCGCGCGGCAAAGCAACTTCAAAAGTTTGCCCTTCCTTACAACCCAAAAGACCTGCGGCAACGGGCGTTTTTACAGAAAGTAATCCCTCGTCCGGATTAGATTCCATAGAACCCACCAATGTATAAGTAAATTGCCCGCCGTTTGATAAATCTTCTATAGTAACGGTAGCACCTATGCGCGCCTCGCTGCGGTCTACATTCAAATCATCAGTAATACGCGTATTGCGTAAGCGGATTTCCAACTCGTTTATTCTTGCAAGAGTTTCTGCCTGCTTTTCTTTAGCGGCAGCGTATTCCGCATTCTCCTTTAAATCGCCTTGGCGGGCCGCTTCGCCTATTTCCTCGGAAAGTTCAGCCTTGATTTTTTTAAGGCCGTCAAGTTCTTCCCGCAATTTATCATAATTTTTGCGGCTCAAATAAAAAATTTCACTCATTGTTCCTTCTCCTTTGCTTTAAACAAACGCTTAAAGCCGTTTGTTTTATTATAACATTATTAAACCTAATCAACACAACTGCGCTAAATGCTATAATTAAATAAAAATTAAAATAAGAGAGGTTTCAGATGAAAAAATTCCTTACCTTTTTATGCCTTACTCTTATCACTACATTATTATTGGCACAAGAACAAGAAAAAGATATTTCGCAAGATAAGATAATAAAAGCAATGCAGAGCGAACTTGACAGATCTATGAAGAAACTTTCAAAATTAGATCCGCAAATTTATTTTTTATCTTATCTTATGGAAAGCAATAAATCCGCCTCTGTGGTATCTTCTTTAGGGAAAAATGCCTACATATTTACCTCACAATCTTTTTCAGCCGATGTAGATGCCAGAGCAGGAAGCCGAAAAATGGATAATACCCGCAAAATAAAATCCATAGATTACAGTTCCGCCAGTACAAATACTTTGATAAACGGATACATACCTTCGGATAAACAAATTAAAAATATGCTTTGGATTTTAACAGAAGATGCCGCGACAGCAGCCCAAGAAAATTTTATGAAAGTAAAAACAAATTCTTTAACTGCTGCAAAAAGGGTTGACGATTCAGACGATTTTTCCGCAAAAATGAAACCAGAAAGTTATTATGCCCCGATAGAAGATACCCCGTTACTTTCGTCATATACTTTAAACCAAATGGCAGAAAGATTAGATTCTTTTACCGCTCTTTTTAAGCAGGAAGATTTTATAATAACATCATCTGCCGTATACAGCGTAAACCTTAAAAATAAATATTTTGTAAATTCCGAAGGGACACAAACCGTACAAGGCCAAATTTTAGGCAGGATTTCTTATAATATTAACACCCGCAACAAAGACGGTATGTTAATGGAAAGGAATAACTCCTACGATTTTACCACACCAGATGAAATACCTTCCAATGAAAAAATAATAAAAGACATAAAAAAATCCATACAGGAACTTAAAGCCCTGCAAAATGCGGAACCGGCAGAACCTTTCCACGGGCCTGTTATTTTAAAGAACAGGGCTACCGGAGTGTTTTTCCACGAGATTTTAGGCCACAGGGTAGAAGGACACAGGCAAAAAGACGATGACTTCGGCCAAACATTTACCAATAAAATAAACCAACAGGTTATAGCCCCTTTAATCAGTGTTTACGACAATGCCACAATGAAATATTTTAACAATATTCCATTAAGAGGCTATTATGCTTACGACGACGAAGGTGTTAAATCCCAAAATGTAGCATTGATAGAAAAAGGCATTTTAAAAAGTTTTTTAATGGGCCGTTCCCCCATAAAAGGCTTTGCGCAATCTAACGGCCACGGCAGGAAACAAGCCGGATACAGGCCGGTTTCCCGTATGGGCATCACATTAGTTGAAGCAGACCACACCGTAACTTATGACACTCTTTACAAAATGCTTAAAGATGAAATCCAAACCCAAAAGAAACCTTACGGCCTTATTATTGATGATATTTCCGGCGGATTTACTATGCTTGACACTTCAAATCCGCAATCATTTAAAGTTAAACCTCTTTTAGTTTATAAGGTCTATCCTGACGACAGACCGGACGAAATTATCCGCGGTGCCGATATAGTAGGCACACCGCTTACAAGTTTCAATAAAATAATTGCCGCCGCAGACGATTATGCCGTATTTAACGGCTCGTGCGGAGCGGAATCCGGATGGGTGCCTGTATCGGCAATAGCCCCCAGCGTTTTAATATCGGAATTGGAAGTGGAAAAAGTGCAAAAATCTTATGATAATCTTCCGATACTTCCGCCGCCTCCGGCAGAAAAATTATCAAAAGGAGATAATAAATAATGAAAAAATATCTTTTCCTTTCCGTTTTATTCTTATTTACGGCCTCTGTGCAACTTGCCGCCGATACAAATATAGATAAAGAAAAAGAAATCATCTTTAAGGCCATGAGCGACGAAATGACCCGTTCAATTAATAACCTCAAAGCAAAAGGTATGCAAAAGCCATATTATATTGCTTATCAGGTAAATTGGCAGAATTACTTTAATGTAAAGACATTTATGGGAGAAGAAATAGCATCTTCCGTTTCAAAAGGAGATGTGTCGGTAAATGTAATGATGCGCATAGGCAGCAAACAACACGATAACAGTTTCTTTGAAAATACCGTAATATCAACAGTCGAAGAACAACTGCCTAGTGCTTCCTACGACAGTATAACCAAAGCCTTATGGCTTAAAACTGATGAAGTATATAAACAAGCATTAGACCAATATACAAAAAAAGAAGCATATTTTAAAAAGAAAAATATAAAACAGGAAGATCCTGATTTCAGCCAAGCCGAAATTTCTTCTTCCTTGGAAGATTTTTCCTTCAAACAGTTTGATAAAAATTATTTAATTGACTTGGCAAAACAGATGTCAGAACAGGGAAATGTAAAAGAGTTAAATAGATTTTATACAAATATCTCTTTTCTGCAAGGCCCTGTTTTTTATCTTTCCAGCGAAGGCGCAAAGTATGTTAGGGATAATTCCGTTTTGGCGATATATCTTTCCGCACAAGCAGATACGCCGCAAGGCTTTCCTTTATCTTCTTCAAAAACATTAGTGTATAAAGATATTGATGAATTACCTTCACAGCAAGAACTTATAAAAATAGCCAAGGATTTTTCACTTGAAATGCAAGCCGCAGTAAAATCTCCCAAAGCAGAAGCATATATAGGCCCTGTCCTTTTAGAAGGAGAAGCCGCAAGTTATATATTCCAAAAAGCATTTGTAAAGAATGCCGTTAAAACAAAAAAAGTATATTCTCTTTCAAACGAAAAGGACCGCTATATGGGAGAATTTGCCCAAAAAAAGGGCCTGAAAATTATGCCTTTGGATTATGATGTTTCAGATGAGCCTGACCAGCAAACATTTAACGGTAAAAAACTTTTGGGATATTACAGCCTTGATGACGAAGGGGTTGTACCTTCAAAAATACAAATAATAACAAAAGGCAAACTTACCGGCTTGCCCGCTACAAGAAGTTCCGGCCAAACAAACGGACACGCAAGAGCATCATTATATGAAAGTACCCTGCATCCGCAGGCTTTTATAAGTAATTTGTTTTTCCGTCCGGAAAAAACTTACAATAAAAAACAACTTAAAGTTAAATTTTTACAAATATGCCGTAAAGAAAATCTTGATTACTGCTATACTATCCGCCGTTTTGATAACAATAATATTATTGCTTACAAAATTGATGCCAAAACAGGTGAACAAACCCTTGTACACGGTTTTGAAATGCCCGCTATTTCTACCAGAACTTTAAGGGATATTGTTGCATCCGGAAATGATTTTACCCCTTATAATTTTTATACTGATTCGGCACCTGCCTATTCCATAATATCCCCTTCTATTATTTTAAAAGAGTTGGAACTTAAACCCAGCCAAACGGAAAATAAAAAACCGCCTAAGTTAGAAAAACCGGAATTATAACAGTTAAGGCCGCCAAAAAAGGCGGCCTTATTGCCGCAATACCTTGTATTATGCCCATAGTGCGCTATTGACTATCCCTTATCCTTTTGTTAGTATATAGTTTTAGATATGGATAATCAGAATGGTAGATTCCCTGTAATGTTAGATATTAAAAGGATATTCATTATAAGGGAAAATATTACAAAGAAAGACATCGTTGCAAAACTTGTAAAGTCTATTTGTATGCAAGTTCCGTCCTTAAAAGAAGAAGAAGTAATATCTTCCGTGCTTAAAAGGGAACATGGTATAAGTACTACTTTGGACAGCGGCTTAAGTATACCGCATGCAAGAATAAATAATATAGATACTTTCCACGCGGCTATGGCTATTTTACCAAACGGCATAAAAGATGACTACGGTTTGGAAGCAAAAGTTTTATTTCTGTTTCTTTCCCCCGCCGCTCCGAACTATTTTTCCGCACATTTAAAACTGCTTGCCGCTTTGGCCGAAAAGTTTAATTCTTCTTTTATACAAGACTTATTAAACACCCCTAAAGAAGAAGATATTTTTAAAAAGATTAACCTGTAAACTATGAACGCAGACCCTTCCCAAAAAACAAGCAATTCCAAAATAAAAGGGGCAGTTATAATAACTACGGCTATGCTTACTTTTATAACTTTCTGGAAAGCAGCCGCCATAGTTTTATGCGATTTCGGCTCAAGTGCATTTTATGCTGGCAGTATTGCTATGAAAGCAATAGGCCCTGCATTCCCTTGGTACATATTGGCAATTATGATTTTTGCCGGCCCGCTGCTTTTAATGTATATGGAAGCCTGCGCTATGTTTACCCGCGGGGGCATATTTCCGGTAGTTAAAGCAGGCCTTGGGGAAAATGCCGCAAAAGCAGCGACGGCAGCAATACTTTTTGATTTTATGCTCACAGGCCCTATCAGCGGTATTTCCGCAGGGCAATATATGGGCGGGCTTATAAATTCCGTTTTTGAAATCTTTAAATTTAACTATTCTATTGATACGGACGGCTTTTCAATACTTTTTGCAATAGCAATAATAGTATATTTTTGGCATCAAAATGTAAAAGGAATAGAAGATTCCGGCGAAAAGAATGTCTACATACTCAAATTTTCCGTTATTACCTGTGCTTTAATAACTGTTTGGGCTATAATTACGCTATTTTTGAAAGATAATATAACCCTGCCGCCTTTTAAACCGCAGTTTAACCCTGTATCTTTGGGCTGGGCAGATAATATACCTTTTCTTAAAACGGTGGGGGTTTTCGGCGTGATTATGGCTTTAGGGCATTCCGTATTGGCCTTGAGCGGTATAGAAACTTTGGCTCAGGTTTTCAGGGAACTTAAATATCCTAAAGTGGAAAACTTAAAAAAAGCAGCCGCTATGATTTTTATTTTTGCTTTGGTTTTTACGGGCGGGCTGACTTTCCTTGCGGCATTAATTATTCCGCCGGAACTTATTGTAGATAAATATCACGATAATATTCTTGCCGGATTAGCAATGAATTTAAGCGGCCCTGTATTTATAAAACTTCTTTTACAAGTTGCAATAGTTGCGGCAGGCGCATTTATGCTTTCCGGTGCGGTAAACACTTCTATAATAGGCGCAAACGGCATTATGAGCCGTATGGCAGATACAGGAATACTGACGGATTGGTTTCGCAAAATTCACCCTAAATACGGCACGACTTACCATATGATAAATATGGTCTGCTTTATGCAGATTACCGTTATTTTATTGTCGCGCGGGCAACTGTACCTAATAGGGCAGGCTTATGCCTTCGGTGTGCTGTGGAGTTTTGTTTTTACGCTTGTTTCAATAGTAGTTTTAAGATTTAAAGAGCGGGAGAAAAAAAGAACTTTCCTTATGCCGCTTAATATTAAATATGACCATTATCTTGTGCCGGTAGGCGGCGTACTTGTAGTTATAGTCGTAGTGGTTTTGGCACTTACAAACCTGATAACAAAACAAATCGCGACAGTTACAGGCATTTCTTTTGCGGCATTTTTCTTTCGTATTTTTAATGTGTCGGAAAAATTAAATGCAAGAAAAGCCAACGATATTTTTGAAGAAGGACACAGAGAAAAATTAAACAAAAAACCGGTTGCTTCTTTTGAAGATGCAATAAAAAATCTTAAATCCCAAAACCGTATTTTAGTCGCCTTAAAAGACCCTGATAATATGTATCCGCTTGACACCGTTTTAAATAATATTACCAACCCCGATACAGATATAATAACCCTGTATATAAGGCCTGAAAGTTCTACCCCGATAAATCCTACTGCCTCTAAACCGGTTGACGAAAACGAACTTTTTACCAATATTATTTTAACAGCAGAAAAATACGGCCACACGATTTACCCCATACAAATTACAAGCAACGAAGTTTTTTACGCAATATCACAAGCCGCGATAAGCGCTAAAGTACAGCAAATTGTAATGGGGGTTTCAGGTTCTTTCGGCGCAAATGACCAAATGGAAAGACTTGTAATGGCTTGGGGCGCATTACACAACGGACAAAGCCCGACAGCCGTAACGGCAAGAATACTTTGGGAAGGGGGAAGGGAGGTTTCCTATAAATTTTAACTATGGCTATAATGAAAATATATAAATACGGTGAAGATATTTTAAACAAAAAGACAGAAAGAATAAACTTTAATCTGCTTGAAAAGAAATTGCCTAAAATCATCAATGATATGACACAAACCTGCCTTGCTATGGGCGGAGTAGGGCTTGCTGCGCCGCAGGTAGGCTTGGGGCTGTCAATAGCGGTTGTTATGTATCCGCTTGATGATGAAGGTGAAAAGTATAA
>CADAXZ010000044.1 GCA_902791965.1 Candidatus Proelusimicrobium bovinum | reverse complement strand
AAAAGTACCGTTTTCAAAGCCGCCGGCTTCCGAAAGTTTAAAATTATCAATACTCAAACCTATAAAATTAAAGGAAATATCAGATAAATCCACCTGCCTGTTATAATTTTTTGCTACATAATCCTGCCCCATAGCCTTCAACTTAGAAAAAGGATACATTATCTTTAAAGTTATCAAACCTCCGGTAATAAGCAAAACGAATATTACCGCTACAATAAAACACCATTTAATAAATTTTCTCATCATCTACTCCGTTAAAAAACTAAATTCTTTCACCGAACCGCTAATGCCTTTTAAGCAAATTACACGCCCGCTTTTAATATCTTTAAAGGTTAAAATCCCCCTTACCAAAGATATATCCCCTGCTTTTATATTCCATTTTTTATCGGGCGAAGGAGAAACGGTTTTATCTGTATTTTCCTTTTTAGCCGGCAGAAAATTACTAAAATTAAATTTACCGTTTCCCTGCTTTATAAATACTACGCAAACATCTTCAAAACTCAAGGATTTAATATCTATATTTTTGCTTAAAGCCGAAATAATATCCAACTTAACAAAAGCATTTTGCGCCTGAAGAAATACCCCGTTTTCAAAACCGCCTTCTTCAGAAAGACGGAAGTTTTTAAATTGTACTTCTTGAAGGCCTAAAGAAATATCATCACATTCAATATCCCTGTTATATTTTTCCTTAATATAACTTTTTGCCTTGCTTTTTAAATTATCTGGCTTTAAAAATCCCATAATATCCAATAGTCCCATTTTTCTATTCTTTTTCCTTCAGAGATTTTTTATATGCTCTGTATTGTTCTATTTCCGGCCCCATTTTGTTTATTACAAAAACAAAAGCCAACAAATCATCGCCGAAACCGAAAACCGAAAAGAAAAACTCCGGCAATAAGTCTATCGGCAAAATAAAATAAACCAAAAATAATACTCCCCAAATTATACTGTGCCAAGGCATAGGGATTTTACCGCGCAGTGCAGCCCAAAACATACCGCAAGCATCTTTTATATCCTTTAGCAAAGTTATGGGATTAAAAGTAAAATCTTTCTGATTATCCTGCATAAGCATTTTCCCCTTTTTTATCCATTCCTTTTGTAAAAGGCATAAGAAGTTTATAATCCTTGTATTTTTCCCTTAAACCCGTAGTAGTTTCAACTATGTTTAAGGCATAATCGCCAATCTTTTCAAAACTTGTAAGAATATCGGCATAAAGCGTAAGTGCAGAAAGGGAAGATTGCTTCTGTTCAAAAATGCGCGCGGTTTTATCTTCGCGGAAATTATGGCGCATTTCATTAAGTTCCGCCTCCCTTTCAAGGGCACGCTTTATTGCCGCTTCTTTATTTAAGGAATAATCAAGGATGGTAAGGCGCGCTTCCTTGACAATCTTTTTTACTTTAAGCCCGATAAGTTCCAAATTTTCGTAATCTTTAGCGTCAAATGATTTCTGTCCGCGTGCTTTTTTTAACAGTACGGCTATTTTATCACCGTGGTCAGCCATTTTTTCAAGATAATTAGTAAGGTCCAAAAGGGACATAACTTCCGTAATCATATCCCTTGAAAGTTGTTCGTGTGCAAGATTTTTAAGAAAACCGTTTATCTTATATTCAAGCACATCGCTTGCTTTTTCTTTAAGATGTACATCTTCCACCGTGCGCTCAAAAAGTTTATCAGAATCCGTCTTTAAAGCGTGGATATTTTTAGATAAAATCGTTTCAATAATACCGGCCATACGGTCAATTTCCCTGCGGGCGGCTTCTATAAAAAGTTCCGGAGTGGAAGTTATACCCGCCTTAAGATAAATCAAATCAGTTTGGTTATATTCGCTCTTTTTTAAAGGGATAACCAGCATAATAAGTTTTTCAAACTGTTTTATAAAAATAAGCATAATGCAAGTGTTTATCACATTAAATACAGTATGGAAAGCGGAAAGGTGAAAAGGGATACTCATTAATAAAACTTCCTGCGCAGTACCTTCAGTAGAGCCAGGAACTATAAGGCTTACCAAATCAAGCAAAGGATTAAAAAATATTACAGCCCATACGACACCGATAAGATTGAACATCAAATGCCCCAAAGCAGCCCTTTTGGCCGTAAGCGGAGCACCTATTGCCGCTATATTTGCCGTTATGGTAGTGCCGATATTTTCCCCAAGTACCAACGCACAGGCAGTAGGATAATCTATCAATCCTTTAGCCGCACAAGTTAAAGTTAATGCCATTACCGCGCTTGAAGATTGGAAGATTACCGTCAGTATTCCGCCTACCCCTATTGCCCCTAAAAGCGAAAGGAAAGTATCGGGACGGAATTTTGTTATCCATTCAACAACGGCGGAAGAATTTTGTAAATCCGGTATAGCACCTTTAATTAAAGACAAGCCCAAGAATAATAAGCCAAATCCGAGCATAGCCTCCCCGATACGGCGCACAACAGGCCACTTTTTAACAAACTGCGAAAAGAAACCTATACCTATCATCGGCATTGCAAAAACGGAAATATCTACTTTAAAACCTAAAATACTTATAAGCCAAGCAGTAGTTGTAGTACCTATATTTGCGCCGAAAATTACCCCTAAAGATTGTGTTAAAGTTAAAAGCCCCGCACTTGCAAACCCTACTACCATTACCGTAGTTGCAGACGAAGATTGTATTATGGAAGTTGCCGCCATACCAGAAAGAGTAGCCGTAAAACGGTTGCGTGTCGCACCGGAAATGATTTTGCGCAAATTATCCCCTGCGGCTTTTTGTAAGCCGTCGCTCATCATTTTAATACCTAACAGAAAAACACCTAATCCGCCAAGTAAATCAAGAAACAGGATAATCCCTTTCATTAAATATCTTTCGCCTATATATTATAGATATTATCATTATATAATATAATTATACATTTAACACAATAGTATAGTTATCTGCCCCCTTAGATAATAATAAATATCCCCGCCTTTTAATAAAGCGGGGATATTTATTTACATTGCTAATTATATAGTTATTGGCAGGTGCAATTATAGTACTCGCAACGGCCGCTGCGCCAAACATAATAGTTAGGCCCGGCAGGACTTTGATAACATTTTCCCCCGAAAAGATATTCTGAATTAGAATATCCTGCCCAATTTAAGTATACATGTATATCGCCTAATGCATCATCTTCACATCCACTTTTAGTATTGGGAGAAATATTTTGAACCCTGACAAAAGTACAATTATAAACCTTTTGTATACAGCCGCCGCCTGTTTCTTCACTTAATACATACCCTGGTTTACAGATACAATTATTATCATTCCATACGCTGTATTGCCACCCGCTGCCGCTTACACAGGTTGCGGTGCGTGTAGCAGTACCTGATATACTATTAGGCACATATTGGCTGCAATTACCGCTGAGAGGGCCTTTATTCTGGCAATCATAATCGCCGTTATCTTCCAAAACATAACATTGTGAAGGCAAGCAACTTTGGGAATCAGCACAACCGCTTCCTTCCGATGGGTATACCAAATTTCCCCAAGTTTGATTTGGGCAACAAGTACGTTGTTTATAACTGCACCCGCTTGCCGAATATTCTTTATGCCCGTTTACACGCAAGGCGGGCGGTTGGTTAGTTGAGAGGCCGTGATGAAGCACGGCTTACTGCAAATTTTCAGGCTTAGAATTTTTATTCCGTGAGATATTAAGCATTATTTTTATAGTTAAAATATTTATCAAAATTATCAGTTCTTTTAACGCGTTTTAAACAACACGAAAGCCCGTCATCGTTTGACGGGTAAATATCTTAACTCAAAAACGCTGTTTTTATTACAAACAGTTTTATACTGCTTTTCACTTGTCAGCCTCTTTTTTAATGTTCCGGTATTTTAGATACTTACTTAACCTAACCGAAGTTAAATAAAGCGTACTGCAACTTTTACAGCCCGAAACTTGAGAAAAATTTATCAAAAAAAACGACTGTCAAGTAAAATTTAATTTGCGCTTATTTTACGACGGGGAATTAAAGAAAATAATTTTAACGGCAACTGCTGTACTTAGAAACATAAACTTTTATGCCCGCAGGCTTTAATATAAAATGCAATAATTAATATTCCAAAACTGCCGCTGATATATATCATCCTATTTATGGTAATTTAAGATTTCAAAACATATTTAAGATTATAAAACAAGCCCCAAGCCTGCTAATTTACTATAATATTTATATGAATTTCCAAGATATAATACATGAACTCCAAACTTATTGGAAGAAACAAGGCTGTATTGTTGTTCAGCCCTATGATGTTGAAAAGGGAGCAGGCACTTTTAACCCTGCAACCTTCTTCGGTTCGCTTACAAGCAAACCGACTAAAGCCTGTTATGTTGAACCCTGTCGCCGCCCTGCCGACGGGAGATACGGCGAAAATCCAAACAGGTTAGGTAAATATTATCAATTTCAGGTAATTTTAAAGCCTGCGCCGGAAAATGTGCAGGAGATTTACTTAAATTCCTTGAAAGCAATAGGATTAGACCCTAAAACCCACGATGTCCGTTGGATTGAAGATGATTGGCAATCCCCGACCTTAGGAGCAAGCGGCGTAGGATGGGAAATTTGGCTTGACGGTATGGAAATTACGCAGTTTACTTACTTTCAAATAATGGCGGGGCAGACCTTAAAACCTATTACGGCGGAAATAACTTACGGTCTTGAGCGTATCGCTATGTATTGCCAAAAGAAAGATACCATTTTTGATATTATGTGGAACGACGATACCACTTACGGCGAACTTGTCAAAGAAAGTGAAAAACAATTTTCCCACTACAATTTTGAAGAAGCCAATATTGAAAATTTAAGAAGATATGTCCTTGAAAACGAAGAAGAATGTAAAAAACTCTGTAAGAAAGGGCTATATCTGCCGGCATACGACTGCGCTATGAAAGTATCCCACTATTTTAACACATTAGAAGCACGCGGCGCGATTTCCGTTTCCGACAGGACAAATATAATCGGTAAAATAAGAGGGCTTGCCAAACTATGTGCCGCAGAATATGTCAAAGCCAATGAGCCGGAGGAAAAATAACTATGAATAATGCACTTTTAGAAATAGGAACAGAACATCTGCCGGCACGCTTTTTACTGCCGACGCTTGAACAACTAAAAAACAATGCCGCAGCAATTTTACAGGAGCACCGTCTTAAATATGCGGGGTTGAGGACTTTCGGCACTTACAGAAAATTAGCCTTGGAAATTAAAGAGTTAGCATCTGCTTCAGAAGATATACAAAAAGAAGTAAAAGGACCGCCAGCAAAACTTTTAAAAGACGCAAACGGCAACTTTACACCGCAGGCAGCAGGTTTTGCCGCAAAAAACGGCCTTAAACCCGAACAACTTATAACCGTTGAAACGGAAAAAGGTCCCTTTATTTATGCAAAAGCAGTAATAAAAGGCGAAAAGACACAAAAACTTTTACCTGCAATATTTGCCGAAATTATTAAAAGTTTGAACTTCCCCAAAAATATGGTGTGGGAAGATACCTGTTTCCGCTTTGCCCGCCCGATAAGAAGCATTTTAGCGCTTTACGGCGATAAAGTAGTTAAGTTTGAAGTCGCCGGTATTAAATCAAACAGATATACCTATCCGTTGATTTCCTTCGGCAGGAAACCTATCAAAATAAATACCCCAGACGAATATACTGAAGTCTTAAAAAATCAGCCCCAGCCGATTTTAGTCGATATAGAAGAAAGAAAAACCGCTTTACTTAAAACGGTACAGGCTTGTGCAAAAAACTTGGGCTATAAAGCAGATTTAGACGAAAGTTTAATAACGGAAACACTTTCTTTTACAGAACATCCCGTGGCTTTAAGCGGAGATATGGATATTAGATTTTTAACATTGCCGCGCGAACTTATTACAACTGTTTTAAAAACACAAATAAGGATGTTCCCCGTAGTAAACGATAACGATGAACTGCAACCGCATTTTATTGCAGTACGCGACGGAGTAAGCGTAAATCAGGATGAGGTAAGAACAGGTTTTAAAAATGTTATGACGGCCCGCCTTACCGATGCCGTGTTCTTTTACGAAAACGACCTTAAAACAGGCCTTGATGCCATGAGAGAAAAACTTTCTACCGTAAACTTTATAGACGGTATGGGCAATATGCTTGAAAAAACAGAGCGTGTGGAAAAACTTGCCGCAAAACTTGCAGAAATTTTGAATTTATCCGGCGAACAAAAAACTGCCGTAAAAGAAGCAGCCCATTATGCTTATGCAGATTTAACAAGCGGAGTAGTTTACGAATTTAGCGAATTGCAAGGTTATATGGGCGGCGTTTATGCAGATAAATTAGGCAAAAATAAAAAAACCGCAAAAGCCATAGGAGAATTTTATTATCCTCTGACGGCATCTTCCGCTTTGCCTTCAACTTTGGAAGGCGCGGTAGTTTCCTTAGCGGGCAAAATAGACAGCCTTGCCGCAAATTTTGCTATGGGACAGATACCTACCGGAAGTGAAGACCCTTATGCTTTAAGAAGGCAGGCTATGGGCGCAATAAGAATTATTGCGGAAAATAATTTTGACATATCAATAAAACAAATTGTTGAATATGCAAACAGCCTTTTGCCAACAGAAAACAAACATACCGCCGAACTGGAAGATTTCCTTTGGCAGCGCTTGGCTAACATTTTGGAAATGCAAGGCTCTTGTGCAGATGAAATATCTGCTTTGCAAAATACCTCTAAAGCACCGGCAAATATCTTAGCCGCAGGCAAAGCGCTTGCAAAAACAAGAACCAGCGAAAGCCTTTTAAGTGTTGCACAGGCAGCAAAAAGAGTAGGAAATATTCTTAAAAAAGCAGATTTGTCTTTAAGTAAACAAATAAATACTGCTCTGTTTGAAGAAAAACAGGAAAAGGATTTATTTGATGCTTTAGAAAATACCGAAAAGGAATTAAAGCCTTATTTATCATTAGCAACACAAGAAAATTATGAAGCAATTTTACATATTCTTGCAAAGTTAGAGTTGCCACTTAATAATTTCTTTGATAAAGTAATGGTAAATGTGGAAAATAAAGCAGTTAAAGATAACCGTCTTAATTTGCTTGGCAAAATAAACATTGTTTTGACAGGCTCTATCGCAGATATAAGCAAATTGCAAAAGAGAGGATAAAATGAAAATATTTAATAAAAAAGGTATGACCCTTTTGGAAGTTATGGTAGTCGTTTTACTTATAGCAGGTATGGCCTCTATTGCTTACCCTTCTTATTTAAGTTCCGTAGAGAAAGCAAAAGTATCAGAAGCCGTAAAATTAGTAGCCCATACAATGACTTCTGCCCAGCAATATTATGAAGAAAACGACAGATACCCTAATAATTTCAATGATTTGGACTTTCAAATTACGGGTAAAGATGTTTCCATCAACGGAGCAGTTGCCACTACACAGAATTTTAACATTAAGATTTCACCGGAAGGAGATGCAGACTGCGGCACTAATGAAATATGTGCATTCCGTTGCAAAAATTTAGAATCCGGAAATTGTAAGTACAAATATATAATAAAAGGTAATCTGTCTACCGGAGCACTATCATGTGTGACCGGCGGAAGTTCAAACGATAAAAAGATATGTGCAAGTTTAGGTAAATTGGCATCAGGAGCATCAAACATTTACGCAATAGATTAAGAAATAAATATTTACTCCTTACAAAAACGAAGCAAATATTTTAAACATAAAATTTATAAAAAACCACGGATTATATTCCGTGGTTTTTTTGCTTAAAGCAAGATAATCCGTTGCAGGAAAGGTTTAAGCATTGTGCAAAGTGTTGTAATACAAATTTAATACAAGTTGCACATCTTTAATGCTAACAATACCAAACTAACGCTACATAGATGACTAACTGCTAAACATAAGGATAAACTCATTTAATTTATGCTCCCAAATACTTAATTTAGATACACTTTTTACCCATTAGGCCCTAAAAACAGAAAGCAGCGCTAAAGAAAGTAAAAGGCTTTTAGCGTATCTTACCCTCTATAAAAACACTACTGCGCCTATGATTTACGCTAATAATACAAAAATCCGCACGCCATTATATACAAACAGATATTTTTATTTATCAACACTAATATAAGGCCTAATGCCAAAATATCGTTTAGTTAAAGCAAAAACCGCCGCAGATTTTTCATTCCGCGGCGGCTTTGAATCTTTATTTTTTAAGCCTTATTTTTTGTAAGTGGAAATTGCATCATATTTGTTATGGAGCAAATGTTCCGCTTTCTCGCTTAAAGGCTCGCCCAAATAATCCTCGTAAATTTTCTTTACCGCAGGATTGTTATGGGAGCATCTTACCTTCATAGAAGCATCTTCATCATAAAGCCCTTTGGCTCTTAATTTGCGCAGTTCGTTGGTAACACCGTAAGGCTGTCCGCCTCCGGCAACACAACCGCCTTCGCAAGCCATAACTTCTATAAAGTGGTAAGGAGGTTCTTTTCCTTCCGCTTTAGCCTTTTTAATGCGGGCTAAAACTTCCCCTACATTGGCAAGGCCGTGCGCTATGGCTACTTTAACTTTAGTGCCTGCGACATCAACTTCTGCTTCCTTAATACCTTTAAGGCCGCGGACTTCTTTAAAGTCAATATTTGCGGCTTCTTTGCCGGTAATAAGATAATGCGCCGTCCTTAAAGCGGCTTCCATAACACCGCCCGTAGCACCAAAGATTGTACCCGCACCGCTGTAATCGGCAAGAATATCATCACCTTTGCGTTCTTCAATATCCTTAAAGTTAATGCCGGATTGTTTTATCATCCTTGAAAGTTCGCGCGTAGTAATTGAAAAATCAATATCCTGACAGCCGGAAGATGACATATCCTTGCTTCTGGAAATTTCATACTTCTTGGCGGTACAAGGCATTATTGATACCATTACCATATTCTTAGGGTCAATGCCGTGCTTTTGCGCATAATAAGTTTTTGCCAAAGCACCCATCATAGCCTGCGGGGATTTTGCGCTGGAGAAATTATCCATAATATCTGTATGGTATTTTTCCATAAAATCAACCCAAGCAGGGCAGCAACTTGTAATAAGCGGTAATACGCCGCCTTTGGTTAAGCGCTGTTTAAATTCGCTGGCTTCTTCCATAATCGTAACATCCGCGGCAGTATTTGTATCAAATACGGCTTTAAAGCCTAATTCATACAAAGCGGCATTAAGTTTGCCTGTCAAGTTAGCACCTACGGGGAAACCGAAAGCCTCGCCTATCGCGACACGAACAGCAGGGGCAATCTGCACAACGCAATATTTATTTTCGTCTGCCAAAGCATCCCATACTTTTTGCGTATCATCATGTTCGACAATAGCACCGACAGGGCAGTGCGCAGAGCATTGCCCGCATTTTACGCACGGCGATTCGCTCAAACTTATATTACCAGCTGGCGAAAGCGTTGTTTTGATACCGCGCTGCAAGAAGGCTAAAGCCCAAACATTCTGCACTTTCTGGCAGACCTGTACGCAGCGGCCGCACAAAATACATTTTGTGGCATCGATAGTAATAGAGCCTGTTGAATCATCAAATTTATGCGGTTGGCGGTCAACAATGGTAGGGAAAGCATTTTCCCTGATACCGAATTCCGCACAAAGCCTTTGAAGTTCGCAATTTTGGTTTCTCGCACAGACAAGACAATCCTTCGGATGGTTGGACATAATCAACTCCAACACAGTGCGCCTTACATTTGTAAGTTCGGGGTCGTGGGTGATTACTTCCATACCTTCGGTAATTTCCGTAGTGCAGGCCCTCGGCAGCCTTGGAGAACCTTTAATTTTTACGATACAAAGACCGCATCCGCCCGTAGCCTCTAAATCCTCGTGCTTGCAGAGCGTGGGGATAGTAATATTGGCTATTTTGGCCGCTTCTAAAATAGTTGTACCTTCTTTAACCTCTACCGGTTTGCCGTTAATTTTTGCTTTAATCATATTCTTATTATCCTTTAATTATCGCCTTTAATTTGCAAGTATTGAAGCATTGACCGCATTTTATACATTTCTTTTGGTCAATGGAATGTTTCGTTCTTAATTCGCCGCTGATAGCGCCGACAGGGCAGGCTTTTTTACACATACCGCAGCCTACGCATTTATCCGTAATTTTGTACGAAACAAGGTCTTTACACTTGCCGGTAGGGCAATGTTTGTTTTTGATATGTTCTTCATATTCTTCTTTAAAGAACCTTATCGTTGAAAGCACCGGATTGGGAGCGGTTTGCCCCAAAGCACAAAGGGAAGCCTTCTGCATACCTTTTGCTATTTTTTGCAGTTTATCTAAGTCTTCTTCCTTGGCAGTGCCTTTGGTAACTTTATTTAAAATGCTTAAAAGTTGGTAGCCGCCTATTCTGCAAGGGGAGCATTTACCGCAGGACTCGTCAACGCAGAACTCAAGGTAAAATTTGGCAATATCTACCATACAATCGGTTTCGTCCATAACGATTAAACCGCCCGAACCCATAATAGAGCCGATTTCCTGTAAGGATTCATAGGTAATAGGCATATCAAAATACTGCGGGGGTATAACGCCGCCGGAAGGTCCGCCGGTCTGCACGGCTTTTACTTTATCGCCTTTAAGCGGGCCGCCGCCAATATCGTAAACGACTTCCTTTAAAGTAATACCCATAGGTACTTCAATAAGGCCTGTATTCTTGGCTTTACCAGTCATAGCAAATACTTTTGTACCTGTGGATTTGCCAGAACCCATAGAAGCATACCATTTGCCGCCCTTTGTCAAAATATAAGGAACGGTGGCTAAAGTTTCTACATTGTTAATAGCCGTAGGCTTGCCCCATAAACCTTTTTGGGCAGGGAAAGGCGGTTTGGGGCGGGGTGTACCGCGGTTGCCTTCAATAGAGGCGATTAAAGCGGTTTCTTCCCCGCAGACAAATGCGCCTGCACCGTAGCGGATTTCCAAATCATAACTGAAATTTGAGCCTAAAATATTTTTACCTAAAATACCTGTTTTGTAGCAGGCATCTATGGCTTTTTGTATCCTTTCAATGGCTAAAGGATATTCCGCGCGGATATAAAATAAACCTTTGCTTGCTCCAATGGAAAAACCGGCAATAATCATACCTTCAACTACGGAATGGGGATTGCCTTCAAGTAAGGACCTGTCCATATAAGCGCCAGGGTCGCCTTCGTCGCCGTTGCAAATCATATATTTTTGGTCGGCCTGTGATTTCCTTGTTAAATCCCATTTAAGCCAAGTAGGAAATCCCGCGCCGCCTCTGCCGCGAAGGCCGCTTTCCTTCATTTCGGCTATTGCGCCTTCCTGTCCGATTTCCAAGGCTTTCTTTAAACCGAAATAACCGCCGTGGGATATATATTCGTTAATATCTTCCGGGTTGATTTTACCGCAATCGGCAAGCAAAATACGGTGCTGTTTCTGATAGAAAGGAATATCGTGCAGGGTTTTACAATGCGTGCCGTCAACAGGGTTTACATATAAAAGCCTTTCTACTACTTCCCCTTTAAGAACGGTTTTTTCCACAATTTCCGGAACATCCGCTGCTTTAACTTTTGTATAGAAAATTTCCCCTACGCTTACTAAAGGCCCTTGAGCGCAAAAGCCTTGGCATCCGCTCTTGGAAATATAGGTAGATTTTTCCCTGCAGCCGTCTGTAATTTCAAGGCAGAAATCAAGCCCGCGTTTTTTATATTCTTCTTGGAAGGCTTTATAAACTTCCATAGAGCCGCCGGCAATACAGCCTGTACCGCCGCAAATTACAACTCTGTTATTGATTTTGGAATATTGTTTATCAAATTTTTCTTTAATTTCGTTTACAAGATTGTTCATTTAGCGGCCCCCGTTTTTTCTACTTCAGCGAGAATATCTTTTACCTGTGCAGGTTTAACCTGACCGTATATTTTTCCGTTAATGGAAATAACAGGCGAAAGCCCGCAGCACCCAATGCACCTTAAACTTGTAACGGAATATTTGCCGTCGGCAGAACTCTGGCCGTCTTTTACACCTGTGCATTTTTCAATTTCTTTTAAAATTTCCGGCGCGCCTTTAAGATAGCACGCTGTGCCGGTGCAGACGGAAATCTGGCATTTGGCAGGCGGATTTAATTTAAAGAAATGATAGAAGGTTAATACTTCATATATCTTTGCTAAAGGTATGCCGGTTTCTTTAGAGATTACCATTGCGGTTTCCCTTGGTACATACCCTAACTTATCTTGTACCGAATGCAGCATCATTACAAGGCTGCCTTCGACGTGTTTCCACTTACTTATTATCGCGCTTAATTCAGCGTCGGCGGTTTTTTGTTGCGCCATTTGTATAAGTCTCCTCAATTTAATTTAAAATAATAAAACAAAACGGTTTTATTTGTCCTGTTTAGGCTCTATTACTACAGGGAAAGGCAATTCCCCAAGCGGTGTTGAAAAATACATTGTTCCTTTGATTTTGTAATTTATTGCTTTACTGTTGGTAGTTACCAAACCGATTACATTTTTACCTACCTTAGAAAACGGTAAATTTAAAGAGGCTTTGGCAACTTCCGTACTTGCAGGAGCAATATCATAACTGCCGAAATTGATTGCGGTAGTTTCTTCATCGTTAATATATAATTTACCCGCAAAACGGTTTAATTTAGCCGCCTGTGTTTTGCTTGTGTTTGTTATACCTACTTTTACATCAAGGTCTATATCACTTAAGGAAAAATCACTTACATTTGCTGAAAGAAGTTCATAACGGCAGTTCACGGCCTGCTGCATTGATTGCAGCGATTGAACCGTACTGCACGCCGCAAAGCCGCACAAACAAGCCAATAAGAGAAAAATCTTTTTCATTGGTAAACTCCTAAAATAATTCTATAATATTTATATATTCAATGATATATAAAATATAGCACAAACGCAAATACTTTAGGAGAGCCTTATGCAACACTTAAAAGAACATTTGTTAAAAACTTTTACAAAATATATACAAATAGAATCCGGCAGTGAAGAAGATACAAATCTTTCCCCTTCTACGCCAACCCAGTTTGAATTTGCAAAAATCCTAAAAAAAGATTTAGAAACCTTAGGACTTGAAGATATTATTCTCACAGAGCATTGCCATATAACCGCAACTTTGCCCGCTAATATTGAATATAAAGTACCGGTTATAGGCTTTATTGCGCATATGGATACTTTCCCGGGCGGCACAAAAGGCAGAACCGTAAAACCGCAATTGCACAAAAATTATCAGGGCGGCGATATAGTAGTAAGTAAAGAACATAATATAATTATTACGCCTAAAATGTCCCCCGCTTTAAATGATTGTATCGGCCACGATATTGTTACGGCTTCCGGCGATACGCTTTTGGGCGCTGATGATAAGGCAGGTATTTCAATAATAATTGTAATGCTGCAATATTTACTCAAACATCCGGAGATTAAACACGGACAAATTAAAGTAGCCTTTACACCGGATGAAGAAATCGGTTTTGGCACAAAACATTTTCAAAAGGATAATTTTAAAGCGGATTTCGCTTTTACGCTTGACGGCGAATGCGGCGACGGTATTGTAGCGGAAACATTTAATGCTTTTGCGGCAAATATCAAAGTTAAAGGCGTTATGGCGCATACGGGTATGGCAAAAGATATTATGGAAAACCCCGTACGCATTTTAAGCGATATAATTTCTGCCTGGCCCGAAAGCAAACTGCCGGAAACTACCTGCCGCAAAGAGGATTTTATCTGCTTTACCGCTTTAACGGCTGATTTGGAAAAAGCATCAGCCAAAGCCATTATCCGCTCTTTCAGCGAAGAAGGCATAAAACAGCAGGCTGAACTTTTAAAAGCAATTATTGCCGAAAAGCAACTAAAATATCCTAACAGCAAAATTGAACTTACTTTAACACCGCAATATAAAAATATGAAGCAGGTTTTAGATAAACACCCCCATATTTTAAAACTTGCGCAAGAGGCTTTAAAAGAAGAAGGCCTAAATACAGAAATACAATCAGTAAGGGGCGGAACAGACGGGGCTAATCTTTCCTTTATGGGCATACCTACACCAAACCTTGATGCAGGATACTCCTTACCGC
>CADAXZ010000043.1 GCA_902791965.1 Candidatus Proelusimicrobium bovinum | reverse complement strand
AGGGATATTATTTTTGTTTTTACATCCGATGAAGAAAGCGGAAGTGAAAAGGGACTTAAATTCCTTTATGACCGCCATCCGGAAAAACTAAAAGCCGCTTATGCACTTAATGAAGGCGGCGGGCTTATAAAAAATACAGGGCAAAATCCGTCTGATATTTTATTTGTGGAAGTTGCAACAAAAATGTATATGGATATACTTTTAACTGCCAAAGGCGATAGCGGCAATGCTGCTTCCGTAGGGCAAAACAATGCTATTTATAAACTATCCCAAGCACTTTCCGCTATTGAAAATTACCAGCCCGCTTTTAAATTTTCACACTTAACAAAAGAGTTTTTTGCCCGTATTTATCCTTATCAGGATGATGACGCAAAAACCACATTAAAACTGCTGGAATCATCAGACGAAGCCCAAGCACAACAGGCAGCACAAATCATCAGCGAAGATGAATTTTTTAAAACACAAATTTCCGACATTTTAACACCTACCGTATTAACTTCCGGAAATGAAGCAAACACCCTGCTAAATGAAGCATCAGCAAATTTGAATTGCAGACTTTTGCCCCAAAGCGATCCTATGGCCTTTGTAGAAGAATTGGGCAAATTATTTGAAGAAGACGAAACAATAACACTTACCGTAATAGAAAAACCGGAAATGCCCTTTCCGCAACCGCCGCAAGATTTTAATGACCCGCTTTTTAAAGCAATAGAAAAAGCCGCCAAAGAAATTAATCCAGATATACTTGTTCTACCCGGGATTACACCCGCTTCAAGCGAGAGCGAATTTTTGCGCCGCCACGGCGTTATAACTTACGGAATCGGCCCGTTAATACAAAAAGAAAGCGGCGGCCCGCACCAGCCCGATGAAAATATAGAAGAAAAAGATTTTTTTGAACAACTGCGCCTTACGCTTAATATAGTATTAAATTTGGCGCAAGAACTTCCCGCAACGGCTGAAGAACAAACAGACAGCATTCCCGTCAATAATTAATCTGTTTAAATATTCATTATTTGCCCGACAACTAAAAATAATATTACCTGTTTAATTAAAAATTAACGGGTATTGATTTTTTTCTCTTAAAACTTTATACTTATTATTCCGACTCAATCAAGCAATACGCAAAAGAAGAAGTATTTATACTTTATCAAACAAAGCAACCATACAGGAAAAAGAGATTGTAGATTTTATAGATTTCGCTCTCTTAAATGCCCCTTCTGCTTTTAACAGCCAAGGAGCAAGGCTTGTTGTTGCTTTCGGCGATAATCACGCTAAAATATGGAAAATAGCCAAACAGGAACTTAAAAAAATTGTCCCTGCGGAAAAATTTGCTGCAACGGAAGAAAAAATAAACTCTTTTGCCAAAGCATTCGGCACAGTTTTATTTTTTGAAGATGTAAAAACCACACAGGCACTTCAAGCCGAATATTTGCTTTACAGTGCGCAATTCCCTATTTGGGCGCAGCAGGCAAACGGTATGCTGCAATATATTATATGGACTGGCCTTGCCGCTATGGGTATTGGGGCCAATTTACAGCATTACAACCCTCTTATAGATACGGAAGTCGCCAAAGCATTTAATTTGCCTCCTAATTGGAAATTAGTTGCACAAATGCCCTTTGGTATAGCATTAGGCGAAGCACCCGTAAAAGAAATGATTCCGCCCGAACAAAGAAGAAAAGTATTTTATTAAATAAAACTTTATATAAAGTATGCAGCCCCGCAAGGATAAGACCTGCGGGGCTGTTGTTTCTTGCTTAAAATAATTTAATTTTGCGGCTCGGCATTATTTATATCTGGGCCGGTTGTATCATCCGTATTTATTTTTTCCCCTTCCGCAGCCGGTTTCTTGTTAAATAAGCCTACTACATAGTCATGGGCCTCTTTAAATTCTTGCACAATAAACTTGTACAAGGTAGAAGATTCCATCATATCTTTTGTCATTACCAAACTGCTTACAAGCATTGCAAAAGCAGCCATTACACGGGCATAAGGTACGCCGAACCAATCATTGAGATATGTTATCGGCATTGAAAGCCCGACCGCAATAGGCATTGTAAAGGACAATACTTGCGAAATTTGAGATTGCAGGTCAGGGTGTTTCCTTATGATATAAGCAAACATCTGGGAGAAATAATTACCTATGCCTATACTTGCTATAACACCGCCAGTTAATACTAACCAAGACATATCCCCCACAATACCTGCCGCTATTGCAGCAGTACCGCCCAAGGAAAGGGCTGAATATCCAAGATATGAAGTCCCCGCAGACATCCTTGTAGCAGTTACATTGCCAAGCAACCTGCCAGCCATTAAAGAGCCGTACAAAATGCCTATTACCATTATTGTAGCCATATCCCCGTCAGGAATAGTTTGGTAAAGAGTGGAAGAAAATGCACTTGATACGGAAAGTTCGTGTGCGGTAGCCAAAGCCATAGCCGTTGAAATATTAAGTACGCCTTCTTTATGAACTGCCGTATCCCAAATTTCACTTAAACTTTCAGAGAAAGATTTTTTATTCTTCTCAACCATTGCAGGAGTATCTTCCGCAGAAATTTGGTACATATCTGTTTTTATATCTTCTATAATCTTTTTGTCCCTTAAATTTGTATTATGTACTTTCCAGCCGGCATAAGCACTGTAAGCGGCATACAAAGGCAATGCAACATCCCAGCCAAAATTCAAATCCAACCCAAATAAATTTCCGCCGTAATTAAGAGCAGACGGGGCAATAAGGAAAGCCATTGTACCTAAATTTTTATTGATAAAACTGCGGTTATAGAACAATATATCTTCCATAGAGAAATCTGTTCCGTTTGTAAATAATTTTTTGGTCTTTTCCCACAGTATATCAGTAGTTACCTTTGCGGCTTGCGATACTGTCGTTTCATCTTTTTTCTTTTCTTTTGCAATAGGCATTGCACCGCGGTTCATATTGATAAGAGTATTTCCCACAACATTCCTTACATTTATGGAAAATGCCAAAGCAAATAACGCTATGCCTAAAGAAACACTTCTTATAGCAGTAGGCTCTATCTGTGAAGAATAACCATAAAACCCAAAAAATACCGGTAAAAGCGCCGCGACACTTGACATCAAAATAGAGAACTTAAATACCGCTACTTCACCAAACTTCTTTATCAGAGGATTTAAAAGCGGGCTTAACAAGCCTGGCATATAATTTACTATATACATTAAATTGGTAGCAAATGCCTCGCTGACGCCTAAAGATTGCGGCAATACAGGGCCTAAAGTTTTACCCAAACTCGGGTTAATATAAAAGCCTTCTTCTATAATGACATTGGCTTTGTTATAATTAGGCATAATCTCAATAGGTAAAGGTTTAGCCGTCAAAGGAAGGATTTTTAAGAATGTTTCCGTTTGGTTTTTAGGAATACGCAATACTGCGGTATCGTCAATTAAATCAGGCATATAACCTTTAGCCGAAAGCACACCTATCCTGCCAGAAGGTGTCAAAACTAATTTACTGCCTTCTTTAAGGAAGTTAGGATCTGTAATTACTTTTACAGGTAAAACTGATGTACCGTTTCCGTTATAAAGATTTGTAGTAATAGTTTTACGAGGCTTTATACCGTACTGGAAGAATTTTACAGTTATTGTCTGGCCCGACGCCTTAAGTGCATCTACAAAGTGTTTAAAACTCTTATTTTGGTTTTTAAGCACTATAAAGAAGTTTGACATAACTCTCGGGTCTTTTTCAAACTGTCTTAATTCCGCCACGCCTTTATTGAAAACTACATTACTATATCCGTTTGTTTTGAAATTTTCGTTAAAACTTAAATTGACAGGGAGCATAACTTCTCTGCCGTCTGCATTAATTACAGACATTGTAAAGGCTCTGTCTTTAAGATTGGTATCTGCAGATGCAAACGACACCGCAGTATTATCAATTTCTTCCTCGGCCTCTACCATACTAACAGGAGCATTTTTTTCAAAGCGAGGCTTTAAGCCTAATTTTTTAGATAAAGTACCAGTAAGCCTGCCGGAAATCTTTAATCCGTCTGTTATCTCCTTTTTATAATACATTGTTATAAGGTTAAATCTGCGTTTAGATTTTGCCTTAAAAACAACTATCAATGCCTGCCCGCTATCATCTTGCAGAACATAGCGTAAAGTCTTATTATTATCCAAAATTTCCGGCTCAAAATTTCTTATAATAAACGGTAAAGCGGCAAAATCTTCTTTATTTACATACTGGGATCCTGCATACTGTAAAATTCTGCCGCCTAATGCGGAATGTTTGTAAAGTATCTTGGTAAGGCCGAAATTTGAGAAATTGCCTGTTATTCTTCTTAAAACAGGGCCTTGTACTATAATTTCCCCTGTTTCTTCATCTTCAATAGCATAACCGTGGCGGACTTCAAAGGTAATGCCTTCCATTTCCATTTCGGCAAGTACGGCATTAGCACCGCCGCGCCAGTTGTTTTCTACCGTACTCCAAGCATTATTAAGGGCTTTTCTTTCCTTTATAATTTGAGGAGTAATAGCAACAGAACCGCCGTATTGTTTTACATAAGACGGTAAAACATCTTCTGCCTCTACATTGGCAATACCGCGGGGAACAGCAGGTATTTCGTAGAAATATTTTGGTGCTTCGCCAAAACGGCCGTTAAATAAAGTCCAAGGTTCAATACCGGTATTATAGCCAATATTATCATTTAACCGTAAAGAGGTTGCCGCAGAAGGCTTTAGTGTAGCAGCAACAGGCTTTTTAAGAAAAGCATTACTGTAAGCGGAAAGCAAATCCCTGCCAAACATAAGCGGCAAGCCAATGCTTGCGCCTGTTAAGACAGTTAATTGGCCCGTTGTAGCAAAAAGCGCTTTAGGCGTAAAATCACTTATGATATTGCCGCCAGGTAAAGGCACAGCCTTATAAAATTGTAAGAATTTAGGATCTACTACATTTACAGGCTTAACAGCATTCGGCAAAGAACTTAAAGGAAGAGAACCTCCAAGTGCTTTTAAAAGTTTTGCATTTTCTAATGTCTTACTGCCGTCTGCTACAAGTTCAGTAGCGAAAGTTGCGGCCCTTCCGCCTTCCAAGGCCCAAGGATTTACCGTAGCAACATTATAGTTAAACAGTAAGGAAAACCCGAATAATGTTGCCTTATTATTTATAAATTTAAGGCCTGATGTTATCGGTTGTAAATGATGTGCATCAAGGAATTGGTAAAATTTATTTACATTACCGCTTTGCGCACCTGCATTATTAAATAATTTTACACCGGAAGTATAATTAGGATTATAAGGCCTGTTAATTTTAAGAGCCTGCGCTAAAGTAATGCCGGGGTCTGTTTCCAATTTCCAAAGGCCTAAAGTGCCGTCGCCGGCAGGGGCGGTTTTCCAAGGGGCAGTTATATTTCTGTACCACCATCCCGTTTGCTTAAATGCTGTACGCGCACCGTTAAAATTATTTAATGCACTGTTAAAAGCATTAGAGGCATTTACATAATCTAACTCGCCAATAGTATAAGACGGGGCTATCGGCTTTATATCCAAAACAGACCTTAAATATGCAAGTTCGGAATTGATTTTTACCGCTTCTTCCGGTGAAGCACCGTTTAATCTTGATAAAAGGCTGTTATATCTGGCGACATTAGCATTATAGGCTTCAACTTCCGCCGTATAAGCAGCATTTTTAGCATCAAAACCTGCTTTATACATACGCGCTTTATTTAAGAAATCTATTTGTGTCTGTCTTGCATTATATTGAGCATCAGCCAGATTTGCTCTTGCAGTCTGCCTTGCCGTAGGGGCAGCAGTATTGCTCAAATCCGCCGCGGCATTATCCCTTATTTGGCCTAATTTAACAAGTTGGGCTTGATTTGCCCTTGCTTGTACTTTTAAAGCCGTCCTTGAATTTGCTAATGCCCTTGCTTCTTCTACATTACCTAAAAGCCTTAACTGCCCTGCTTGAGCCTTTAATTTCATACTCTGCAAAGCATTTCTCACAGCAATATATTTGCTCATCTTTGCATAATTGGCGCGGATATAAGCAACTTTCTTGACAGTATTTGTGATTCTGCCGGCTTTTACCGCCGCATAAGCAGAACGGCCCAAAGCCATAGCCTTGCCGCCTATTTTAATCAGCCCGATAGTACCCCATATCAAAAGAAGTATATCTCCGGAAACAGCAGCCCTGTGGAAATACCCGAAAGTCTTTTGGTCTGCTTTGCGCTCCTTAAGTTTAGCATCCGTTATTACGGCCCCGTTTGCCAATTTACTTTTAACTGAAGGATATTTAGCAAATAAAGATTTATCTATATCATATTCCTGCGTTGCAGCAATATCGCCCATAGAAAGATTAATAAAATCGGCTGCTATAACTGAAGCCGCACTTAAAGGCAAACCGCTCTTACCGCTTTTTAAAGCGCCGTAAAGGAATGGTTTTATAGATGATTTAAGACCTAAATCAACTCCGTATTCTTTTAAAATTTTAAGGGCTTCATTACTGCCGTCTTCTGCCAGCAATTGCGCTAAATCGGTAAAAGTATTTTCATAAGAGTATTTTGTGGTATACTGCGCAAGTTCGGAAGCCTTTCCCAAATATTTACCTTTTGAGTTGTGTATTTTATCGGCATAGAAACTTAAGGAAATATAATCCCCCCAATCTGCGCCTTCATTTTCCTTAGCGGTATAACGGTTCAAAATTCTTCTTAAAGCGGAATAATCTTTAACTGCCAATAAAGAAGCAAAACTTGTACTTAAAATATGATTAAAGCCAGCCGTATCTTCGCTTTTGTAAATAAGTTTTTCTACTGCTTTGGAATATGCCCCCGCCTGATTAACAGTATATCCGCCTGATACAATAACTTCTATAATATCCTGCAAAAGGCGTGCCGCAATTTTTTTATCTTTATTACTGCTGATTAAACTAAGATTTAAGGCTTTTAAATCTTGTTTTTCTATACGGGCGACAGTATAATTTCTTATAGCTGTTATTTCCTGCTCTGTAATAACTTTTTTGCCGCCTAATTCTAAATTGATTAAATTATTTAGCACTACGGGAGAAAGCACTTCCGGATTTATTGCTTTTACATAAGCCCTGACAACTTTATATCCGCCTTCTTCTATTTTCTGTTCATTGGCTTTGCGCCAGGCTATTTCTGCCTTAGCCTCTTTTACATAAGCCTCATAACTCTGCTTAACAGGCCAACTCTGTTTTATGGAAGCCTCTACGGCACTTTCAGGGCTTTTAAAAGGTGCATAAATTTGGTTTTTATTCCAAAATTTATTTACATAAGTTTTTGCGGCATCTTTTACGCTTTGGTTATAAAAAACTTCAAATTTATTAAACGGCATCACTTCAAACGAAGCAAAATATTCCGTTAAGAATTTAAGAAGGGCTTTTTCCAAAGCGGCGATATTTTTGCTTCCTGCGGCACTTACATACATCGGCCATAAATTACCGTATTTGTCTTTCCCTGCTTCTTTAAGAGAAATTATCTTTTTCCTGTCTGCGGAATTTTCTAAAGCATTAATTGCATTTTTTACATCTCTGTTTAAAGAGGCTTCATAAGAATTCCCTTCTTGTCCGGCTTGGAACAATTCCGAAAGTCTTTCATCAAAATTATTTAAAACGGCATCATTAACGGCAAAATCAGACAGTTCTTGCGCAGCGGCATTACTATCATTCTTTACAGCAGCAAAAGCAGGGGCATTACATTCAAAAAGAATTGAAAATGCCAATATTAAAGAGATAAACTTAACTGCTAATTTAGAAAGATATTTTTTCATAATAAATAAGCACCGTTTTAATTATCATTAAGGCCGTTTTTTAATTTACTTTTAACTTTTAAGCCTTAAAAAAGGCGTCTAAAACTTTTAGACACCTTGTCAAAAATCGCACATTCTCATTCTGCGGCTTTCGGCAGTTCCGCCGCAAGGAAAGATGTCCGCCGAAGGTAATCCGCATTTAATTAAACATCTGAAACTTTTTGCCTTTACATTATAAATAAAATACTTAAAGCGGCTTAAGTTATATACTTCAGGCTTAACGCTATTATTAAAATTGCAATTAATAAGCATATTTTGCTCCTTTAAGTTTTATTTATATATAAATTCTATATGTTTTATATCTTATGCTCAAGGGTTTTTGGGCCTATTTTCTTATAGGACCAAAGGCCTATTTATTAAATATGTACAAAATTACTCATAATAAATCCCTATAAAAGCTCCTTTCATAAGGGGCTTTTATTCAGTTTGGATTTACCTTTTAATTTGTTTTTCTGCCATACCTATTAATTGGCAGGTTTTTATTTTATTATTCAAATCATAATTTACTTTCATAAGGCATCTTTCTTTGGCTGCTTGTTCAAAATCTTCAGCAGAAATATTGTATTTGTTAATAAAATAACTAAGATTTTTCTTATCAGGATATTGAATAGAAGAAAACTTATTTTGTTTATCATAATTAAATATCCATTCTTTATTTCCGTCAATATCGTAAGAACTTATTTCAAATTTACATTTAAAGCCGTCTTTGGCAAAATCATATCTTGTTATGGAAAAAGGAATTTTTTTATCTAACAAAATACTTTTATAGCCGAGGCGCTCATCCATAGTGCGGGTAAGTTGCGTAGAATAGGTATAAGATTTTAAACTGTTATTTTCGCCAATTTCAAAAAATTCGTTTGCATCCCCGTAGGTAGTTATTTGGCAGATATTATTATCAAACAGAACACTATTAGAAATACCGTTTTGCCTAAAAGACCAATAGCCGGTATCTTGTTCCCTTGTTATATAAAATGAACCTATTATATTATCTTTATCTGACGCGAAATATGTATATGCCTCTATAACAGGTTCTTGTTCATCTAAATAATAATCAAATCCGGAAACAATACCCTTGGCTGTGTCTTTTGCGGCAACGATAAAACCATTTTTATCTTTTACAATCTGTCTGCCTGTAAAATCAAAAGGGGTATTGCATACTTTTGTTGCTATATCACCGTTCTTTTTATAGGTATAAACACAATCTTCCGTTTTATACTTTTTCTTATTTTGGGGCTTGGCATTGACAAATTTAGTATTATCGCAAAAACTCTTCCAGCCTTTTTGGGCGCGGACAGGATACTGCCCCATAACCTTATAATAAGACCTGTCTATAATATTGATAAAACCGTCGACATCATCACAGGTAATTGATAATTTATCCCCTTTTGACATAATTGAATCTTTACCGATTCTGTCGGAAGTAGAATATACAGGCGAGGCATTAACTGTATTATACTGGTCTGCCAAAGCATAATAATGGCCTACTTCGTGTAAAGATACTTCCAAGGCGGAATTATACCATTTATTATCTTCTACTTTAATTTTTACCCAGTCACCTGCCAATGTTTTTTTATCTTTCTTTTCCTGCATCATAGGATTTGGCAATATTATAATAGAAGGCCTACCGTTGCCTGAATGACAACCTTTTGCCCCGCCGCCGCACGCTGAAACGATATACGACACAGGTGCAAAGCGAAAAGTTATATCTGACTCTTTAAAACTATTTACCTGCTGAAGTTTTATTGCCGCCAAAAAAGGCAAAATATCGGCAAATTCATCCATTCTGCCGGCTTCTTTTATTTTTCTGTAAGTTTCATAAGGCCAAAATTTTAAGGCATTTTCCGCAGTTATTTCAAAAGCGACTCTGCTTAGAGGATCTATCTTTATTTCTTCTCTGTTATCGTATTGCTCAAAATCTTCATAATCAAGTATGGATGCCCCGTCTTCTAACTCTAAATAATACTTAATAGGTCTGCCGGTAATTATTTTATACACACCGTAATCTTTATAATGTTGAGGTTTATCAAAATCATCCAATTCCCCATACGGCGCTTTAGCGAATACACTTGTCAGCGCAAATAAAGGTATCAATAATGCAAACAATATATTTTTCATAATCAATTCTTGTTTTATTCTTTAAATTTAGTTTCAAATGCATTCAAATAACGGTACATATCACTCTTTTAATATGAAAACGGATCTGCTTTCTTTTTACATTTTTTATCAAACAATTTGCAATAATATTTCCGTTAACAATATTATATACACCGTAATCCTTATAATTATTACCGGTATCAAAATTATTTACTTCTGCATTCATCAAGGCATAAACAGGCATATTGACCTGAAAAATAATAAAACATATAGATCTATACATCAGGCCTTGAATATAGCATTATAATCTAAGTATATCTATTTATTAGTTATATATAAAGAGACAAAAGGCCTATGCAGATATAGGGCTAAAGACCAATTCCGTAAGATACAATATAACAAAAAAATATAGGTCTTTTAATTAAAAAATTTATATTAAAATTCCACAAACTATATGCAAAAGCCCCGCCGTTAAGCGGGGCTTTAAAAGTTTAAGTAAAACTTTTTATTTTGTGGCTTCTTCAATGGCAACCGCTACGGCTACGCTTGCGCCTACCATAGGGTTATTGCCCATACCGATAAGGCCCATCATATCAACATGAGCAGGTACGGAAGATGAACCCGCAAATTGCGCATCTCCGTGCATACGGCCCATAGTATCTGTCATACCGTAAGAAGCAGGGCCGGCTGCCATATTATCGGGGTGAAGCGTTCTGCCCGTACCGCCGCCGGAAGCAACGGAGAAATATTTTTTACCGTGTTCGCCTGCCCATTTTTTATATGTGCCGGCTACGGGGTGCTGAAAGCGTGTAGGGTTGGTGGAGTTGCCTGTAATGGAAACATCAACATCTTCGTGCCTCATAATGGCGACGCCTTCGTTTACATCGTCTGCGCCGTAGCATTTAACTTTGGCTTTATCACCTTCGGAAAATGCTTTTTCGCTTACGATATTAAGTTTACCCGTATAGTAATCATAAGAGGTTTCAACATAGGTAAAGCCGTTGATTCTGGAAATAATATAAGCAGCATCTTTACCCAAACCGTTAAGGATAACTTTAAGGGGCTCTTTTCTTACTTTATTGGCTGTTCTGGCAATACCGATTGCGCCTTCCGCGGCGGCAAAAGATTCGTGCCCTGCCAAGAAGCAGAAACATTTTGTATTTTCCCTTAAAAGCATAGCGGCCAAATTACCGTGGCCAAGGCCCACTTCCCTTTGGTCAGCAACAGAGCCGGGCACGCAGAAACTCTGCAAGCCTACGCCGATTTTTTCGGCTGCTTCGGCCGCAGTTTTTACGCCGCTTTTAATAGCGATAGCCGCACCGACTGTATAAGCCCAAACGGCATTATCAAAAGCAATAGGCTGAATGCCTTTTACGATTTTTTCTACATCAATGCCTTTGTCGTCGCAAATCTTTTTTGCTTCTTCAAGGGAGGCGATACCGTTTTCTTTCAAAGCGGCATTGATTTTATCTATTCTTCTTTCATAACCTTCAAATGTAATCATATTCTGTATATCTCCCTGTTATTCTTTGCGCGGGTCAATTTTCTTTACGGCTTCGTTAAAGCGGCCGTAGGAATTGACATTCTTTTCAAAAGCGGTTTTGGGGTCTTCGCCTTTTTTGATAGCATCCATCATTTTGCCTAAATTGACAAATTTATAGCCTATGACTTCGTTATTTTTATCAAGGCCGATTTCCAACACGTACCCTTCTGCCATTTCAAGATAGCGAGGGCCTTTGGCCTCAGTGCTGTACATAGTGCCGATTTGGGAGCGCAAACCTTTACCTAAATCTTCCATACCTGCGCCTATCGGCAAGCCGTTATCGGAAAAGGCACTCTGTGTTCTGCCGTAGACGATTTGAAGGAACAATTCCCTCATAGCCGTATTGATAGCATCGCAGACTAAATCGGAATTTAAGGCCTCAAGAATGGTTTTTCCGGGAAGGATTTCCGCAGCCATAGCGGCGGAGTGCGTCATACCGGAGCAGCCTAAAGTTTCAACTAAAGCCTCTTTAATTACGCCGTTTTTAACATTAAGCGTAAGTTTGCATGCGCCCTGCTGGGGAGCGCACCAGCCTACACCGTG
>CADAXZ010000042.1 GCA_902791965.1 Candidatus Proelusimicrobium bovinum | reverse complement strand
GTGCCTTGGTCTAAAATAATCATCAGTTTAATAAGACGCTGTAAACCTGTAATAGAAATATGTTTTGTATTTTTTTTACTTTTACGAGATAATTTTTTAAAGTCTTTATTTGTTTTCATAATTTTATCCACGGCGTTTATTAAGATATTATTTTTCTTCCGCCCCCGCTTTTTTTAAGATTTCAATAATTTCGGCATATACCTTTTCTTCCGGCTGTTCAATTCCAAAATGAAATACTCTTTTATCTGTATGATTTTTGGCATACCAAACGGCATTGTGGCCTTCGTTGTCTTGGGCATTTACATCTGCGCCGGACTCAATAAGGAGTTTCACCATTTCTTTCTGTCCCATTCCACTTGCTCCCATTAAAACTGTTTTGCCATCTTGAATATTCTTTGCGTTAACATCTGCGCCCGCAGCAAGTAAAATTTTAGTTTTTTCATACTGATCGCAATATACGCTTTGTTCCAAAGCCGTCCAAATGGATTTAGCACTCAAATTTATATCCGCCCCAGCTTCAATAAGAAGTCGCACAATCTCTGCGGTACTCGCTGTCATGAGTGCTGTATGGGCACAAACATTATCTATCGCATTTACATCAGCACCGGCATTGATAAGTAACTTAACTCTCTCACTGTCTCCTTTGGCACTTGCCCACATTAGGGCCGTTTCTCCGTTCTTATCCCGAGTATTAACATCTGCCCCGGCATCAATAAGCATTTGTGTCGTTTTTGCGGAATAGGATAGCATAAGAACAGTATACCCGAAACCATCTACTTTAATATTTACATCTGCGCTGGATTTGATAAGTTGTTGAATTTTATCAACTATCTTTTGCCATTTTTCCTTTTTTTCAGATTCCGGCAGAATCTTATCGGAAAGAATTTTTCTTTCTTCTAGTAACAAGTCTATGAGTGTCATATTTTCTCCTATTGCGCTATTTTTTGTGAGGCCAGTTTTAACCGCTTTTACTTATAATAGCACATTAAAGGCCAAAAAACATAATGTTAAGTAATTTGCCGTCCTTGTCATATAAATCGCACGAGTACGCCAAATCCCGTTTGCTACGCTCTATTAGTTCTTCGCCGTTTTTGACAAACAAGTGCCAAACGCCTTTTTCATCCTTTTGTTGGCGAATTTCAAAATAAATGTAGCCATTATCATAGGTACCGCCCCACGCCACTTTTTCCCAAGGGATGCCTTTATCAATCATTCCTTGCGTACCACCGCAGGCGTGAAGCAAATCTCCAAAGCGTTTCATATTTCTTCTGATTGATTCAAATTTCATATTCGTCCTCCTCGGTTTTATAATCAGATGCTTTACTTAGTAAATTTCCTTCTTTATCATACAAATTCCACAAAGTAACCACATCTTTTACGGACATAATGTGTTTAACCCGAAATTCGGTCACTTCTATTTTATTTTCCCCTACTTTTCTAACATCATACTTTTTCTTTCTGTTCTCACGCTTGGCATATTTTACATTGCCCCAATCTATGGGCTGTTTCAGCACAAACGGCTTTTTGTCCTCCTCCTCCCACTTAGCATGCAATTTTTTTAAATATTCACACCTAAGCATTTTTTCTACAAAAGCCGCTTCACAACGGGGTAAATAATCCTCGTCTAATTTGTGCTCTGTGGCACATTTTTTGATATCGTTCCAATAGTCATCTTCGGTATAGCCATTGTGGCCAATCCAAGAAATTACAGGTTCATCGTCAAAATAAAAACGATTTTCTGCATCATTCCAATGCCGGTAATCATAAACGGAAATTTCAAAATAGACACCCAAAATAGTTACCTGTATGTTTGGGCCGGCATGGTCCGTATGACGCGGCCATCCACCTCCTATTTTAAACGCATCAGTTCCAAAGTAGGTAATTTGAATCTCAAGGGCCTTATATTTCATACCCAGGAAATGGTGAAATACCTTTATCCAATCGATTTTTTCAATATACTTCCAAAACATAATAACTCCTATCCCCGGCCACCGTGATGACCGGGGTATATATATTTACCTTCTGGGGTAGAGCGGCCCTCCGCAAGATGGGCATTTCATCCCGGAAGGATGGAAAGTGAAGGTAAACATCTGATGACATCTGCTGCATTCGTATTTTTGTTCAGCCATATAATTCTCCTATACATAATTTGTACTGCATATATAGGATAGAAAAACCTTGCGACGACATATTGTCGCAGAACTTTTTCAATCTAAAATTGGGGATTAATTATATTGGATTTTAATCGGTAAGGTCTAAATCAAGGGTGATTTGTATTTTGTAATCAGGATAGGAAGATTGGACTTCTTTTAATAAAATTTCCGTTGCGGTTTCTTTGGCAATATCAAAACTTAACACTACATCAAAACGCAGGGTTTTCTTTTCGGTATCAACATAAAAGCCGTGCATCTGTAAGGCCCAATCGTGTTTGAGGATAATTTCCTGTATTTTATTGCGGATTTGCGCGCTTTGCCCGCCTTTGGTATTGTAGGAATATACACCTACGCCGGTCAAAATAACCCCAGTTTTGTGATATACATCCTCTTCTATCTTGCGGGTTAAGACATCAACTTCGTCAACTGTCATAGTGTCGGGCAGTTCTATATGCAGGGAGGCGTAATTCTTATCCGGCCCGTAATTATTGATAAGCAAATCATATACGCCGATTATTTGCGGTTGTGTGCTGATAATTTCCTTAATTTTTTTACTTATTTCAGGATCATTACGGCGGCCTAAAATATCGTGGAAGGTATCTTCAAGCATTTCTTTACCTGCTTTAATAATCACTATGGCGATAATTACGCCCATATACGCTTCCAAAGAGATATGGCAAAGCATATAAAACACCGCACAACCAAGTACTGAAGCCGATAATACCGCATCAAACAAAGCATCTGACCCGGAAGCAATAAGCGCGCCGGAATTTACCTTTTTGCCCTGCTTTTTTACATAACGCCCTAATACTATCTTTACCACTACGGCAACGGCTATAATTACAAGTGAAAGTATAGAATAATCAGGCTCTTGCGGTTTGAATATTTTTTTGACGGATTCCACTAAGGCCGCTATACCTGCATACAAAACAATCGCGGAAACTAACATAGAACTTAAATATTCAATACGGCCATGGCCCAAGGGGTGGTCTTTATCGGGTGCTTTGCCTGCAAGTTTTGCGCCGATAATAGTAATTACGGAAGATAAAGCATCGGAAAGATTATTGATGGCATCCAATAATACAGCTATGGAATTTGCCAATAAGCCTACCGCAGCCTTAAAAGCAGCTAAAAACACATTGGTTATTATGCCTATTATGCTTGTTTTGACGATAGTTCTTTCACGGTTGATTACTGTGTTTTCCATATTAAATATATTTTACAACATTAAAACTATATAATAAAAAAGATATAAATAAATATCCCCCGTTATAAACAGAGGATATTTAAAATATTTTTTTATATGTTATATTTTACTCTTTGTACAGTAATTGTTCCTGCGCAATAAGGCAAACGCTAAAGCCTGCACATTTTATATCTTTAAGTAAATATTATTTTTTACTTGCGGCACTAAGTATTTTTACTATATCTTTGTGGCCCTTCTCTTTCGCTATTACTAAGGCGGTTTTGCCTTCATCATTCCTTGCGTTTATCTTTGCGCCGGCCGCAAGCAGTACATTAACAATATCTGCATTGCCTGATCGGCTTGCTATCATTAAAGGGGTTTCACCGTATTCGTTTTTTGTATTTACATCAGCACCGGCCGCAAGCAGTGTTTTAACTGCTTGGATATGGTTTTCTTCCGTTGCGATACTTAAAGGAGTATATCCTTCGTGGGCGTATTCGTTAACATTAGCACCGGCGGTAAGAAGAGTCTTAATAATATCTTCATCCCCTATGCCGCTTGCCACGATTAAAGCACTTACTTTATAAAGATTATTGTTTATGTTTACATCAGCACCGGCGGCAATAAGTTGTTTTGCCATATCATTATGTTTGTAGGCTATAGCAGACATTAAAGCCGTTCTGCCGTTATCATCCTCAGTATTAACATCAGCACCGCCCAAAAGTAAAGTTTTAAAAATTTCTTTATTTCCGTTTTCTATTGCCATGTGTAAAGCACTTATGCCGTCTTCTTTTTTCAAATTCAAATCGGCTTTGGCATCAATAAGCGTTTTTATAGTATCAAGGTATTGCTTTTCTGTTGCCGCCATTAAAGCATTTGTGCCTTGCGAGTCCTGAGCATTAACATCAGCCCCAGCTTTAATAAGTGCTTTTACTATATCCGTATGCCCGTTATAAGCAGTTACGATTAAAGGCGTAAGATTTCTGTGTGCTTTTATATTAACCTCTGCGCCGTTTTTAAGCAGTATCTTTACTGCTTGGGTTTTACCTTCCTGGCTGGCTATCATTAAGGCGTTTGCATCTTCACTGTTTTTTGCATTAATCTCTGCACCTGCCGCAATAAGTTCTTCTAAAATTTCATTATGCCCAAGTCCGGCGGCAAACATTAAAGCGGTAAAACCCTCATTGTCTTTT
This sequence comes from Candidatus Proelusimicrobium bovinum, assembly GCA_902791965.1. Taxonomy (GTDB): domain Bacteria; phylum Elusimicrobiota; class Elusimicrobia; order Elusimicrobiales; family Elusimicrobiaceae; genus Proelusimicrobium; species Proelusimicrobium bovinum. The sequence goes on along the minus strand of CADAXZ010000042.1, from coordinate 6,448 downwards.
GCATTTACATCTGCTTTTGCAGATATAAGTTCCTTTAGTGTAGCAATATCGTTATTTTCCACAGAGATTATTAAAGGGGTTTCTCCTATTTTGCCTTTGGCATTTACATCTGCACCGGCGGCGGCAAGGGTTTTTATAATCCCGTGTTGTTTTTCGTCTGCGGCATACATTAAAGGTGTTCCGCCGAAATTATCTTCCGCATTAACGACAGCCCCCGCCTTAATAAGTGCTTTTACTATATCCTTATTGCCTTTACCGCTTGCCGCCATTAAAGCGCTGACACCCAAATTACTTTTAATATTTATATCTGCTTTTTTACTTATAAGCGCCTTTACCGCTTTGGTATTAGCGTTTTGGCTCGCCCACATTAAAGCGGTTGCGCCGTTTTCCTTATCTGCGGCATTTATATCAGCACCGCTTTTGATTAACAATAATATAACAGGGGCAGAACCTTGTTTTGCCGATAAAACAATTAAAGGCGTGCCTTCCTCATCTTTTTGGTTAGGGTTTTCACCGTTTTTTAAGTAATATTTTACTGCTTTTTCATCGCCGTTATTTACTGCATGGATAAAAGATACTTCCGGCTTTTTAAGTTCGGCCGCAAAGCAAAATACCGGTAAAGAAATTAAAAGCAAAAACAAAAAGTGAAATAATTTCATAAATACCCCCTCTGATAAATATAACTGTATTATATCAAAAACTTATCTGCAAAATATTTACGGATTTCCCTTCTTAAATTTAGGATAATACATATTGCGCTATACTAAAAAATATCCTGTATTTTATTTATACAGGATATTTTCTTGGCATTATTACAAAACTACTTTAGTAAATTGCCGTCTTTATCATAGTTAAAGACAGGTCCGTCTTTAAATTGTACTGTTACGCCGTCATAATCGGCTGTACCTAAGGCAATATTGCGTTTGACACTTACGGGAACACTGTCGCCTTCCAACACATCTATTGAAGTGCCGTTGCGGTACATAATGTGATATGTTATTTGCAAGCCTAAATCTTCTAAATCTTTATTTATATACTTTGTACCGCCAGGGACATTCCACCAATCTGTTTTGGCGACTTCCTCATTGGCAGGTGTTTCTTGTGTATTATCCAGCATTTGTACTATTTTCCAACAATCAACTCCTTTAACCTTACAGGAATTTTCAACTTCTTTAGGTTTTGCGGTTGCACATGCGCAAACGGCAAAAACAAACAGTAGTAAAGATAATTTTTTCATATTTATACTCCTTATATAATTTTTATATTTTCTATTATAACAAAAATAGCATTTTATATTCTTTTTATTACCAATCGGCAGATTTGCCCATAGAATTTACGGGCAGGTGCGGGCCGAAAGTAAATGAGCGCGGCATCTCGTGGGAAGATAAAGCCCCTGCCAAATAAGCCTTAATTGCAGGCAGTTCCTTTGGCGTATAACCCGCTTTAAGCACTATAAAGGCTTTGAGGCGGCGGCCTTCTTCCGGCCGCATAAGCCGCACTTTGCATTCTTGTACTGCTGGATGTTTGTTTATAACTTTTTCAACCGCTTGAGGATACACATTTACCCCCGCCACCTGCACGGCACGGTCAAGCCGCTTTAAAGGGAACATTCCCCTTGGCGGGACAAATCGGGCTTCATCGGGGAAATCAATCCACCCTTCTATACCCTTACGGCTGATTAAAGGCGGATTTTGCTCTGTTGAAATATCCCAATAATCATTTATAGTAAAAGGCTCTTGCTCGCTAAAGCGTACGCCTATGCCGCCTGTTTCCGTCGCGCCGTAGAGTTCGGCTACTTTTTCCGCCCCCGCCTGTTTAAGGCGCTCAAATAAACCTTTGGGGCAAGGTGCTGTGGAAGTTATAGCAGTTATACCTTTAGGAAATTTATTGCCTGCTTTTAAAAAATATTCCCAAAATAAAGGAAAACCGGCAACCGAATCGCCTTCTTTTAAAAGTTTCTCCCAAGGACTTACCGGTATCGGCGGCAAGGCAAAAGCGGGAATATTATATGCATAAGGAAAAAACACCGCAAAGGTAATACCGTAAAGGTGCTGGCGAGGCGTTAAAGTGATAAATCGTTTTGCGTCTTTAAAGTGTTTGCCGATACAGCGTGCTTCAATTTCCATCATTTCGGCACTATATAAAATTTGTTTCGGTTCGCCGGTACTGCCGGAAGTCGCCAAATATATAAAACGGTTTTTCTGCCAAGCATTTAAGGCTTGTTGTGCTAATTGCCGTAAGGAAGAAAAATCTTTAGGCTCAAAACCGAAAAATACTCCGGCTTTTAATGCCGCCTGTTTGCTTATTTCCAAAGGTATTTTTTCTAAAGGCGGCAGGGGCGTATCGTCAAAAAAAGCGAAAGTGTCTTTACGCAGGCGCACAAATTCCGTACGGAAAATATCTTGTATAATTTCTTCTATGCGCTCAAGGTTGAACATAAGGTTCTCCGTTAATATTTAATACCGCACCCGCAAAAGTATCGTGCATAGTAAAAGGTTTTGCAGATTTTAAATATTCCGCCAAACTAAGAGCAGTATGCGCGCAGGAATTTATTTGTATATCCGGAGTGTTTTGCTCTTGCGCTTTAGCGGAATTATCTTCAATACCCAAAGAAATATTTTTTAACACAAAAAGTGTTTTATCCGTCGGCTTTGCACTTACTATAAAAGCCGCGGCTGCGCGCTTAGGCGGCAAGTGCGGGCAATAGATAAAAGGAGCAAGCAAAGCATTATCTTTACAGAGTATATCAGCAACTAAAGGATTTATATCTTCAGTAGCGGCAAGCAAAACTTTGCGGCACATTTCTTTGGCAATAAATTGCCTGGCGGTAAGCAAAGCCGCCGCAAAGGAAGAATCAAACTGCCCCGTAATAACGCAAGGTCCTTTAATGTTTAAAAATACGGAAAGTACCAAAGCGGCGGAATTATGCACCGAACTTGCAAAAGCAGTAGGCGACGAGAGTTCATCTCCGTCCTCAATTATACTGTCCATAAATTTTACGGTACTTGTAAGAGCACCCGCGCCCATAGCCAAACTTATGCCGGTATCTTTATGCTGCACGCCGTTTAATCCTGCCTGCTGCATAGCCCTAAAGCAACATAAAAGTACATTTTTGGAAATAGTGTCCGCGCGCCTTAAAGAACGCGCCTGCAAAAACGGGGCGAAATCTTCCAAAGAGCATTCGCCGATTAAAGAGGAAAATCCGTCAATATATAAATCAGGCAGCATTATAAGCCCCCAAAACAAGTGCGGCATTACACCCGCCGAAAGCCAAGGAATCCGATACTGCAAAACGCTTTGTTATCTGCGTGTTTTTTATGGTAGGTATTAAATGAAGACTTTCGTCGGCAATGCTAAAGCCGTTAGTTGCAGGTAAAATACCTTTATTTAATGCCTGCAAAGTAAGTACAGCTTCCAAAGCGCCGGCCGCCCCCAAAGTATGCCCCGTAGTTCCCTTTGAGCCCCAAACGGGTACATTAGGTAAAATTTCATTAAAGGCGAGGGCTTCTGCACTGTCATTTGCCGGGCTGGCCGTTCCGTGCGCATTGACAAAGGCTAAATCTTCCGGCTTTAAGCCAGATTCTTTAAGGGCGAAGGCCAAAGCCTTTTTTAAGCCGTAAGCCTGAGGGTCGGGTGCGGTGGGGTGATAAGCATCGCAAGTATTGCCGTAGCCCAAAACATAACCTTGGCACGGCAAGTTAAATTTTTTAGAAGTATCTTCATTAACAAGCAATAAAGCGGCAGCCCCCTCTCCAAGATTTATACCTGTACGCGTTTTACAGAAAGGGCGGCAACGCTCTTGCGTGGCTACCAAAAGGCGGATAAAACCGTCGTAAGGGCTTTCGGCTATTTCGTCAGTTCCGCCGCAAAGCACAGCATCACAAAGGCCGGTTTCAATCCAATTTTTAGCCAAGCCTATAGCATCCGTTCCGCTTGCACAAGCGGTTACCACCGTCTGAAACGGCCCTTTAAAACCGAAATATCCGCTAACCCATTGGGCAAGCGGGGATGATAAATAAGCCTTTATCCCATCGCCGTCTGCTGCCGTAAAATTATTCTTCTTCCAATTTTTATAAATTTCAAAACAATGAAAAGACGGAAATACGGAAGCCCCGATAATTACCCCAACCCTTTTCGGATTTAACTGTTCCGGTTTTATACCTGCCTTATTAAATGCCTGCTGTGCCGCTTTAATAAAAAAATATTGGCTTAAAGTTAAATTGTCGGGTTTTTGTGAATATTGTTCCTGAGGAATTAAAAATACGGGAAATTTAGACTTATAACTGCTCTGCACCCGCCCTAAAGGCAAAGCAAAATTTGAAACACCGTTTAAACAACCCTCAAAGGCAGAGGCAACAGTATTTCCGCAAGCGCATAAACAGCCCATACCCGCTACGGCAACTTTTGTGTTCATTTTGTGCGGTTTTTCTCTATATAATCTGCCAAAGTACCCAAAGTTTTAAAAACCTCGCGGCCCTGCTGCATATTTTCTATTAAGATACCGTATTTCTTTTGTATTAAAACAATCAATTCAACCGCGTCAAGGCTGTCAAGGCACATACCGCTGTCGCCGAAGATAGCATCATCCGCGCCGAATGCGGAAATATCATTGCCGCCCAAATCTATATTTTGGGAAATTAACTGTTTTACTTCTTCTATAATTTGCTGTTGCATTTTAATTCCACCAGTCAAAATAATTAAAAAACTGATAAGGATATTTTATACAAAATTCCGTCAGCCTGTCTATAAATTGTTGGGCATATCGCTGATAATTTTCTTTGGCGGGGCCGCAATCGGGTACATAAAAAGGCTCAAATACCATACTTGAAAGACGCCCTTTCCCCGCCCAAGGGAAAAACGCTATAATTACAGGCGAACCCGTTGCCGCCGCCATACGGTAAAAACTGTAAGGCACTTTTACTTTACCTCCCAAGAAATCCGCTTGCAAACAGTTTTTGGGATTACCAAATACCCTGTCTGCCATAGCGCAGACTATTTCCCCTTTGTTTAAGGCGCTCATCATTTCCGCGACGCCGCCCAAAGGCCCTGCGGGGTTTATAAGTTTAAACGGTGCTTGTCTGCCGCTATGCTGTGCGACGGTTTTATCATTATCTTTGGGGTTGCGGTAATAAAGAATATTCATAGGTTTATTTAAAAAACCCATACAGTTTACGGCACTTTGCCAACAACCGGCATGTGCCGTAAGCATAATAATACCTTTACCGCTTTTTGCCAAATCTGCGTAAAGATTTTTAGCGTTTTCATCAGCAGAAAAATCCGTATTCCCCAAAATACCCAAAGCGGCCCTGTCAACTAAAGTCTTAGCGAAAGTTAAATTCAGTTTATAAGTATGTTTAAAAAATGCTGCTTTGCTTTCCGGTTTAAAACGCCTGTTTATATAAGCGCGTGATTTATCCATTACGGATTTTTTAAGGCAATATGTTAATACCAAAGGATATAAAAAAGTATAAGCCAAACTGCGCCCGCCCAAAAAGATAAGCCCGTAAACAAATTTATGCTTAAATTTTGAAGCGATACTTTTGCCCGTAGTTTCTTTAATATCAGTCATTTAAACTCCTTTGTAAAATAAATCCCGCCGCCGCAACGGTTATAAAAGTTATAAATGCCAAAAGAGGAGCAACTATAAAAGAGCCTAATACCCACTCCCAAACCCGCTGAAGTATTTGTTTGCCTAAAGTATCTAAAGTAAACTGCGTAAGGAAATGCCCGTTGCGCATAAAATAACCTGCTTCTATACATAAAGCCGGTATAAAAGGGCCTATACAAAACTTTTCAAAACCGATACTCAAAAGGCGGTTTAAATTCCACCAGCCCGCACCCCAAAACAAAAGTATCTGCCTTAACCCGGGCAAACCCAAAGAGCCGCAAAATATCCCCCACGCCGCCGATAAAGCATTTCTTTTAGTGCTGCCTTTTTGTGCGATATTATCCTTTAAAGTCTGCCAGTATTTTTGCTTGGCAAGGCCATCATCCGTTTTTATATATTGGCGGTGCGCTATGGGCAGCATAGAGCGCAGCGTAAGATAAGTATTTAAAAGTGTTAAGTGCAAATTATCTTTAAATTTGCTAAAGTGGGATATTCTTTGTTTTGTGTAAACAACGCTTACGGGGACTTCCTTAACTTTAAAACCCGCCCACAAAGCACGCACTACTATTTCCACCTCAAAAGCATAGCGTTTAAAATATACTTTTAATACCTTTAGCATTTCCAAAGGATAACAGCGGTATCCGCTTTGAATGTCGTTTACGGGTGTTCCCGTCTGTAAATGTACCCAAAAATTGCCGAACTTCCGCCCGAAACGGGAAGAAAACGGTACGCTTTCATCAAACTCCCTTACGCCTATTATAAGTGCTTGCGGCGATTGCTTTGCGGCCTGTATAAAAAGCGGTATTTGTGCAGGATTATGCTGGGCGTCTGCGTCAATGG
>CADAXZ010000041.1 GCA_902791965.1 Candidatus Proelusimicrobium bovinum | reverse complement strand
TTATGCCTATCCTATCCTCTATTTTAATAAAAAAAGGCGACAATACTATTGTCGGTTAACCGTTGTAAGATAGAAATATATCAATATTACTTAATGATTAAATAGGAGAAATAAAAATGATTACTTTAATTACATTGATAGGTTCGGCTGTTATCGGATTGGTGGTAAGCGCAATTCCGTTTATAGTAGGTTTGATAGTCGTCGCGGGAATAGTGGCCTTGTTTAAGGGGGAATAATTATGTTAGATGAGAAAGTATTACATGTAAGCATTGAGTTGGTAAAACATATGGACAAAGCAGCGGATGAAAACTTACCAAATGAAATCGCCGATATTGTTAAATTCCATACAAAAGGTGCAACTGCAGGTGCTTTGGCGGGGGCTATTCCGGGGATAGGGGCAGTAGTTTCATTTTTAACAAGCGCAGGTTTTTTGTGGGGGATGTATGCCCGTATAAACAAAGCCATAGGAATTAAATTATCGGAAAATATACTTAAAACTATTGCAAGCGGCGTTATAACTAATTTGGCGGCAAGTATTGTAGGGCCGTTGATAGCAAGTTCTATATTATCCGTAATTCCGTTTGTGGGCAGTATAGGGTCAATTATTGTAATGGGGGCTACAGTTTACGGGCTTACTATGGCAAGCGGTATTATATACCTTAAAATACTGACTAATATTTTTGGCGCAGGGGAAGATCCGAGCAACCTTACCGTTGATGCCTTTAAAAATATTTCTGACGAAATTATAAAAGAGTTTGATATTAAAGGTTTTATGGAAAAAGCAAAAAAAGAATTTAAAGATAAAAAAGAAGAAGGTGAATTTGATGAGGAATAGGTAAAAAATGAGTACAATTATTATATTAGGTAAAGAATTTTTGCGTATAAGCCCTAAAAATCCTTGCCATATAGAATATTCCTATAACGGCGGGCGCAGTTGGCTTTTGCGCTATATAGGTACTGCGGCAGGCCAATTTAAGGATTTGCAGATTTCCGGCAGGGAAATAATTGCTTTAACAAGCAAAGGAACATATTACTCTAAAGATAACGGCAGAATATGGTCATTAAGGAACAAATAAATTTAGGTAAACCGGCTGTAATGCTAAGGAGTTAAGTCGTATGTCTAATATTACGGAGTTAACAAAAGGCGGGCAAATATTTTTTAATGTTTTTGAATCTGCTTTAAAAGTGCCCGGAATAAAAGTTGACAGGGATAAATTCCTTAAAAAGCAATTTGTGGGGGAAGATAATATTGATGAAATTTTAAGGCTTGGCCCTAAAAAAGCAAAAATTTCGTCAAAGAGAATAAAAGAACTTGCACAGGGTGTTGCCAATTATCATACCACACTTGCAGCCGGTGCTTCTTTTGCGGCGGGTTTACCCGGCGGCTGGTGGCTGGCGGCAACAGTACCTGCCGATATTAGCCAATATTACGGTAATTGTTTGATAGGTGCGCAGAAAATTGCTTATTTATACGGTTTTCCGGATATTGAAGATTGTTCCGATATGAGCAAAAATGTAATCCTTATGGCTTTGCTGGTAATTATGATAGGGGAAGGCGGAGCAAGTTTAGGAAAACAAGTCCTTAGCAGACACGCTGGGAAAATAGCAGAGCGTATTTTAGCCGGCGGCGGGACAAAAACATTCTTTTACAAATTCATTAACGAGGCCGCCAAAAAATTAGGTTATAACCAACTTACAAAAAGGGGGGCAACGGAAGTCCTTAAAAAAAGTATTCCTATAATAGGCGGTTTTATAAACGGCGGTATAACTTTAGTAAGTTCCAAACTTGCCTTTAAAAAATTGTTAACCCATTTTGAAAAAGAGTATAATAGAAAATAAGTTTTAAGGTTTTAAATATGGTAAAAGAACAGGATTATTATACAGTTTTGGGCGTCGGCAGGAATGCAAGCAAAGCGGAAATAAAAGCCGCATACAAAAAGCGTGCTGTAAAATGCCACCCCGATAAATTTGCTTGTGCAAGCGAAAAAATAAAGACGCAAAAGACGAAGGAGTTTCAAGCCTTGAACGAGGCCTACTCTTGCCTTTACGACGATAAATCCCGCCGTATTTATGATGCCTCTTACACTTATGAAAGTTGGCAGGGTTCTTATCAAACCGGCCGTAAAAAACCTGCAAGGACAAGGCGCGCTTATCCTTCTTATGAAAGTGAAAATGATATTTCTCTTTGGCCTTTTGTGGGCATAGGGATTATTTTGGCGGCTTCACTACTATGGGGAATAAGCCGCAGGAGAGTGCGTTAAAAATTTTTGTAAATTTATGTAGCCGTACAATAAAAATATAAAAAGGGGAGTTTATGCTCCCCTTTTTAATGCTGTATTATTAGATTTACTGTTTGTCTTGGATTGAAATATCAGCGTTATATTTAGCGGCGAGCATCGTAAAAGCATATAGAAATTCCTTAAAAAACTCTTTATACATATCATTTATTTGCTTTATTGCCGCCCTTAATTTTTGGATATATGCGTCTGCTTTTTCGTCGTCTTGCAAATGCTTTAATTGCGGCATATTTGCAGATAAATAATCCGCAACGCTCAATTGCATAATACTGTGCATAATAATTAACTGCCCTTTAGCGCACCAAAGTGCTTCATCCATAAAATCCTTAAGGCCGCAAGTAAGTTCCTGCGTTTGTTTAAATAAAGCGGAAAATTTCTTTTCGGCAAGCGTTTGCATATTGTTTTTTAAAGTTTGTAAATCTGCTTTAACATCTTCGGTAAGTATCGGCTTTAAATATTGTTTTGCGCATAAAAGGCTGTTTTTAATGCTGTCTGTAAGCAGTTTGTTTAGGCGTTTGCTGCAAAGCACCTGTTCTGCTTGTCTAAAAGTATTTACACCCATAAAATTATGGGCAAAATCCGAGTGTGCTTGAAAGAATTTTTCCGTTATATCTTTTAGCACATCATCATTAACGGATAGCTTTGCGTTTTTCGGGTGCAGTAATTTTTCCGTAATAATATTTTTAAGTGAGGCCATCTGTTTTTTTGCCATATTGTCGCTATCCTTATGGTTTAAAACAAAGTCGCAGTCATTAAGTAAATGTGTTAAATTTTGTATTATACTGCCCGATAAAGCCCTTGCGTAATATCCTTGCCATTCTTCCGGTGCGGCCTTTACGGATAAATCGGCTTGGCAGTAAGCGGATTCATCTTTGTTAAGGTATGTATAAGCAAGGGCTTTGTAATAATGTATCAAAGCAAGTTTTTGTGGGGAAATACTTTTTTTGTAGGCAAAGGCTTTATCAAGCAAGGCTATACTTTCTTTTTCATTTTTTGTTTTTAAGGATTTAAGAATAAACAAATCCGCTTTCATCTCGTCGGTTAAATCCTGTAAATGCCTTTGCGCTTCATCTAATAAATCATTATATTGCTTGATATTATTCAAGAAATATAAATTGTAAAGAGCATTTTTAAAACAAAGTATGCCTTTAGGCGCATTTAGTTCCTGCATTTGTTTAACTGTTTCTTTATATCCTTCTACATATTTAAGGCCGATACAGGAATCACAAATAATATCCAATGCTGTAAGGGAAGGTTTAATTTTAAAATCTTCGCGCGCAAGCAAAAGGGCCGTAAAGTATTCTCCCTTATTATTAGATGTTTTTGCCTGAGCAAGAGTAGGGCTGCACCCTTTAAGCCAATCTGCCGGTGTGTAAGTGTTTGCGGCGGGGGGTGTATTATGTTTTTCAGTATATTTGTTTGGCATATTTTTCTCCTTATTTTTTGATTTGATTATAGTGTAGCACCTGTCTTGGACAACTGTTTGTCGTTATTTATAACTGCTCTTTAAGGAGAATTAGTATTTTAAAAGATTACGGATAATTTTTATCGTATAAAAAATACTTAAAGAAAACAGATATAAAATATCACAAACTGCTTGCTGCGGTAATTTACGGCGTGCGAGAAATTATTTTACTTCGGTTTTTAGTCAAAAATATACAAAAATTTAGCAGATAAGCAATAAATTTGTTAATATATTAAAAGGAGTACAAAAGGAGAAAATATGAAGAAAACATTATTACTTTTAGGTATGGCAGTAATTTTAGGCGCTTGTTCAGGCGGGAATGAAAACACAGGTAATCGTCAGCCTTTATCTGAAATATTTAAAAATGCTAAAGATATAGTGGCTGATTTTACCCAAAGGGATGAAAAGAAAGAATTAAAAGATGAAGATTTGGCCCAATGGGAAAGTTTGAAAAGGGATGAAGAACGCTCAAACGAACTTATCGGGGCTAAAGATGCCGTTAATAAAGAAATGCTTATCGGTTCTTACATTGCCGAGAACCAAGGATACAGCGGCGACGAAATCAACAAATATCTGAAATTTGATTTATTCGTCGGCAATCCTTATTGCGAAAATGAATTTGCTTCTTTTGAAATTGTGCGTGTTACGGATAATTTTGCTATGGTAAAAGGCTGTGAAAGCGTTAATAATTCAACTTGTGTAAATAGCGGTAATGAACGCAATTTCGTAATACCTAAAGGCGTTGGGGAATTGCTTTTTGATAAACAAATTCTTACGCCTGCCAAAAACCAATGTGCTATATATGCAGGAACTTATAAATATTCTGATGATAAAGGGGAACATACTGTACCTATAATGACTTTTGAAGGCAAACAAATCAGGCTTGGAACAGTAGTCCAAATTGCGGAATCTCGCCTTGATGTAGTTGATGAAAGAAAAGCCGCAAAATAAATCTTAATTAAACAATATAAAAGCCCCGCTTAACGGCGGGGCTTTTTGTTTGTTGTGCCACCGGATAGGCTGTGGTAATATAAGTTTTAGTGATGCGCATAATAATAAAACTCCTTGTATAATAAATAGCAAATTCCGTTGTATTTTATTTATTTCAATATTTACGGTTTTAGTTTTATGGGCGCATACTTAAATTGCTTTAATAACATTAAGTAAAAGCCGCAGAATAATTAAATATCAAAAATATCTTTTCCGTCGTAAAAATACCGCAAATTGAATTTTACTTGACACCCGTTTTTTTTTTGATAAATTAACCTCAGGTTTCGGGCTGTAAAAATTGCAGTATGCTTTATTTAACTTTGGTTAGGTTAAGTAAGGTTTTTAGCCCAAAACAGGTTTAAGAGAGGTTAACGGTGAAGTGTAGTGTAAAGCCGCTTACGGCTGAAACAGCGCTATATGTGTTAATACAATATTTACCTGTCAAACAATGACGGGCTTTTGTGTTATATAAATAAGCGGGTTTATAGTATGTAAGTCTTAAAATCAACAGATATTTATCAAATAACAATTGCTTTATTGTTTTTTGCAAGAGCAGTTTACTTCTCTTTATAACCGTAAAATTTGCAGTAAGCCGTGATTCATCACGGTCTCTCAACTAACCGCCCGCCTTGCGTGCAATGCGCGGGGCGGGTATAGGTAAGGATTACCTTTGTAAGTAAGGAGATATTATGAAAGGATTAAAAATACTTGCGGCACTATGTTTTGTAGTGTTTTTAACTGTTTCGGCCCGTGCTTTGGAATTATGTACAAATAATGCAACCCAAAGCAGATATACTGCAAGCGGATGCAGTTATACTACCGAAACAAGAAAATGCTGCAACCGTACTTGGTGTGATTGGGGCGTTACGACTTGTGCAAGTTGTACTGCCACAAGCGAAACGAGAAACTGCTCTGGTAATGTTGCAAATACCACAAGCGGCACACAAACACGGACCCGTCTTGTAAACAGTACTTGCGGCAGTTGTTCATACGGCAGTTGGAGCAGTTGGAGCGGCACTTGTACTTGCAAAAGCGGATATACTTGGAGCGGAAGCCGATGTGATGAAAATGTAACTTATCAGGGATATTGGACGCAAGGCACATCCTATTACTACTGTAATATGTATGGCGACGGTCAATGTGCTGGTCCGGTGCGCACAGGATGGGATGGATATTCTTGTATACCGTCTAACTCAATTAATGGATGTGTTTATCGTAATACTTGCTACTATTGGCAATGTAAACAATATAGCGGCGGCAGTACCATTAAACCGGATAAACCGATAGAGTTTGAACCATTTGAGCCATAAGTATTACTTATTAACACAAAAATTCGCCCTCATATAATGAGGGCGAATTTTTTTACCGGTAATATTTTACAGGAACGCAAGAGATATAATCAATTAAGTATTATTGGTAGCGGCTCATTTTTTGGCTTTTGGGGGCCGCCGTTAAAGAAGAAAAAGCCTTTTTCCTTGCATTTAGAAGAAATTGCCGCCCTTCTTTACTGCGGGTATAAATTACTTCGCAGGGACCGATATATTTTTCCCATAAAATTTTAAATATATCCGTATATTCTTTTTTCTGTGCTATAACTGCGGGAACTGCGTGGTAATCGGTAGTTTTAAAAACACCTAAAATACCTTTTCTTACAAAAATATAACGCGGATTTTCAATAGGGTCAAGCACTTGGGCAAGGGATTTGATTAAAAGGTTATTTTCTTCCGGAGATAAATTAGCGGCGGAAAAGAATATACTGCCGTCCATACGGTTTGTAATACATTCAATATTTATTCTTTGCAGGCTTGTTTTTATTTGCCCTGCGGCGGAAAGTGTTTCCAAAATCACTATCCCTATCTGCCGGATTATTTTTTCAGGGCTGCCGCAGCGCAAATGCCTTAAAGTGGGTTTTACCATTACTGCACAAAATGCCGCCAATAGTAAAACTGACAGCCTGAAAGCGCCTTGCTGGGCAAATAAGACGGCGGGTAAAATAAGCAAAAACAGCCAGCAGGAAAGTATATAAAAATAGCCTGCGCGGTAATAAAAGTTTTCTTTTCTTATACGGGTGCTTACGCCCTGCCTTAAAGATTGCTGCGGGGCATTATACGGCTTTATAAGGCCTTGCTGCCATAAATTTTTTGTAAGATTTCTGTCTGCCGCATATTTTATTGTATCTTTATTTAAAGCAGTAAAATCCGCTTCTGTAGGTTTGGGCAAAAAGGTCTGTATTTTTGCGTTAAAATTTTGGGGGAACAGCCTTTCTATTCCGTTTTCTATGGAAACGGGATTTTGATATACGCTCGGCGCTTCGTAGCCTTTAAAGCGCTGGCAGAGTTGTATGTAATCAAACAGTTGTATATTAGGTTCTGCTTCCTCATTATTTACAGGGATTTTTTGCTTTAATTCTTCCCAAGAATTTAAAATTTTTATAGAAGCCAAATGCCAGATATTTGCTACTTTATCAGGGTTGTTTTTATCTTTTCGGATTGCCCTGCCGCGCATTTGGTTGGAAAGCATATAAGAACTTACGGTGCTTGATAAAATAAGGGAGTTTACGGCAGGGGCATCCCAGCCTTCGCCCAAAAGGGCTTGCGTGCCTGTAATTACAGTAATATGTCCGTCATTAAACATATTTGTTATCAGGCGCACTATTGCGGCGTTTTTACCGCCGGATACATTTACTTTTAAGTAGAAATTATCTCTTTCAAAAGGCGATAGAGATACATATTCTTTTAATCCTGCTTTTTCTATGCGGGCGGTAAATTCCTCTTTAAGTTTTGCCGGCAAAAGAATAATACTGCCGGTAAGCACGCAAAGGGAAATATCTTTATTTTCTTTTAAACTCTGCCAAATGGGGATTACGCCCAAAGCGGAACAATCGGTAATATCGTATTTAATATAATCGGCCAAAATTACCATTCTTAAATCATTTTTAAGGTTATTGTACTCCAATTCTACAATATCTTTTATGGAATCCAATTTGCCCAAACTGTTTGCAATCTGTTTTTTGATTTTGGGGCTTTCGTTAAGACATATCGTTTTGTTAAAAATAATACCGGCATTTTTAGCGCGGTTTAAAAGTGCATTTTTTTGTTCCGTATCGTTGCCGCCGAAGTTAAACTGCGCAGTACTTTTAAATAAAATAAAACTTAAAAACTGCTTTTGGTATTCGTGTGTAAAAGAGGGAATATCTCTGTATTTAAAATCAAACAGTTGCAAAAATTCTTTGGGGATTTCTGCTTTTGCATATTTAAGGAAAGCCGCCAAAGACATATAAACAAACGGTGTTTCCAAAACGGTTTCTTCACTTTCTTTTGCCAAGCAGTTTTGTACTGCTTGTATTAAAGGCAAATTATCTTTTAAAGTGCTTATAAATTGGGCATTACGCAGAATGGCTTTTTCTATTTCGTCGGATTCGTGTTTGCGCAAGAGCGAAAAATAAACAAAATCCTGATGCGGGCATAAATCCCCGTTTTGCACAAGTTCCGGTATTGATATAACCTCGTCTATATCGCCGCAGAGTTCATTATATCTCTGCCATTGGGATACATCCGCGTCATAAGGCGGCGTCGCCGTAAGGGAAACGGTATGCTCGGCATTAAGGTTATCACGCAGATAGTTAAGGGCTTTCCACCATTCATTACGCAAGTGGTGGGCTTCGTCAAAACATAAAACTTGTATTTTGGCATTTTTAAGGATTGATATTATTTCTTCTGCTTTTTCTTTGTTAAGACGGGGCAAAGTGAACTCTTTTTTATTTTCTTCTTCTTCCTGTAAAAACTCCTGCTGTTCCTGTTCGCTGTCTTCTTTACCGCAAAATGCCGCAAGCAGCGATTGGTAAGTTATAACAGTTATAAATGACGGATGTCTTATATCGGTGGAAAGGATATTATCCTCATTGTCTTTAAGGAAGGATTCTTTTATCCTTGAAATCCATTGGGCGCGTATTGTTAAAGTTGGTGCAAGTATCAAAGCGGGGCGGTTTAAACGGGCAAGAACTTCAATACCCAAAATAGTTTTGCCTGCTCCGGGCGCTGCTACGATATGTATTTTTTTATCTGCCAGATGTACGGTAAGGCTGTCAAGTATTCTTTTTTGGTAGTTTCGCCAATTTCCTTTAAAATTTAATATCCGTTCCATAAAATTTATTAAACTATATTAAAGATTATATCGTCAATAAAAGAAAGACAAAGATATTATAAAATTAAAATGTGATTATCTTGCCGTTTTAATATATAACACAGGATATAATTTATATGCTGAAATACTTTAAATATTTATTCTGTTCGGTATTTTTATTAGTTGTCTTTGCCGCCGCAGGTAATGGGAATGTCAGTAAATTTAACAATTACGGATCGGGCAGAACAATCAGTATCAGCGGCAACAATAATAAAAATAACAGCAGAAACCATTCGTCATATTTAAGGAGAAGGGCTTCTTCTTATAATAGAAGCAAACGGACAACTGAAGATGAAAATGCAGGGAAAAGGGCTTACTTTAAATACCATACAAGTTGGCTGCATAGATTTGTATGGTTTTTAATATGCTGTGTTATATATTTGCTGTTGGGCAGAAAGAAAAACAAGAAAAATTATTCTTCGGACCAATGGATTATTCTTCCCGATAATTCAAAAGATATAATTACTGCAATCAGCAAATATGATACTTCATTTAATTGTGATGTTTTTTTGCAGTGGGTTAAGGAAGTGTTCTTTAAACTGCAATCTGCCTGGCAAAGCCGCGATTGGGAACAACTCCGTTTTTTTGAATCGGATGAACTTTATGCTCGCCACGAACATCAACTTAAAGAATATAAAAAGAACGGCCGTATAAATATAAAAGAGCATATCACTGTTAACAATGCCCATTTATTTATGCTTAGAAAAGATAAATCATCGGAAACTTTATCCGTTGCTTTAAATGTGCGTATGGCGGATTATATTATTGACGAACATACCCGTACCGTACTTAAAGGCAGCGCTGATAAAGATTGCTGTTTAAGTTATTTATATGTATTTAAACGGAAAACAAATGTAAATTTAAGTCCGGATAAACAGCAGGCTGATATTATCATCTGTCCTAATTGCAGTGCGCCAACGCATATTATCAGTTCGGGTAAGTGTGAATATTGCAATTTCGTAATTACCGTAAAAGATAACGGCTGGGTGCTTGCCGATATTATAAATATAAAAGAACCTGAAAGTTATGGCCGCGGCGGTGTTTTTACAGAGGAATCGGGGGAAAAATAAATGGGACTTGTGCAAAAGTTTAAGGGAATTGTCAGTTCCGCTTTTTTGGAGCAATATGAGGAATTTGTTTATTGCGCCGCTTTTGATGCGGGTGTTCTTGTGCAGAAGGGCAAAAAGCGGGCAGCAGCGGGGGCATCTTACAGCGATTACGGCAGCGGTAATATGATTACACCGCAAAGTAATATTATTGTAAGTGAAGGACAGGCTCTTTTAGTGGTTGAAAACGGTAAGATTATTGATTTCGCCGCAGAAGCAGGGGCTTATACTTTTAAACCGGATACAGAGCCGTCTTTGTTTGCCGGAGAATTAAAAAACCTTTTAGATAGTTTCAGGAAAGTTGGGCATCGTTTTACTTACGGCGAACAACATAACAGCGGGCTGCAAGCATATTATGTAAATTTAAAGGAAGTTCCAAACAATAAATTTGGTGTAGGTAATGTCGCTTTCAGGGATGCAGAATTGGGTTTTACAGTATATTTAAAAGGGTATGGAGTTTATTGTTATAAGATAGAAGACCCTTTACTTTTCTTTGCAAATGCGACGGCAGATATATCGGATAAATATAGCGTATCTGATTTGGATGATGAATTAAAGGCGCAGTTTCAGCAGGCATTGCAGGCCGCAACAGGTAATTTGTCTTTTTCCGGTATTACTTATAATACTATTACCAAACATACTAAAGAATTAACACGCAGTATGGATAAAATGCTTGAAGAAAAGTGGAAAAAAACGCGCGGTTTGACACTATTGTCCATAGATTTTATTTCTATTAAACCTGATGAATTAAGCAGCAAAAAGATAGCGGAATTAAAAGAAAAAGATATTTACAATAATATTTTTGGGGCTCAAGAAAACTGTTTTGACGGAGAGCAGACATATCCCTCAGAAAACAACTGTGATAACATCGGTAAAGAAAAAGTAAATGCAGAAAATAATGCCGCAGAAAAGACGCTTGGAGTTAAAAAACAAAAAACCCTTTCTGCGGATTACGGCTTTAAAGCGGGAAATGCCCATA
>CADAXZ010000040.1 GCA_902791965.1 Candidatus Proelusimicrobium bovinum | reverse complement strand
TTTAAGAGGGGCAGTTTTATTTTTTTCCAATTTGGTAAAAAATATGCAAACAGATTGTTATTTGGATTTTATGGCATTATCTTCCTACAGCGGTACTGCCTCCAGCGGTAAAGTCCGCTTTATTATGGACTTGCGGGAAGATATAAAAGGCCGTCCGGTAATTATTGTTGAAGATATTATAGATACAGGCATAACTGCAAAATATCTTTTGGATTTACTTAAAACAAGGCAGCCTGCTTCAATAGAGATTTGCTCTTTATTGGATAAACCTTCCAACCGCCAAATTGATGTAAAAGCAAAATATACCGGCTTTGAAATCGCCAATGAATTTGTAATAGGTTACGGCCTTGACTATAACGGCCTTTACCGTAACTTACCCTATATAGGAGTTTTTGATGAAAGCAAAAAATAAAAAAGTACCCGGCATCCCGTTAAGACAAATTATTTTATGGATTCTTACCTTTATAATAGTTGTAACTATCTATTCCAAAATGGGGCAAGACCAAGCCCCTAAAGAACTTGACTATTCCGATTTTAAAGCAAAAGTTGCAAACGGGGATATACTGTCTGCAACTATTTCCCCCGATAATATAACAGGCAGTTTTAAAGACGGAGATAAAGAATCAAAATTCCGTACAGTTAAAATTGAGGACCAAGCACTCGTACAGCAGTTAATAGATGCTAAAGTACCTTTTAAAGCACAAACAGACAAAAGTTGGATATACAGCGTTTTGTTTAATATAGGTATGGTATTTTTGTTTGTGTTTGCATGGTGGTTTTTATTTATCCGTCCGCAAAGAAACGACGGCCGCAGCGCTTTAAATTTTGCCAAGAGCAAAGCCAAACTGCAAGACCCGTCCCAACAGGAAATAACTTTTAAAGATGTTGCCGGTTGCGATGAAGCCAAAGAAGAAATGCAGGATATTATCAAATTCCTTAAAAATCCTAAAAAATTTCAAACTTTAGGTGCTAAACTGCCAAAGGGCGTGCTTTTATACGGCGCTCCCGGTACAGGCAAAACTTTGCTTGCCAAGGCTGTAGCGGGGGAAGCGAAAGTGGCTTTCTTTTCGGCTTCTCTGAATTTGTGGAAATGTTTGTAGGTGTGGGCGCAGCGCGCGTAAGGGACTTATTTAACAATGCAAAGCAGAATGCCCCTGCCATTATTTTTATTGATGAACTTGATGCCGTCGGCAGACGCCGCTTTGCCGGTATCGGCGGCGGTCACGACGAACGCGAGCAGACTTTAAACCAACTTTTAATTGAACTTGACGGTTTTGAAAGTAAACAGGGCATAATCCTTATGGGTTCTACAAACCGCCCTGATGTTTTAGACCCTGCTTTAACGCGTCCGGGACGTTTTGACAGGCATATAAATGTTCCTTCCCCTGATATGAAAGGCAGAAAGGAAATACTTGAAGTCCACGCTAAAAAAGTAAAAATGGGAAAAGATGTAGATTTAAGCGTTATTGCAAAAAGTACGCCCGGGTTTGTAGGTGCTGATTTGGCAAATGTTATTAATGAAGCGGCTATCTTGGCGGCAAGGGCTGATAAAGCCGCGGTGGAAAACCGCGATATAGAAGAAGCCGTAGAAAGAGTAATGGCAGGCCCGCAAAGAAAAAGCAGGGTAATTTCCGAACAGGAAAAGAAGATAATTGCCGCACACGAAGCCGGACATACGATAGTTGCAAAACGCTGCAAACACAGCGATCCGGTACATAAAGTTTCAATTATCCCCAGAGGCCCTGCTTTGGGATATACAATGCAACTGCCTTTGGAAGATAAATATCTTACCACCAAGAGCGAAATTTTAGATAAACTTACTGTGCTTTTGGGCGGGCGCGCTGCGGAAGAAATTTTATTTGATGAAATTACTACTGGTGCTTCCGATGATTTATCACGCACTACGGCTTATGCGAGGAAAATGGTGGCGGAACTTGGTATGAGTGAAAAATTAGGCCCTATTTCCGTACATACAGGCGAAGATGACGAAGTGTTTTTAGGAAGGGATATTTCCCGCCATAAAAACTACTCCGAAGAATTAGCGCGGGAAATTGATAATGAAGTCAGCCTTTTGGTAAAAGAATCATACCGTAAGGCAAAAAATATACTTACGGAAAATAAAGCCGCGCTTGAAATGCTTATAGCGAAACTTTTGGAAAAAGAAGTTGTTGAATCTGATGAAATTGATGGAATATTGGGTATAAAGAAAACCCAAAAAGAAGAAACATCTGAAACTGAAATACAACCCCAAAACAGTAAGAAAGAAGAAGAAACTGTTTCGCAAAATAATGAAGAGGAACTTTTCCCTAAGGAAAAGGAAGATAATAATACAGCCGGAAAATCCATATTCACATTCCCCGAAAATAAGGAGGAAAATAATGGCTAAATATTTTGGAACTGACGGCGTAAGGGCCGTAGCGGGGCAGTTTCCGCTTGTGGAAGATTTTATTACAAAATTGGGCTACTGTGCGCTTAAGGAAATTGAAAAACAATATGCCTCTTACCATTGCACTAAAGATGTTATTATAGCGGAAGATTCCCGCGCTTCCGGTAAAGAAATTGCCGATTATTTGGCAAAAGGCATAAGGGCGGCCGGCTATAATGCGGTGCATATAGGTATTGCGCCTACACCGGCGGCTTCTTATATAACACAACAGGAAAAAGCAATTTGCGGTATAGTTATTTCCGCAAGCCATAATCCTGCGGAATTTAACGGTATAAAATTCTTTTCCTGCCAAGGCAGTAAAATACCCGAAAGCCTTGAAGAACAAATAGAAAGCGAGATAGATAAATGTAAAGTTGTTCCTGCACAAAAAGAAGGAACTTCTTTTACTTATAAAAAGGAACTTACCGACAGTTATGTAAACTTTCTTAAATCTACTTTTCCCAAGGATATAAATTTAAAAGATGTAAAAATTGTCTTAGATTGCGCTAATGGTGCTTCTTATCAGATTGCGCCTAAAGTTTTCAAAGAACTTGGCGCACAAACGATAGTTTTAAATGCTGAGCCGGACGGTAAAAATATCAACGGAAACTGCGGCGCACTTCATACAAAGGGTATGCAGGATGCCACTAAATCCAACGGTGCTTTTATAGGATTTTCCTTTGACGGCGATGCAGACAGGCTTATTGCTTCCGACGAACAAGGCCGCCAACTTGACGGTGATAATGTTATAGCGGCTGCGGCTTTATATCTTAAAGATAAAAAGCAACTTAAAGGCAGAAAGGCCGTTTTAACTATAATGGCAAATTTAGGTTTAATTAACTTTTTAAAGAAAAACGGTATTGAGCCTGTGTTGACTAAAGTGGGCGATAAATATGTTTTTGAGGCTTTAGCCAAGGAAGATTTATCTATCGGAGGGGAAACTTCCGGTCATATTATTTTTAGGAATATTTCCCAAGCAGGCGACGGTATTTTATCGGCACTTCAGTTATTGTCAATAATTAAATATTCCGGCAAGCCTGCTTCTGCCGTAAAGGATATGTGGGTTAAATACCCGTTGAAACTTGTTCCCGTAAAAGTGGAAAAGAAAACCCCGCTTGAGCAAATTGACGGCTTTTTGCCTTATGTGGATAAACTGCAGGAATCTATGGGCGGCAAAGGCAGAATAGTAGTGCGTTATTCCGGTACAGAACCCCTTTTAAGAATTTTGGTAGAAGGCGAAGATAAAGCCGTAGTGGAAGAAACTGCCTCTAAGGTAGCGGATTTCTATTTAAGCAAGATAAAAGCAGGGGTATAGGAGTTTTTATGAAAATGCAGTTAGGTGTAAATATTGACCATATAGCAACTTTAAGACAGGCGCGCGGAGGAAATACCCCCAGCCCGCTTGAAGCCGCTGCAGTATGCCTTAATTTAGGTGCAGAATATATTGTTGTTCATTTAAGGAAAGACAGACGCCATATACAGGAAAACGATTTGCGTTTACTTACAAAAAATTTCAGGAAGAATATACATCTTGAAATGTCTGCCACGCAGGAATTAACTGATTTAGCAGTAAAATATAAACCTGCTTCTGTTTGTATAGTTCCGGAATATCCGGGCGAACTTACAACATCAGGCGGGCTTAAATTAGATAAAACACATTTGCCCGTTATACAAAGAACAATAAAAAGGCTTAAACAGGAAAATATAAAGGTAAGCCTGTTTGTTGATACAAATGCAAATGATATACGCACCGCAAAACGCATAGGCGCAGATATTGTGGAACTTTGCACCAAAAATTACAGCGAAGCAAAAACAGAAAAACAACGCCAAGCCTTTTTGGAAGAACTTTCAATATGCAGTATTTTAGGCAGAGAGTTAGATTTGGTAGTCCACAGCGGGCACGGCCTTGATTATGAAAATGTTTGTGATGTGGCGTCTTTAAGCGGTATGCAGTGCCTTAATATAGGCTTTTCAATAATGGCGCGTGCAATGTTTGTAGGTTTGCCTCAGGCCATTTTGGAAATGCGCCAGAAAATTTCATAGGAGTTATTTATGTGCGGAATTGTAGGCTATAACGGCACTAAAAACTGCGCCGGTATAATAATAGAAGGGCTTAATAAACTTGAGTACCGCGGTTATGATTCTGCCGGTATAGCATTTGAAGAACCTTCCGGTTTGGAAGTTTTAAAGGCCGTAGGCAGAGTATGTAATTTGGAAAAACTTGTCAAAGAACATAAAGTAAAATCTAAATGCGCCATAGCCCATACGCGTTGGGCTACACACGGAAAGCCTTGTGAACTTAACAGCCATCCGCATACAGATTGTAATAAAGAAATTGCCGTAGTACATAACGGCATTATTGAAAATTTTGCTGAACTTAAAACCAAGTTATCTAAGAAAGGCCATAAATTTTATTCTGAAACGGATACGGAAGTGGTTGCACATTTAATAGAGGATGCTCTTAAAAAAGAAAAGGATTTTTTTAAGGCTTTTACCTCTGCCGTAAAACAGTTAAAAGGCGCTTATGCTTTGGCTGCCGTTTATGAAAAATCCCCCGGAGTTATATGTGCGGCAAAAAAACAAAGCCCGCTTGTAATCGGGCAGGGTAAAGGGGAGTATTTTTTGGCTTCTGATGTGCCTGCTTTTTTAAACCATACCAATAAAGCAATTTTTTTGGAAGACGGCGATATAGCCCAAATTACTCCGCAGGCTTGTAATATTTACAATATTGAAGGCGTAAAACAAAAACGCAAAGTAAATACGATAAAATGGAATCCGGCAACAGCGCAAAAGGGCGGCTATAAACATTTTATGATAAAGGAAATTTTTGACCAGCCCCAAGCCACAAAAGATACTATTTCCACTTTACCGCCTGATGTAAAAAAGGCTTTCGGTATTGCGCCTGCCGTTATCAAGAAAATTAAAGGTTTATATATAGTTGCCTGCGGTACGGCTTATCACGCGGCTTTAAGCGCAAAATATGTTGTGGAACATTTTGCTAAACTGCCCGTAGAGGTTGAAACGGCTTCAGAGTTTAAATACAGAAGCATAAACTTTCAAAAGGATTGGCTGTTTGTAGCGGTATCGCAATCAGGGGAAACGGCAGATACTTTGGCTGCTTTAAGCAATGCCAAAAAGGCGGGGCTTAAGGCTTTAAGTATTTGTAATGTTATCGGTTCTACAATACCGCGCGCAAGCGATTATACCGTTTATACGCATTGCGGGCCGGAAATCAGTGTGGCTTCGACTAAGGCATTTACTTCACAGTTGGCTGTGCTTTACAGTTTTGCTTTACAGTTGGCGTTTGTGCAAGGTACAATTACAAAAACTGTCTTTGATAAACTTTATAAGGAATTTCTTACTTTGCCGCAACTTATTGAAAAGACTTTAAAAGATGCAGAGGAAATAAAGCGGCTTGCAAGAAAAGTTTATAAAAATAATTCCTATATCTTTTTGGGCAGGAATGCTTCTTTCCCCGTTGCGCTTGAAGGTGCTTTAAAACTGAAAGAAATTTCTTATCTGCACGCCGAAGGCTTTGCCGGAGGGGAGATTAAACACGGCCCTATCGCCATAATAGATAAAGGTATGCCTGTTATAGCGCTTGCACCTAAAGGCGGATTGTATGAAAAGATGATTTCTTCCTGTCAGGAAGTTTCGGCACGCGGTGCAAAACTCATAGTAATTTCAAACACACCTACAAAAAATGCTGTACTTGTGCCATATACTAATGAGTATTTATTTCCGGTATTAGGTGTTATCCCTTTACAACTTTTGGCTTATTATATTTCTGATATGCGCGGACGGGAAATAGACCGCCCCCGTAATCTTGCCAAAAGTGTTACGGTGGAATAATGGCTGTTTTGGGTATCGGTGTTGATATGGAAAGTATCTCCCGCTTTAAAAATGCGGGAGATAAACTTTTAAAGCGCCTTTTTACCAAAGGGGAAATTGATTTTTGTTTTAAATCAGTTAATCCCGCGCAGCATTTGGCGGCGCGTTTCTGCGCCAAGGAAGCCGCATTTAAGGCTTTGCCTTTTAAGGAAATAAAGTTTAAAAATATAGAAGTTATTTCAGGCGGTAAAGAGCAGCCTGTCCTTGTTATCCGCGATGAGCGCGCTAAAAATTTGGATATTAAACTTTCTCTTTCCCACAGCAAAACGGCTGCAATAGCCTTTGTGGTTGTCAGTACAAAAGAAAATGGCAAAAATAAATAAAACTTATTTTAAAAAACATTATCCCAAAAGAACAAAAGATTCCTATAAAAATTTAAACGGTAAAGTTTTTATAATTGCGGGCAGTAAAAATATGTCCGGTGCGGCCGTATTGTCGGCAAGGGCGGCTTACAGGGCAGGAGCAGGATTTATAACCGTTGCAACTGTTAAACAAAACCGCAGCGCTTTAATTAAAGCAGTACCTGAAGCCTTAATTTTAGATATTAAATCTTCAGACGGTTATTTAAACGGGGAAAGTTTAAAGCAAATTAAAACTTATCTTAAGCAAAATCCGCAGGATGTAATCTTGGCAGGCTGCGGTTTGGGTAAAGGCGCACAGATTATTTTAAACTTGCTTAAAGCAGTAAATTTGCCTGCGGTTATTGATGCCGACGGGCTTAATTATATTGCTAAAGCGGGAGTTGAAAACCTTAAAGGCCTTAGTTGTATTTTAACTCCGCACGAAGGGGAAATAAAAAGACTTTTGGGCAAAATTCCTTTTGATAAAAATACTGCCGCAAAAAATATTTCTGCTTTAAGCGGGGCGGTATGTTTGCTTAAAGGGCCTAATACGCAGGTTTGTTTAGGCAGTTTAAAAAATATAAACACAAGCGGTAATGAAGGCCTTGCCAAAGCAGGCAGCGGGGATGTTCTTTCCGGTGTGATTGCTGCATTGTGGGCTAAACTTATAAAAAGCGGGTTAACAGCGCAAAGCAGTATGTTTGCTGCCGCTTGTTTAGGAGTGTTTTTACATGGGGCGGCTGCAGATTATTGTGTAGAAAAAATCTCTAAAGAATCCCTTATGGCAAGTGATGTAATTTCGGCTTTGCCTTTTGCCCTTAAAAAACTTTTAGATTAAAAAAAGATAAAATATAATTATGACGATATATATAATATTTTCAGCAGTGGTTCTAATACTGCTTTTATTAGTTTATGTTGCTTACAGGGAAAGCAATAATCTTATTTCGGAAACTGCCCGTCGCTCAAAAGTGGCTGTGTTTCCGGATCAAAAGCACCTCGCTTTTGAAAATGTTATCTTTAAAAACCAAGACGGTATAACCCTTAAAGGGTGGTTTGTTCCGGCAGAACAGGAAAGTGATAAAACAATAGTTTTTATGCACGGCTGGGGTATGAATAAAGGTATGCTGCTAAAAACAACGGCATTTTTGCAAAAAAAATATAATCTTTTTTATTTTGATTTCCGCGGTACAGGCGAAAGCGGCGACGGTAAATCATCCGTAGGTTATATAGAAGTAAGAGATTGCAGCGCAGCACTTAAAACTTTAATGGGAACACGCGCCGATGCGTGCAAAAGTATCGGGCTTTACGGCATTGATGTAGGTGCGGCTTGCGCAATTTATGAAGGCTCACGCAATCCCTTGGTAAAATGCGTAGTTGCACAAGGATGTTATTTTTCTGCCGAGCAAATTGCTTTGCGCCGTAAAAAAGAAAAGAAATATTTCCTTTCTTTACCTGTTTTAAAAATGGCTTTGTATTTTGCCAAACAGAGAAGCGGCGTAAATGCAGAAGCATTTAGTCCGGCGGAAAATATTGCCAAACTTGAAGGTAAAGCGGTTCTTATTATAAACGGTGCAGATGATGAACTTACTGAGCGGCGCGACGGAAAGAAATTGTTTCATCTTGCCAAAGAGCCTAAAGAATTATGGATTGTTGCCAACGCGGGACATACGCAGGTGTCAGAAGTATCAGGCGAGCAATACAAAAACAGGCTTCAGGCATTTTTTGACAAAAATTTATAAGGTTTTTGCATTTAATATAAAACCCGCCTTTATATTCAGGCGGGTTTTTTGTTTGTAAAAATATTTAGCGGCATAGATAAAACTTGTAATTATCTGCCGTTATAAGTTTACTGTTTTTTGTCCTTTTGTGTTTTTTCGTCAATATGTCTGAAAGCACTTATTAACTGCTGGCTGTAAGCATAAAATTTATAAAAATCATTTTTTGTATCTCTGGCGGAAAGTTCGTCTAAAGTTATAAAAAAAGTATGTTTTTTATTTATTGTAAAAAGTGTTATTTTATTTATTTCTTTAGGCTCGGGCAAGATGTCGGAAGATGTCATCTTTTCGGTTAGTTCAGCACCGGCTTTAATAAAGTTTAAAGCGGCTTTTTTTACTTCTTCATTATTTTCCCCAATCATACCGCCGATACCGGCAGGGCTGTTATTTTCAAAATATAAACTTGCATTACCAAGAACGGAAGCGGCCAAAATAATATTTTTTATTTTACCTTCATTATCGGCCATACAATATTCAAGGCCTGCTATAAGTATTTCATCTTTGCCCTCGGCTTTAAGGCCTGTTTTACTTTCTAAATTGTTTATATCCAGCCAAAAGCCGCGCATATTTTTGTAAGCATTATTCATATTTTCCCCCTTGATAATACTTGTTTTTTAATATACATTAGAATTATAGCAGTTAACGGAGGTAATATGCACCAAAAAGGCAAAGTAATTATTTTGATGTTGGATTCTTTCGGTATAGGCGGGGCGGAAGATGCAGCCGCTTTTAATGATGAAGGCGCGAATACTTTTCTTCATATAGCGCAAAATTATAAAAATTTGAAAGTTCCCAATATGGCAAAATTGGGGTTAGTAAAAGCAGCAGAAAGTTCCTGCGGGCATAAAGCCCCAGTAGATGAAACAGCAAAAGCAGATTTTGATTTGCCCTCTAAATACGGTTTTATGAGAGAAATAAGCAAAGGTAAAGATACATCTTCCGGACATTGGGAAATGGCCGGCGTACCGGTCAAATTTGACTGGGGTTATTTTAAACCTGATTATCCGTCTTTCCCGCCGGAACTTATAGATGCTATTTGCAAAGACGCGGGCATAAAGGGTATTTTGGGCAACAAAGCGGCTTCCGGTACGGTAATAATAAACGAACTCGGCGAGGAACATATAAAAACAGGTTTGCCGATTTGTTATACTTCGGCCGATAGTGTTTTTCAAATAGCGGCGCACGAAAAGTATTTTGGTTTGGATAAACTTTATAAACTTTGCGAAATCGCTTTCAAACACTTAAAGCCTTATAATATCGCGCGTGTGATAGCGCGTCCTTTTGAAGGCGAAAAAGCGGGGGAATTTAAACGCACCAAAAACCGCCACGATTATTCCGTAAAACCGCCTGCTAAAACTGTGCTTGACTTGATGAAAGAGGCTGGCGGGCAGGTAATTTCCGTAGGTAAAATTTCCGATATTTTTGCCGCTCAGGGTATAACAAGGGCCGTAAAAGCAAGCGGGCTTAAAGAACTTTGGGATATTACTTTAGCAGAAGTAAAAAACGCGCCTGAAGGCAGTATAATTTTTACTAATTTTGTTGATTTTGATATGACTTGGGGACACCGCCGCGATATTAAAGGATACGCCGAAGGATTGGAATATTTTGATTCCCGTCTTAAAGAACTTACCGCGCTTTTGGGCGATGATGATATAGTTTTTATAACGGCAGACCACGGCTGCGACCCTGCTTATAAAGGCAGCGACCATACCAGAGAACATGTTCCGGTAATAATGTTCGGCAAGAAAGTTAAGCCGGAATTTATCGGCGGCAGGAGCAGTTTTTCCGATATAGGGCAGAGTATTGCATCTTATTTCGGATTGCCTGCACTTGAAAACGGAAAAAGCTTCCTGTAAATTTTGGCGGCAGTAAAGCCTAAATTTGAAATGCAAAAGCATTAAAAAAGCCCCGCAACAAAATGCGGGGCTTTTGTATCGGAAAAATTATTTTGTAAGTATTATATTACGCGGTTTGGTTATATTGCGCCCTGCTAAAATTGAAGCCAAAGGGCGGGTGGAATCGTATTGTTCAAAAATCATTTTGGCAATAGATGTTAAAGGAACTGCAAGCAAAGCACCCATAACACCCCATACTAAAGCCCAAAAAATCAAACAGGCTACCACGATAACAGGGTTTAAGTCCATACCTTTACCCAGCCATTTAGTTTCTAAAATATTGCCTATTATAAAATGTGCGGTTGCCAGCAAAAGTATAGCAATTATTATATGCCAGTCAAAACCGTACTGCAAAAATAAAACAGGTATCGGCAGCATAGTGGCTATAAAAGGCCCGATATTGGGGATAAAATTAAGCACAAAAGAAAGGAATGCTATCATTACCGCAAGTTCCGAACCTACTGTTTTAAGTACAAGGAAAGTCCATAAAGCAATTAACAAAGAAACACCTATCTTTACTACCAAATAAAGTGATATTTGTTTTTCTATATTGCTTACAAAGTTTGTTTTTTCCTTAGCACTGCTCATAAAAATAAATATTACAAAAAGACAAATCAGGGAAGCATTGGTAAAAACAGAAACTATATTGCCGCCCATAGTTTTTACCATATTAAATACAGGGATATTGTTAAGATAATTGATAAGCACTTTTGAATTTAATGCTATGCCCATTTTTTGTGCAGTTAAAATAGCCCAATCTATAGTATCGTTTACTTTTTCTGCATAGGAATCTGTACTTTGTATAAAAGATTCCACTGAGTTTGAAACAAAAAATATCGCCAATACCGCAAAACATAAAAATAATATTACGGTAGCAAAAAGCCCCAAGTAAGTAGGTATTTTAAATTTTTGTTTCATATATGAAGCGGCAGTATTTAACAGCATATAAATAAAATAGGCTATCACAAAAGGCATTAATACTACTTTTGCATAAACAAGCAACGCCGTAAGGGCAGTACCTGCAAGTATCATCAGGCAAACATTATTTACTGCACCGTATCTTTCAAGTTTTTTAGAATCCATAATATCCCTTTTTAATATATTAAATCCCTTAATAATAAATATTAGGCTTTTCTATAAATTAGCAAATATAAAGAAAAATGTTTTAATTTATTTTTATAACCTTGTAGCCTGCATTTTCTACCGCGGTTTTAAGTTGATCTTTGCTTATTTGCTGCGGGGCTTGTATTTGTGCCGTTTTTGTTTTTAAATCTACTGTTGCGTTTACGCCTAAAGTTTCTAAAGCACTTTGTACTCTTTGGGCGCAGTGTCCGCAGGCCATACCTTCAATATATAAAGTTATTTTCATTGTATTCTCCGTTGTTTTTTCTACATTAAATTTTGTTAATCTTAAAGCATTTAAAACTACGCAAACGGAACTTAAAGCCATTGCCGTTGCCGCTACCATAGGGCTTAACTGCCACCCCAAAGCCTTATAAAAAACACCTGCCGCTAAAGGTATACCCAAAGTGTTATAAAATAAAGCCCAAAATAAGTTTTGCTTTATATTTTTTATTGCGCTTCGGCTTAATTTTAAGGCATAAACTGCATCGGTTAAATCCTTGTGCATAAGCACTATGTCGGCAGATTCTATTGCAATATCGCTGCCTGCCCCTATGGCCAAAGCCAAATCCGCGCGGGCAAGGGCCGGTGCATCATTTATTCCGTCGCCTATCATAGCAACCTGCCTGCCCTTTAGTTGTAATTCTTTTACAAAAAGTT
>CADAXZ010000039.1 GCA_902791965.1 Candidatus Proelusimicrobium bovinum | reverse complement strand
TGCCGCACAATATCTTAAGCAGCATCAAAACGAAAAACTTTTTATGAATATCCTTACCGTTGATACACATGTTCCCGTGGGCCGCCCTGATTATTTAGACCAGCAATACCCCCTCCTTACATTGGGAGAAGATGATACGGCCTTGCAAAAACTTTACTCCCGCGCCAATATGCCGCGCGCTTTCGGCAATTACAACTATGATTTAAGTCTTTTCCTTTTAGATTTGGATGATTCCGGCTTAATTGACGATAGAACTTTAGTTATCCTTACGGCAGACCACCCTTTCTTTGCCAATTTGGATACGGGCAGTTTGTTTAAGGAAAATAATCCGCTTTTTGACGAAGTACCCTTAATTTTCATAACTAAAAAACCGATACTTGAAGATATTTCCGCAGATAAATTTATATCACAGCAGGATATAGCGCCTACCGTCTTGGCACTTGCAGGTATCCCTGTACCCGAAGGTATGTTCGGCAGAAGTATTTTTGATAATACGGCCGCACCCCGTACCGTATTTAATATGAAAGATAACTACCTTATGGTAAAGAATGAAAACGGCACAAGGTTCATACCTTTTAATTCAGCCAATAAAGAAGATAAAGCCGTCTTATCTTTAATGTATACCGCACTTAAAAAGGAAAAATAATACCTGATAAAAATATTTTTGTTTTATAAAACATTTCATATTTACCCTCTGTTTTAATAGATTAAAGCAGAGTTTTTTTTATAAAACAAGCGCTCAGCCCTGTGATATTTTCAAAACTTATTGTAAATATTAAAGATAAATACCGTCTTAAAATTATATATATCTTTACATAGTAAATCTTGCGGCAGTGCCATAAATAATTTACAATACTGTTATGTATACAAAAATTAAAAATCCGGCCCGTTATGCTTTATCAGCACAACTGTTTATATTCGGCTTAATTTGCTTAACCTTCATAGTTATAATCATTTATTTTATAATTATTTCCGAATGGAATGTTTCTTTTTTATGGGAACAGGCAAAAGATTTGTTTAATTTTGCAAAAAAAGAAAAAGGCATATTAGCTGCTATGGCTATCCCAACTTTTATATTGTTAATACCTATAGGATTAATTGCCGGAATTATAGAATGGTTTAAAAAACGCTCTGTATGGGATAATCCTTCAGCCGTTTACGCTTTGGATTTTGCTCCGGATAAGATAATAGTTTATACAAAGCAAAAGGAATTTTGCTTATTGTGCAGTAAAACAAAACTATCGGTAAATACGGAGATGATAACCGTACGGACAAAGCACAGTTCCCATCCTGCGCCCAATGCTTTTACTATGGTATTTACCGACGGTGAAAATAGTTTTACGGTAAATCATAAATTCAACTATAAATTTTTATACGCATTAGCAGATTTACACAAATATTTTAAAGATATTTCATTTGAATTTACTGCTAATACCGCCCAGCAAGAGGAATTGGCTTCGTTTTTAAAAGAACAAATAGAAAACCAAAAGCGTTTCGGCATGCACCGCCGCTACCATAATTATTTACATGTAGCAATAGGCGGAATAATGTTTATCGGTCTTGCTATATTAGTAACTCTAATGATTTACGACATATTTGACCACCGTTTTTTTATGTCTTGGATATTGGTATTGCTGGTATTGTTATTATTGTTTCTGTTAGCAATAGGAATACAAATGATTTACAGCGTAGTAAAAGATATATATATCGCACACAAAATAAAACAATTAGAAGGCCTTAATTAAGGCCGTTATAGTAAATATTAATCAGAAATTAACTATTAAAATCTTACGCCGAAAGATGCTTCCCCGCCGAAGCCATAACTTGCATAATTGGCGGCAAGGCTCAAATCCATATATTCCGGCAGTTTAAAGTTAAGCCCCGCACTTGCACGCGGAGTTGTGGTATATTCCGTCTTGTTTATTAAAGAAGTATCAGCAGCGCCTTCCACCGTAAGCCTTGCATAATCAACACCGCCGCCGATATAAGGCGTTACAACCGGCATTTTAAAAGATACAACCAAGTTGGCATTATAATGCGTCATAGTAAAATCTTTATGTACTGCACTTTGTGCTAATACAGTTATCATCGTTTGGAAACTGTAAAGAGTATCCACAGGCCTTGTTACGCCCCATTTAAGCCCGCCGCCCGCTACGGTAAGGCCGTTCCAAGAACTCGCCCTGATATAGCCGTCAAGACGGAAAGGCAAACCTATTTCCCCTTGAATCCAAGGCATATACATAACTTCATCATCTGTGCCTAAAGCCGTATTTTTTTTATTTGTTTTAGGCATAGCAGCACCCCTGCCGGAAAGTAAAAATCCGCCCCAGCCCAAAATCCTGCCGGTGCTGTATGTACCCGAACCGATAAGCCCAGCCATATCTTTGGTAAATGCTTCCAAATTTTCTTCGGAAACATTAGCGGCAAAATTATCAAACCTGCTGCCGGATGCAAAAGCCTGAACACTTAAAACACCAAAAACAATAGTATAAAATAAAAATAAAACTAACTTTTTCATTACTGTCATCCCCTAATTAATCTTCTAACTTTACTGTTTGGCCTTCTTTAATGCGGCCTTTTAAATATCCGCCGTTAACTTCAACGGTATATTTCGCTTTAAGATACAAAGGGCTTAATCGCCAAGGCGGTATATCTTCCCTTACTGCTACGACTTTAAAATCTTTAGAAATAAAAATCACATCAATATTAAAGCGCATAAAAAATGTATGTATTTGCGTACAGGGAGTTAAAATTATACCTTCCCCGTCTTTAAGGCCGTTGCGGCTTAAAAGGCCGACAAGACGCCCCGAAAAACTGTCTTTCATTTCAAGTTTATCTGCAATTATGCAGCCTTTATCGTCAATCAGTTTCATAAAAGCGCTTTAGTATATTTTATTATAAAACTTCTTGTATCTTTACGGTATTTTTCATCCGTAAATTTAAAATCCATCGCATTTTTTAAACGGTAAGATACTTTACCGTTTTTTATATATTTGCTTAAAAAGAATACCGCCGTAAGTGCATTATCAAATTTTACTTTAACAAGTGCCGTATTATCATTAACTTTCTTGGAAAATATGATTTCCCTGCGCGGTTTGCACTGCTTTTTTACTAAAGAACATTCCCCTTGAAAACAACTTTTTATTTTAGTTGCCAAATCTTCAGACTCTATAAAAATATTTTTATAGCCGCCGTAATCAAGCGGGGTAATTATCTGCCACCCGTAGGAAGATGTGCCGTATGCAATATTTATTATCTTGATTTTATTGCAAAATGTTATTGAGGCTTCCCCGTCGTCTTCCTTTTCAAAGGCGGAAATGCCCAAAGCGTATGCCGCCCCGCAAAACATAAACAAACATAAAAAGACGGCAATACGCTTTAGTAAAAACATTATTCGTTCACCCTTTCGACATAGGTATCCGTTCTGGTATCAATGCGGATTTTATCGCCTTCATTGATAAAGAGCGGCACTTTAATTTCAAGGCCGGATTCCAAAGTTGCCGGCTTGGTTAAATTGGAAACTGTATCGCCCTTTACGCCCGGTACGGTGGAAACAACTTTCATATCAACTTTAATAGGCAACTGCATTGCAAATAACTGCCCGTTAATAAATAAGCCCGTAGCAGACATATTATCGGTAAGATAATTTTTCTGATGGCCCATTTTTTCTGCGGGAACTGCAATTTGCTCATAGGTTTCCGCGTCCATAAAGTAAATCATATCACCTTCGGTATAAAGATAATTATGAGGGCGTTTTTCTATATCAACTTCCTTAAATTTATCTTCAGGCCTGTAGGCGGTTTCTATAACCGAGCCGGTATTTAAGTTTCTGAGTTTAACGCGGACAACGGCCCTTGCCTGTGATTTGCGGTGGTGCTGATATTCTATAATTTCTACGAGTTCCCCGTTTTCATCTTCAAATATCAAACCTTCTTTAAAGTCTGGTGTTCCTATCATAAAATACTCCTTTTTACTTTGTTAAAATTTTATTTTTATCTTCGCCTATAAGTACGGTATCTTCGTACCTTATGCCGAATTTTCCTTCAAAATAAAGCCCGGGCTCTATTGTTATTATATGCCCCGCTTTTAAAATTTCATCAGTACGCGGGTTCATAAAAGGCGGCTCGTGTATTGCCGTGCCTAAACTATGGCCTAACCCGTGGATAAAATACTTTTTTAATTTACCGTTATCTTCAAAAAAATCACATACGCAGTTATGCGGCAAACAGGCAGGGGCAGAGGGTTTGGCAAGTTTCAATGCCAAATCGTGCGCCGCTTTTACCAAAGCATACGCCTTATTAAATTCTCCGGAAGGTTTTTTACCGAACCAAAAAGTTCTTGTAATATCAGAACAATACCCGCCGTAGCGGCAGCCGTAATCAAGCAAAACAGGCTCGTTTTGTTTTAACTTCCTGTTAGAATTTATATGGTGCGGATTTGCGCTGTTTTCCCCAAAAGCCATTATTGTGTTAAATGCAAGGCCTTCCCCGCCTAAACTTTGCATAATATTTTCAAGCAGAGAGGTGGCTTCAAGTTCCGTCATACCTGCTTTAAGTTTTTTGCGGAAAATATCGTAAGCCCTAAAGGAAATACTACACGCTTTTTTTATCCGTGCAATTTCCGTTTCGGTTTTTATTTCCTTAAGTTTGCCTATAAAACCTGCATACTCTTTAAATCCGTTTTTATAAAAAAGCGTGCCTGCAATATACCCTGTTGCCGTCGTATCAAAAATACAGTTTTTAAGTTTAAGGCTTTGCGCTTTTTTTACTATATCTTCAAAATAAAGGCTGTCCACTAAAGTAAGATACGGCGTTTTCTTTTTTAAATCCACGGCGTACATCTTTTTTGTAAAACAGTAAGCCTTTTTTAAAGTTATAAGCAAGTAAGCGTCGCCTTGCCCCGCAAAACAAAAATCGCTGAAAAAATTTACTCCGTCCAAATCCGTAACTGCACAGCCGTCAAAGCGGTTTTGTTTAAGCCAAACTTGGAGTTTTTTTATTTTTTCTGCGGTAAACTTCATTTAATTTGTTTTACTCCCTGTTTTGTCATATAAAAGCAATCTTCGTATCTTACGCCGAATTTTCCGACGATATATATTCCGGGCTCTATGCTAAAGCAGTAATTTTCCAAAATCGGTTTATCGGTATTATCTTGGCTGATATTGGCTTCTTCGTGTATTTCCATACCGATACCGTGCCCCGTACGGTGCGTAAAATACTGTCCGTAGCCTGCCGCTTCAATATAACTGCGGGCTATATCATCTATTTCCGCACCAGTCTGCCCGCAAACAGCCTTTTCTACGGCTTCGTCGTGTGCGGATTTAACAGTTTTATAAACTTCTTTAAATTCTTTTGATGGTTTATCGCCGAACCAAAATGTCCTTGTTATATCGGAGCAGTAATCTTTAAAAATGCAGCCGAAATCAAGCAAAACAACCATATTCTTTTTTAACTTTGCGTTACCTGTTCCATAGTGGGGATTACCGCTGTTCGCGCCGAAAGCCACAATAGTATCAAAAGATGTTGAGGAAGCACCGTTTAACTTCATAAAATTATCTATTTCTTCCGCGGTTTCCTTTTCGCTTACGCCAGGCTCAAGCCAAGTTAAGATATGCTCATAAGTTTTATAGGCTATTTTTGCGGCAGCTTTCATATTTTTTAGTTCCGTTTCCGTTTTGGCGGCGCGTACAGGCACTAAAAAGTTTTCCTTTTCAATAAAACCTGCGGCAATATAATTTTTGCCTGCGTGATAACTTTCTTTTAAGCCGTCAAAACCTACTTTTTTAAGTTTAAGTTTTTTGATTGCCGCAATAGTTTTAAGGTCGCGGTCTTTATCGCAGCCTTCTATTTTTACTTCAGGGAAATCTTGTGAAACGGGTGCTTCGTAAAGGCTTCTTGCAGTAATATAAACGCCTTTTGCGTGTACTAACAGTACAGCTTCGCCCGAAAGAAAAACAGGCCCCATAATGTATTTTATATCGTTATAATCGGTAAAGATAAAACCGTCAAGTTTATTTTGTTTGATTAGTTTTCTGACGGCATCAAGTTTGGCTTCATCTAATTTAGGCATATGGATACTCCTTAAATGTGTAATTATATATATTATACAATTAAGCACCCCCCAAGTGAAAGAGAAACAAAAAATCAGTTAACACCTTTTTAATAAAAAAATTCCCCGCGGGCAAAATAACCTGCGGGGATTTGTCAAAACAAAACAGAATTAATATCTGCCGGCAGATCCTAAGACCTTTTCGTTTTTCTCTTTATACATAGCGATAAGGTCTGTTCTGGCAGGGCCTAAATATTTGCGCGGGTCAAATTCTGCGGGTTTCTCGGCAAATACTTTCCTGATAGCGGCGGTCATTACCAAGCGGCCGTCGGAATCAACATTGATTTTGCAAACTGCGCTTTTTGCGGCTTTCCTTAATTGTTCTTCCGGTACGCCCACAGCATTATCAAGTTTACCGCCGTATTTGTTGATTGTGGCTACGGCTTTCTGGTCAACGCTGGAAGCACCGTGCAAAACGATAGGGAAACCGGGTAAGCGTTTTTCAACTTCGGCTAAAATATCAAAGCGCAAAGGAGGTACACTTTCGCCGGGTTTTACTTTAAATTTATAAGCGCCGTGGCTTGTACCGATAGAAATCGCCAAGGAATCAACACCTGTTCTCTTTACGAAATCTTCCACTTGGGCAGGGTCTGTATAAGTATGTTTTTCTGCTGAAACTTCATCTTCAATACCGGCAAGAACGCCGAGTTCGCCTTCTACGGTTACATCGTGCTGGTGGGCATATTCCACTACTTTTTTGGTTAAGGCGATATTTTCTTCATAAGGAAGGGATGAACCGTCAATCATTACGGAAGAAAAACCGGAATCAATGCAATCTTTGCAGAGTTCAAAACTGTCGCCGTGGTCAAGGTGCAGGGCAACGGGAACATTTTTGCCCATTTCTTTCATCATTTCAATAGCACCGCGGCCCATCCAGCGCAAAAGGGTTGCGTTGGCATAGTTTCTTGCACCTTTGGAAACCTGCAAAATTACAGGAGAGCCTGATTCGGCGCAAGCGGTAATAATAGCCTGCAACTGCTCCATATTGTTAAAATTATAAGCGGGTACTGCATAACCGTCTTTCATTGCTTTGGCAAACATTTCTTTGGTGTTTACAAAGCCTAATTCTTTATAGGAAACTGTCATATTAAAAATTGCCTCCGATTGAGTTTTATTTCAATAAGATTGTACTAATTTTGTTAAAATAAAGTAAATATCTTAAAAATAAAGGATTTGGAAATGACTTTAGACGAAATAATTAAAAGCAGAAGAAGCATAAGGAAATATCAGGATAAAACCGTTCCGCGTGAACTTATTGAACAATGTCTTGAGGCCGCGCGCCTTGCGCCCAGTGCCTGCAACAGCCAGCCTTACCGCTTTGTAATTTTAGACGACAAAGCAACTAAAAATTCTTTTTGTGAGAATGTTTTTACCGGTCTGTACGCCAACTGCAAAAATTTGGGGATGAACGCGTCTGTTTTGATAGCCGTATGCACAAAAGCTGGCGGAAACATAACAACAAGATTAGGGCAGGTTATCAGCGGAACAAAGTTTTATCTTATTGATACCGGCATAGCGGTTGAACACCTTGTTTTAAAAGCACAGGATTTGGGCTTGGGTACTTGCTGGATAGGCTGGTTTAATACCAAAAAAGCCAAAAAGTTTTTAAAACTCCCCTTTGATGTTAAGTGCGAAATTTTAATCGCCTTAGGCTACCCTGACGAAGAACCTTCCCCCCGCCCACGCAAGGAGTTTAAGGATATTATTTCCTATAATAAATATTAATATGAACGCCCTGCCTAAACGGAAGGGCGTTTTAATCTTGTAAAGCATTTTTTGCTTAAACCTTTTGCAACTCTGCGGCTTTATCTGTTTTTGCGGATTTAGTTTCTTTTCCGGCAGATTTTTCTTCGTGCTTATTTTCTGATTTTTCTTCCAACTTGGCAAGCATTCTGTCAAAACATTTAATTATAAATTCCGGCTTATAATTAATTATCTTTTTGTTGTGGCGCGTGTAGTCCGTTTCTTTTGCAGTCATCATTTTGTTCTTGGGCAGTTTTTTGTAAATATAATCCGTAACTACCGTAATATTTGGATACCACAAATTATGCACTTTTTTATCTATCCAGTGCTGAAGCCCCAAATTGGGAATATCCAACCCCGCAGATGCCGCCCAAAAAACGGAATTTAACGAAATTATATAAAGTTTATGTTCCTTTTTAAGTAAATCTAAAAGGTGGCAACTTTCGTTAAAAGAAAATTTCTTTATATCCAACAGTTTAAAGTTATCGTCAATTACAGCAGACGGGGTAACCGTTAAAACAAAATAATCTTTCCTTAACAAATAGCGGATAAGATCATCTTGTTTGGGATAGGTGTAGGTAGAACCGCGCGAATCCAACTGTAAAAACACTATGCCCTTGCGTTTTTTGGCTACGGAATGTATTTCCCCGTAAGTCTTTTGTACCTGCTGGGCAGGCTCTTTAGGGAAGTAAAATACAGGCCGCGGGAAATCCTTTTTCCACGGGAACGGCAAAGTAAAAGTTTTAAACAGGCTGTAAGTACGGTGAGGTGTTTCAAGCCCGTATTCGTAAAGTACGGGAACGGCTAAAAAATCTTCCGGAATGTCTTTAAAAGCGTCGTCATAGTTGTAATTTTTATACATTACGGGATTGCGGTATCCGTCAAAATAAAAAACCTTTTCTATATTCGGGTTAGTTTCCAAAAGCGGTGCAACAAATTTAGAATTATTCCTGTCCGTATTTTTAGAAACATAAGCATAAAATTTAAGTTTTGGGAATTTGGCTTTTAATGCTTCAAGCATCGGGGTTGTATAAAGATAATCGCCAAGCCCCATAAAAAATATCAGGGCAAGCCCTTTTAAAGCGGGATTGGCTTTTACGGCATTATCAATATTGTAAAATACATGCTCGTGCAAATAAAGCGGACGCGGCAATCTGTACCAGTTTTTGTTAATTTCCAAGTGTTCTTTTTTACAAGATTGGCAAGGCGCGCCGAAATTATACCAATTACAGCAAGGCTCGCCGATAAAACTGCCAAGGCTTTTATGCCAGCAGTATCTGATAACTTCGTGCATAACACAAAGAGGGCGGTACTTCCAAAAAAAATTGCGTTTGATATTCATTCTTATATTTTACCTAAAAAAATGCAAAGAGCAAACAATACAAGGTAATGCGCGCGCATATAATGTTAATATTTGCCCTTAAAGTTATAAAGTTATACAATGTAGATAGGGCACATAGTGCTTAAGACGGCCTTGCGTGCCTTACTTAACTCAATGGAGAATATAAATGTCTAAAAAATTAACTGCTATGGACGGCAATACTGCGGTATCTCATGTCGCCCATGCAACTAACGAAGTTATTGCAATTTATCCTATTACGCCTTCTTCCACAATGGGCGAAATTTGCGATGCAAAATCCGCCAAAGGCGAAACAAACATTTGGGGTAATGTACCCGTAGTGAGCGAACTTCAATCCGAAGGCGGCGCTTCAGGTGCGGTACACGGTGCTTTGGCAGCCGGCGCACTTACCACTACTTTTACGGCTTCACAGGGATTGTTGCTGATGATTCCTAATATGTTTAAAATTGCCGGAGAACTTACCCCGACGGTATTCCATGTTTCCGCAAGGGCTTTAGCTACACACGCTTTATCAATTTTCGGCGACCACAGCGATGTTATGGCCGTACGCCAGACCGGCTGGGCTATGCTTGCAAGTTCCAACGGACAGGAAGCAATGGACTTTGCCTTAATCGCACAGGCAGCCACCTTGGAAGCAAGAGTTCCGTTCCTGCATTTCTTTGACGGATTTAGAACTTCCCACGAACTTAATATGGTTGATGTCATTTCCAAAGAAACAATGAAAGAAATGATTGACGATAAATTAGTCGCCAAACACAGAGCAAATGCCGTCAACCCCGAATATCCTACCATCCGCGGTACTGCACAAAACCCCGATGTTTACTTTCAAGGCCGCGAAGCAGTAAACAAATTTTATGAAAACACACCCGCAATCGTTAAAAAATATATGGAAAAATTTGCGGGCCTTACCGGCAGGAAATACGGCCTCTTTGAATATGTAGGCGACGCAGATGCAGAAAAGGTTATCGTCGTAATGGCTTCCGGCGCGGATGTTGCACAAACCGCCGTTGATATGCTTAAAGGGCAAAAAGTAGGTGTGCTTAAAGTTAAACTTTTCAGGCCTTTCAGCGCAGTTGATTTTATCAATGCTTTCCCTAAAACAGTAAAGAAAATCGCCGTACTTGACAGAACAAAAGAACCCGGTTCACTCGGCGAGCCTTTGTTCCAAGATGTCTGCTCCGCTTTCTTAACCAAAGAAGCAAAAGAAAAATTCCCCGCGACACCGCTTATTATCGGCGGAAGATACGGTATCGGCTCTAAAGAATTTACCCCCGCTATGGTAAAAGCCGCCTTTGATAACCTTGACGCAAAAGCCCCTATTACAAGTTTTATCTTAGGTATTGAAGATGACCTCGGCGGTAAATCTTTAAAGACACCTGTTTTTGAAGCGGAAGCCGAAGGCGTTTTTAATGCTATGTTCTACGGT
Organism: Candidatus Proelusimicrobium bovinum; assembly: GCA_902791965.1. Taxonomy (GTDB): domain Bacteria; phylum Elusimicrobiota; class Elusimicrobia; order Elusimicrobiales; family Elusimicrobiaceae; genus Proelusimicrobium; species Proelusimicrobium bovinum. The sequence goes on along the minus strand of CADAXZ010000039.1, from coordinate 471 downwards.
TTAGGCTCAGACGGTACGGTAGGCGCAAACAAAAATACGATGAAAATCATCAGCGAAAAGACCGATAATCTTGCACAAGGCTACTTTGTTTACGACTCCAAAAAATCCGGATCTATGACGACTTCCCACATACGCTTCGGCAAGAAATATATCCGCGCACCTTACCTTATCGAACACGCTGACTTTATTGCCTGCCATATGTTCTCTTTCCTTGAAAGATATGATATTTTAGGCAAAGCCAAAGAAGGCGCAACCTTCCTTTTAAATGCCCCTTACAGCAAGGAAGAAGTTTGGGATAAACTCCCTAAAGAAGTTCAAAAGCAGATTATTGATAAAAAACTCAAATTTTATGCTATTGACGCTTCCCACATTGCTTTAAAGACTGGCATGGGTTCAAGAACAAATACGATTATGCAGACGGCTTTCTTCGGTATTGCAGGCGTGATTGAAAAGGATGCCGCCATTGACGCA
>CADAXZ010000038.1:917-13713 GCA_902791965.1 Candidatus Proelusimicrobium bovinum | reverse complement strand
TCATAACGCCGATAATGCGTGCCGGCACAATACACAAAGGCACAACTTCCGCCTGAGATAAAATTAAAATATCCAAAGGATCTTTATCAGCGCCGTAAGTACGCGGAATAAAGCCGTAATTTGCAGGATAATAGACGGAAGAATATAACACTCTGTCCAACCTTAAAAGGCCGCTCTCTTTATCAAGTTCGTATTTGGCGCGCGTGCCCTTAGGTATTTCAATAATACCGTTTACAATATCGGGCAGCATCTCTTTTGTACCCGGTGAAACATGATGCCACGGGTTAAAATTGGAATTAGAAAACATAAATATCCTCTCTGTTTAAAATATTAAAACAATGCGCAAAGCGCCTATATATATTTTTATCATATTAAAATATTTATGCCAAATAATTATTATTTAGGTATAATAAAAAAGCATAAAAGCACTAACGGAGATTTTATATGATTAAAAATTCTATTGCAAAAATTACACCCCAGCAGGAAGAAGACGCAAAAAAAATTATCAGGGAATTACAACAGGAAAACGCCCGCAATACCTTGCAGGGCTTCGGCCCGTTTTTAGCAGCAATTTATGACGATAAAGGCCGCCTTATCGCAAAAATGCCTAATACCGTAGCAAAGGATAAATCCTGTCTGTGGCACGCAGAAATGAATACCATTAATGCGGCTTGCAAAAAATTAAACACTTATGATTTAGCCCCACTTAATCTTTCAATTTATATAACAGCAGAGCCTTGTATTATGTGTATGGGGGCGATAATGTGGTCGGGGATAAAGAAGGTGTTTTACGGCGTAAATTCCGCCGATGTGGAAAAAATTACAGGCTTTGACGAAGGATTTAAACCCGCCTGGCAAGAAGAATTTGCCAAACGCGGCATAGAGGTATTCGGCGAGATTGAAACCGAAGAAGGAAGAAAAGTCCTGCGGGAATATATATCTTCCGGCAAGGAAGTATATAAACCGTCCGAAAGATAAAACCGTATTAAATATATTTGCTTTCCGGTTAATATTTGTAGTTTTTAAAGGGGTTGTTATTTATAACAGCCCCTTATATATTAACTTAACAACCGTCCAACATACCTAAAAAACTTTCGGTTCTATTAACCAAAAAATTGATATTAGGCTGTTTTTTGATTAACAGATTAACTTTCAATACTACTAAAATTATTTAAAATATTTGCAGGCTTACTGCCATAAGCGCCATACCGCAAATAACACCCCATATCACTTTATGCGGCTCTCCGTATTCCCCCTAAAGGCTCGGCAAAGCCGGATAAAGCCGCCGCCCAGAAGGCTCTTTTTCTGCTGCCGTAAGCGTGATATACAGGCAAGGAAACTGCTATTCCTTCCGGTATATTATGTACTGCAACGGCAAGCGCTACCGAAAGCCCCAAAGCAGGGCTTTGTAAAGTTGACATAAAAGTTGCCAAACCTTCCGGTAAATTATGAAAAGCCAAAGCCGCCGCCGTAAAAATGCCTAATTTTTTAAGTTTATTTTCCTTGGAAAGGGATTTACTCTCAAGGTGGTGCGTATCTTTAAGAAAGGCATCTGCACAAGCGGCTAAAACTATCCCGCCGAAAAAACATCCCAAAGCACACCAAGCAGCCGTTTTGACGGAGTAGAATTGCCTTAAAGCAATTTCAGCCTGAGGCAATATTTCCATAAAAGAAACAAAAAGCATAACTCCGGCCGAAAAACCAAGCCCCAAAGCCAAAACATTAAAATTATCTTTTTTTACGAAAAAAGATAAAAGCCCGCCTACGGCTGTCGCCGCGCCTGCAAAAAAACTTAAAAATAATGCCGTAATAATATTATTATCCATATAATCAAATCATAGCAAATTGATATAATTTTATATATCTATGACATTTCAAACGGAAATTACTGATAAAGCCTTTGCAAAAGCCTACAATCTGCTAAACGACCCTGCCGAAAGATTTGTTTTTCTGACGGGGCGCGCAGGCACAGGCAAAACAACACTTTTAAAATATTTTGCACAGCATACACACCAGCGCTGCGTTTTATGCGCGCCTACGGGCATTGCCGCTTTAAATTTGGGCGGGCAGACTTTGCACTCGTTTTTCCGTATGAAGCCGACTGATTTGCTTAATCCGGCACAGTTAAAAAAATTACCGGCAAAAACTGCCGAAAATTTTGATACTTTAATTATTGACGAAGCCTCTATGCTGCGCGCTGATATGCTTGATGCAACAGATGTAATCTTGCGCAAATCCTGCGAGCCTTTGCAGCCTTTCGGCGGCAAAAAAATTATTCTCTGCGGGGATTTGTGGCAGTTGCCGCCCGTCTTGGAAGAAGATGATATAAATTTTTTAAATTATTTTAATATGATATACGCAAGCCCGTATTTTTTTGATGCTTTGTGCATAAATTCTTTGCCGCTAAAAGTATTTGAACTTGAACACATTTTCCGTCAGGAAAATGACGGCGGCTTTGCCGATTTGCTAAACAAAATAAGGGCAGGCGAAATAACCCAAAAAGAACTTGATTTACACCTGAACACAAAAAGAGCGCTATGCCCCCCTAAAGATGAAAATGTAATTACCCTTACCGCTACAAATGCCGCAGCGCAAAGCCGCAACAATACACTTTTGGATAAATTGCAAGGAGAGGCTTACACTTACAAAGCGCAATTTACGGAATCTTTCAACAAGAAAAATCCCCCCGCAGATAAAGAACTTACGCTAAAAAAAGGCGCAAAAATTATGATGCTTGTAAACGGTAAATATTGGGTAAACGGGGATATAGGCTTTGTGGAAGATTTAAGCCCGCAGTACATACGCGTCAATATCCGCGGCGGTATTTATGATATAGAACCGCACACCTGGCAGGAAATCCGCTACGAAGCCCTGCCCAATACAAATAAACTTGTTGCTTCGGTAAAAGGCAGTTTTATACAATATCCTCTAAAACTTGCCTGGGCCATAACAATACACAAAAGCCAAGGCCTTACCTTTGACAGTATTTGCCTTGATATAGGCTGGGGCGCTTTTGCTTCCGGACAGACTTATGTCGCCTTAAGCCGCGCAAGAAGTTTAGACGGCGTATATCTTAAAAAACCTTTAAGCGTAAGAGATATAAAAACCGATAAAAGAATTTATAATTTTTTTAGTAAATACATAAAAAAATAAATTTATTTTACTGCGCTGTTGTTTTAAAAAGATGCAAATAAGAAGTTTCAGCCGTTCATTATTTCTTCAAGTTGCAAGGAAAGGTCTTCCCATTGTTTTTCCGTATCGGAAAGTTCCTTATTTATAAAGGCAAGTTCTATACTTATACCAGAATCGTATCCGCGTATAAGGCGGCTTTCCAAAGCCTCTTTTTGTGAGGTTAAAGTTTCAAGGCGGCGCTCAATCGTTTTGATTTTATTTCTTAAAGGGGCAGTTTCAGCACGCAGTTTGGCAGCGTTTTTACGCTTTTCCCTGCGGTTTTCTTCGGGTTTTGTTTCCTCGGAATTATCCTCACTGCGGGAAGAATGCAGAACATAATTTTTATAATCTTCCAAATCGCCGTCATAAGGTTTTACCGTACCGCCTGCGACAAGCAAAAGCCTGTCGCATACGGATTGTAAAATGTGGAAATCGTGCGTTACCAAAACTACTGCGCCTTCATAGTCGTTAAGTGCTTCAATTAAAGCACGGCGGCTGGTTATATCAAGGTGGTTTGTAGGCTCGTCCAAAATTAAAATATTGGGCTTATTTACAGTAATTAAAGAAAGCAAAAGGCGGCTCTTTTCTCCGCCGGAAAGTTTACCGATTTGCGTATCGGCTTTATTTTTTTCCAAACCGAAGCAGGCCAAATGGGTATAAACTTCCGCTTCTTTGGCTTCCGGCATAAGTTCCTTTGCGGTTAAATAAGGTGTTGATTCCAAATCAAATTCTTCCGTCTGGTGCTGGGCAAAATAGGCCGTTTTAAGTTTGCGCGCATAAGTTAACTTGCCAGACATAGAATGAAGCCTGCCCGCAAGCAGTTTTGCCAAAGTGGATTTACCGTTGCCGTTTGCACCCAAAAGCGCAATTTTATCATCTTGCGAAATAGTTAAATTAAGATTAGAAAGTACAACTTTTTCATCATAACCGCAACTGACATCTTCCAAAGTAAAAAGGTAAGCGTCAAGCATTTGCGGATTAGGGAAAGAAAAACTGATACTCTTTTCCAAAGGGATTTTGGGGGCTTCGCCCATACGCTCAATCATTTTGATACGGCTCTGCGCCTGTTTGGCTTTGGTAGCCTTGGCGCGGAAACGGTCAACAAAAGCCTGAAGGCGGCGTTTTGTTTCTTCGTAGCGTTTAGCGTCTTTTATTATTTGTTCTGTCTGCTGCTGGCGTGTTTGTTCGTATGTATCATAATCGCCGCTGTAGGTTTTAAGTTGGCACTCGTCAACTAAAATAATTTTATCGCAGATTTTATTAAGGATATTTCTGTCGTGGCTGATTATAACTATTGTCTTATCCGTTTTTGCAAGGAAATTTTCCAGCCAGATTACCGTTTCCAAATCAAGGTGGTTTGTAGGCTCGTCAAGCAAAAGACAATCGCTCGGCGCAAATAAAGCCGCCGCCAAGGCCGCACGCACACGCCATCCGCCGGAAAACTCTTTAAGCGGCTTTGATAAATCTGCATTACTAAAGCCCAAACCGCCCAAAATGGCGCTCGCGCGCGCTGTTGCGCTGTGTGCGCCCAAACTGTCAAGTTTATCGTAAATTTCCGCAAGGCGCACACCGGAAGGATTTTTATCCAATTCCCCGTAAAGGCGTTTAAGTTCCTTATCGGAATATAAAACATGGTTTAAAACAGTTTGGTTAGTGTCAGCAATTTCCTGCGCAACTGTGGCAAGACGCGTTCCGTTTGAAATATTTATCTTGCCGCCGTCGGGATATAATTTACCTAAAATCAAATTAAAAAGAGTAGTTTTTCCGCAGCCGTTAAGCCCGACAAGCCCCACTTTTTGGCCTTTGCCTATAAATGCACAAGCATCTTCAAAAATGGTTCTCTTGCCGATATGATAACTTAAAGCGGAAATATCTATCATATAAAACTATTCTTCTTCGCCTTCGGCGTTTTCCTTGCGGTTGGCACGGCGGCGTTCGTAGATATTAAGGATTTTCTTTCTCAATCTGATTGAAGTCGGCGTAATTTCCACAAGTTCGTCAGGTGCAATATATTCAATGGCTTGTTCAAGGCTCATAATCCTCGGGGGGGTTAATAAAAGTGCATCATCTGCCGCTTTAGAGCGCATATTTGAAAGCCTTTTTGCTTTATTGGGATTAACTACCAAATCGTTGCTGCGGGAGTTTTGTCCTACTATCATACCTTCATAAACTTTAACGCCCGGGCCTACAAATAACTGTCCGCCGTCCTGTAAACTGTTTATGGCATAGGCGGTAGTTTCCCCTGCTTCCTTGGCAATAAAAACACCGTTGCCCCTTAAAGGCGGAACATCCACTTTGGGATAATAACCGTAAAAACTGTGGTGCATAATACCTTTACCGCGCGTAGATGTTAAAAACTCGTTTTTAAAGCCGATTAAAGCGCGCGAAGGTATAATATATTCAAGGCGCAGGCGGTTTTCGCCTTCGCTTACCATATTTTCCAATTTTGCGCCGCGCGTGCCGACAAGTTCAAAAACAGCACCCTGCATATCGGAAGTTATATCCAAAATAAGGTATTCCATAGGCTCTAAAATTTGGCCGTTTTCTTCCTTATAAATAACCTCGGGGGAAGATACGGAAAGTTCAAAACCTTCGCGGCGCATATTTTCAATTAAAATCGTTAAGTGCAACTCCCCCCTGCCGGAAACTTTAAAGCGGCCTTCGCCTTCCAACTGTTCAACTTTAAGGCCGACATTTGTTTGGGCTTCCTTTTCCAAACGGGCTTTTAAGTGGCGGCTTGTCAGGAATTTACCTTCACGCCCGGCAAATGGGGAATCGTTTACAAAAAAGTCCATAGAAATTGTAGGCTCGTCAATAGCCAAAGGCGGCAAAGGTACAGGATTATCAGGATGGCAGACAGTATCGCCGACATCAACACCTTCAAGCCCGCTTATTGCAACAATATCGCCTGCTTTGGCGCTTTCCGCTTCCGTTTTGCCAAGCCCTAAAAATTTTTCTATTTTTACAGCCTTTGAGGGTATGCTCCCGCCTTTGCTTTTAAGCAGAACCAAATTATCGCCTTTGCTGACAGAACCGTTCAAAATCCTGCCGATACCGATATGTCCCAGAAAATTATTATAATCCAGCATTGTTATTTGCATTTGAAGCGGTTTGGTTTCATCGGCTTCAGGCTCTGGTACATATTTTATTATTGCATCAAAAAGCGGTTTTATATCCGTGCCGCGTTCTTCAAGTTTATCACTTGCCCAGCCTTCCCTTCCGCTTGCATATAAAATAGGGAAATCCAACTGCTTATCATCAGCGCCAAGTTCCATAAAAAGTTCAAAAACCTCATCAACTACTGCCGAAGGGCGGGCGTTTTCCCTGTCCATTTTATTCACTACCACAATAGGGCGCAAACCCAAGGCAAGGGCTTTTCTTAAAACAAATCTTGTTTGCGGCATAGGGCCTTCAACGGCATCAACCATTAAGATAGCACCGTCCACCATTCTGAGTACACGTTCAACTTCGCTGCCGAAATCCGCGTGTCCCGGAGTGTCAACAATATTTACCGTGTAATCTTTATATTTGACGGAAGTGCATTTAGCCAAAATGGTAATACCCCTTTCTCTTTCAATAGGGTCGGAGTCCATTACCATTTCCTGCGCTTCGTCCTGCTTAACTTTAAACTGCCCCGCATATTTAAGAAGGGCATCTACAACCGTAGTCTTGCCGTGGTCAACATGGGCAATTATGGCTACATTTCTTATATCTTTTCTGGTGTTCATAACTTTCCTTAACGGTTAAATTAAAATTTTTGCGCCAAAAAACCGCCCGCAGGCATATCCCGCGGGCAGGTTTAAAAGCCTTTCTTATATTATATCTTATTATAACCTGTGTATAAAGCGCAGCAGGGCTTCTTTACCGGCAGCATCGTGTTTAAAAACTCCGCACGATGTAAGCACTTTAACAAAAGTGCGGCCCATTTCTTCAAAAAGAATTTCGGGCACATCTTCCGGCTTATAACCTTTATATTCGCCGATAAATTCCTTAACCCAGTTATAATGCTGTGCAAGGGAAGAAAGGTCCTTCATCTTTTCCATTTTACCTTGTGATATAAGGGCGGAAATACGGCTCATTTCGTCTTTTAGTCTGCCGGGCAAAATAGCCATACCCAAAACTTCTATAAGGCCGATATTTTCCCGCTTTATATTGTGATATTGCGGCAGAGAATGGAAAATACCCCAAGGATATTCTTTTGTAGTGCGGTTATTACGCAATACTAAATCCATTTCGTAAGCACCGTTTTTAAAACGGGCAATAGGCGTAATGGTATTATGCTGGGTATCCCCCGTTGCGTGTATGATATTAACGGAAGCATCATCATACTTCTGCCAAATACGCAAAACATGGGCGCAGGCTTTAGCAAGTTGTGCTTTAGGGCCGCGTAATCTTAAAACAGAAAGAGGCCAGCAAATAATATCAAAACTTACTTTAGGGAATTTTTTTACCCTGAATCTTTTTACGGATTCCGCCTTTTCCATAGGGAAAGTATATCTTCCGGCTTGGTAATGGTCGTGGCTTAAAATAGAACCGCCTACTATCGGCAAATCAGCATTTGAACCTATAAAATAATGCGGGAACTGTTCTACAAAATCCAAAAGATTTTTAAAGGTATCAGGCGTAATCTTCATCGGACGGTGGTCTTCTGCAAAGACTATGCTGTGTTCATTATAATAAACATAAGGCGAATATTGGAAACACCAATTTTTACCGTTTAATTTAAGAGGTATAAGCCTTAAATTCTGCCTTGCAGGATGATTCAAACGCCCTAAATAACCTACATTTTCCTTACATAAAAGGCATTTAGGATAAGCATTTGCAGAAGGTTGTATTTTGCCTTGCAAAGCAATTTCCTTAGGGTCTTTTTCAGGCTTGGAAAGGTTAATAGTCATATCTATTTTGCCGTATTCGGTATCAACTTTCCAATTTATATTTTTGGCTACCCTGTCAGCCTTTATATAATAAACCTTACGGCAATATTTATAAAACGCATCCGTAGCCTTTTTTATACCTTTGGTCTTCCAAGTATCATAAAACAGTTTTGAAATTACACTCGGCCTTTGTGTAAAAATAGCCATAACGGAAGTTTCAAATATTTCCCTGTAAGTGGCGGTTGAGGCTTCCAAAAGTCCGTTTTCCGCGGCATAAAAAGATATATCCGCAAGAATTTCCGCCGGCGTATCCGGTAAAGGCCCTCTATACGGAACAGCATTATGATTATCAGGCAGTTTTAAAAGAGCCAAAAGGCTGTTTCGCGCCCAAATTAAATCTTCTTTTTCTATCAGTTTGTTTTTAAGGCTGTATGCTAAAAGTTCTTCTATATTGGAATAAATCATCTTTAACCCCTAATATTTGCGTTTTAATTCCCAATTCCAAGCCGTCTGTATAATTTTATCTAAATTGTAGGAAGTTTTCCAGCCTAAAACTTTACGCGCTTTACTGCTGTCGGCTACTAAAACGGCAGGGTCGCCTTCGCGGCGAGGAGCAATTTCCACTTTAAAATCTTTGCCTGTTATGTGTTTTGCGCTTTCTATAACTTCCTTGACGCTAAAGCCCTCCCCGCTGCCAAGATTAAAATTATCGCTTTCATTTGTTTTAAACATCTTTTCCAAAGCAAAAATATGCGCGCAGGATAAATCGTTTACATGTACAAAATCCCTTATACAACTGCCGTCTTTTGTAGGATAATCATTACCGAATATTTTTATGCTTGCGCGCTTGCCGTTTGCCGCCTGCAAAATTATAGGCAGAAGGTGTGTTTCGGGGGTGTGTGATTCCCCTATTTTTCCGCTGTCATCAGCCCCTGCGGCATTGAAATATCTTAAGATACTGCTTTTAAGCCCGTAGGCGACATCATAGTCTTTAAGGATTTTTTCCACCATTAACTTGGTATTACCGTAAGGATTAATAGGATTTTGGGGATGCCGTTCAGAGATTTTAACCGTTTCAGGTTCGCCAAAAGTAGCCGCCGTGGAAGAAAATACAAAATATTTAATGCCGTTTTCTATCATAGCATCTAAAAGATTAATGACTTTTACAACATTATTATTATAATATCTTGCAGGTTCTTTTACGCTTTCGCCGACTTCAATAAAAGCCGCAAAATGCATAACCGCATCAATATTATAAGCCTTAAAAGTTTTGGCAAGTTTCTTTTTATCGCCTAAATCGCCTTTAACAAATTTTACTGCTTTTACCGCTTGTTTGTGTCCTTTGGACAAATTATCATACACAACAGGATTATATCCTTTATCCTTAAGCATTTTAACACAATGGCTGCCGATATATCCCGCACCGCCTACGACTAAAATATTTTTCATACAATCCCCTTATATTTAAAGTTTTCTTGCTCCTGCGCCTATCTGCGCAATATAAAAATCCGGCTTTATATTCATAATGCCAAAATATTCTTTACCAGTTTGTTCTTGAACTGTCTTTAAAAATTCGTTTTTAACCAAAGCAATACAACATCCGCCAAAACCGCCGCCCATCATTCTTGCACCTAAAACACCTTCACATTTTTGTAAAGCGGCTGCCATTGTATCAAGGGCTTTGCCGGTAACCTCATAATCTTCTTTCAGGGATTTATGTGAAGCATTCATAAGTTTTCCAAAGCCTTCCAAATCGCCTTTTTTAAGTAAAGCAACCGCCTGTATAGTGCGGGCATCTTCCGTTATCGCGTGGCGTGCGCGCCTGAAAAGCAACTCATCATTTATAAGCCCCTTCACTTTATCCAACTGTTCTGGTTTAACTTCACAAAGGCATTTAATATCAAGTTTAGTTTGTATGCGCTTTAGGGCCTGCTCGCATTGGCTGCGGCGTGTATTATACTCGCTGCCTGTAAGTTTATGATTATTATTTGTATTGGCTATTAAAATTGAAATACCCTGTAATTTTATCGGACAATAAGAATACTCCAAAGTATTACAATCAAGCAAAATTGCATTATCCTGTTTACCCATAGCCGAAGCAAACTGGTCCATAATTCCGCAATTCATCCCGACGAATTTATTTTCCGCCTGTTGTGAAAGTTGTGCCAACTCTATAAGATTATGCCCGAAACCGTAAAAATCATTTATCATAACTGCGGTAACGACTTCCAATGCGGCAGAGGACGAAAGCCCCGCACCGTTGGGAACATTACCGAAATATAAAGCATCAAAACCGGTATTAATTATATTACCGGCGCGTTTGAACATTTCCAAAACACCTTTAGGATAATCTGCCCATTTATTTTCTTTAACTAAACTATTAATATCAGCAGAAATTATACCCTCTTTTTCAAAATTTAAGGAATAAAAATTTACTTTACCGTCGCTCCTTTTGGAAGCCGCCAAATAAGTGCCGAAACTTAAAGCACAGGGGAATACATGTCCGCCGTTATAATCGGTATGCTCGCCGATAAGGTTTGCCCTGCCGGGCGCAAAAAAGACGGAGGCGGCTTCCCGCCCGAAAACTTTTTTAAATTTATCTTTGATTTCTTTAATATCCATAATTCCCCCTGACATATCTTTACAACAAACAAAAGGGGCCTGATTTACAGGCCCCCGTTAAACTAATTTGCAATACCTGCAAGGCCTAATTTTGAGAACAAAATATACAGACCTACCACACAGCAGAATATAGCGATACTGACAGGTACAGCCTTGTTCCAAGGTGTTGTATCAACAACATGTTTATCAAGGCTGTCTTCGTATTTATGTTTGGCAGGATAGAATTTACCCATAATAACCATAAATATTGCGCAAATGACAAATAATATTGCTAAAATGTGCAGATAATGTATGCTTGAGAATTTAAACAAGGGTACAGCCAAAGCGGAAGGCAATACGCCCCACAGCCAGCCTGCTACGCCGTGCAAGGTTGAGGGATCAGCCATACCGGCGGCCATAAAGTCCTTAAATCCGCCCGACATTGCCGTAAGTTGTGTAGTTCCGTAAACCAAAATAAAAATACCCAAAGTTATTTTGGCAGAAACAGCAGGCGCTTTTTTGTTAAGCATACCGATAAGCATCAAGGTAAGTATCGGCACATTGTAAAAACCGTTTACCGTCTGCAAGTAATCAAACAAACCGTTAGGTGCTTTTGCAATCAGCGGTGCTACCAACATAGAAAAAATTGCCAAAATAGCCGCCGCTATTTTACCTTTTTTGACAAGTTCTTCTTCGCTCGCTTTAGGATTGATATATTCCTTATAAATGTTAAGCGTAAATAAAGTTGATGTTGAGTTTAAGCCCGCATTGAAAGAACTTAAAATCGCACCGAAAAGTACCGCCGCAAAGAAGCCGACTAAGAACCACGGTAAAACTTTATTTACCAACATAGGATAAGCAAAATCCGGCATATCTAAATCCGGCCCGAATATTTTAAAAGCAATAATGCCTGGCAAGATTAAAAATACAGGCCCGAACAGTTTTAAAATACCTGCAAACAAAATACCTTTTTGACCTTCTTTAAGGTCTTTAGCGGCTAAGGCTCTTTGTATAATCGTTTGGTTAGTACCCCAATAAAATAAGTTTACAAGGAACATACCTGTAAACATTGTGGCAAAGGGTACAGGGTCTGAGGAAGAACCTATGGAATTAAACTTTTCCGGCGCATAATGAATAAGTTCGTTAAAACCGGTAATAGGATTACCCCCGCCGATAAACATAAGGCCGAAAAGCGGTATCATAAAACCGCCGACCAAAAGGCCTATACCGTTTATTGTATCAGCAATGGCCATAATCCTTAAACCGCCGCTTAAGGTGTATAAAATACCCAAAATACCGATAGACCAAACAACGATATAAATACCCTGCATTTTTGTTATGCCGAAAGTTCCTTCCAAATCAAAAATACCGCTAAGCCCGATTGCACCGGAATAAAGAACGATAGGAACGAATACCAAAACATAACCGAACAGGAAGAACCAGTTTACAACTTGTTTTGTTGTATTATCATATCTGTCGCCTATAAAATCCGGTATTGTAGCATAACCTTTTTTAAGGTATCTGGGAAGAAAGAAAAATGCTACGATAATCAAAGCCAAAGAAGCACCGACTTCCCATCCCATTACCGACATATTATCCGTATAGCCCTGCCCGTTTAAGCCTACCATCTGCTCCGTGGAAAGATTCGTAAGCATTAAAGAAGCCGCTATAACCCATCCCGTAAGACCGCGGCCCGCAAGGAAATAGCCCGTTTCGGTATGGCATTTCTTGTTTTAAAATAAGAAATACCGTAAACAAGTATTGTGAACGCAAGGAAAGATAAGACTGTAAGTAACATCAAGCCTCCGTTAAAAAATGAAGTGAGAACACCTACACTTCCATTTAACATTTATATTTTTTGTTTGTAAAGTAATTTTAGATATTTATAACTAAGATTAATCATAGTATAAGATATGATATTTCTATTTATTGAAAACATATCTGGCATTTACGGTAAAATTACTTAAAAACAACGCAAAAACGAACAAAAATATAACCCAAAAAAGACTTTTGAATAAAATATAAAAGCAATAAAGTCTAAAAATAAATATCCCCCTGCATAGCCAGGGGGTAGTGGTACAAAAAACGGCCGCCGCATTTTAGCGCGGCGGCCGAAAATATAAGCACTTTTTATTATTTAAGATGTTTAC
>CADAXZ010000038.1:0-825 GCA_902791965.1 Candidatus Proelusimicrobium bovinum | reverse complement strand
TCCCAGAGTTTTTTTACAACTTCTGTTCTGGGAAGAGGTTTTGCCCCCGTAACTTTTGCAAGTTCGGCACTCGGGGTTAAAGGTGCCATAAATTTTGCGTTTGCTTTTGCCATTGTTTTATCTCCTGATTTATTTGACTAATGCTTCCACTTTGGGAGCAGCGTTTAAAATTTCCTCTGAGCAGCCGTCTTTGAACTTTTCAAAGTTCTTTACAAAGGCTGCAGCGAGTTCTTTATATTTTTTATAGTATTCGTCTTTATTTTTCCAAGCGGATGAGGGCTGTAAGATTTCAGACGGAACACCTTCGCATTCCGTAGGAATTTCAAAACCGAACACATCGTCCTTTACAAATTTTACATTTTGGAGTTTACCGTCCAAAGCAGCATTAAGTAAAGTTCTTGTATATTTAATACTGATTCTGCTGCCTACGCCGTAAGGCCCGCCTACTAAGCCGGTGTTTACCAACCAGCAGGAAGCATTATGTTTTTCCATTTTATTTTTCAAAAGTTCGGCATATTTGGAAGGATGCAAAGCCATAAAAGGCCCGCCGAAGCAAGTACTGAAAGTAGGCTGCGGTTCTTTTACGCCCTTTTCCGTACCTGCGACTTTGGCCGTATAGCCGCTGATAAACTGGTACATAGCCTGCTCTTTTGAAAGTCTGGAAATCGGCGGTAAGACGCCGAAAGCATCATAAGTAAGGAAAATAATATTTACCGGATGAGGCCCGCGTTCTGAAGGTACGGCATTATCAATAAATGTTAATGTCTTCTCTTCAGGATTAACGATTACATCCATCTTAGGCTTGTAATCATCTGGCAATTCATA
>CADAXZ010000037.1 GCA_902791965.1 Candidatus Proelusimicrobium bovinum | reverse complement strand
CTGCTCAGGTGTTTTTTGTTCAGTTGCAACAGGCACATTATTTTCTTCCGTTTTTGCCTGCAAAGATGCTTGCTCTGTCTGTTTGGTTTGTTCTTCGTGAAGCAACTGGTTAAAATCTTTAGTTTCAGGCCTGCTGTTTGTAAAAGCAAGCGGAGCAGGTTCTTCTTTCTTCTTTTCGGAAGAAAATTTATTCATAATCTTACTAAAAAAACCGCCAAGAAAACCGCCCGACTTATGACCGGATTTATTATCGGGTACACGCTTTTGAGCGCTTGCTTTATTATTGTTAATAGTTTGGTTAGGTATTTCTGCCTTGGCAATATTTCCTTTCTGTTTTACAGAATTATCTACAGAAGGCATATATTGGTTTTGATTTGATATTCTATCAGACACATTCCTGACAGGACGAACCGGTTCAGGAGCGGGAACAGGCTTATAAGGGTCTTTAATCAATTCCCTTTGTGCTTGATTAGCATCATTTGCAAGCCCGCCCATAAGCCTTAAAGACGGTAAACTATTGCTGCTTTGGTCCGGTTCTTCATCGTGATATTTCCCGCCTATTAAAGTAGCGATGCCTACGCCTGAAGGCATACTGTCTTCTGATTGGACATTAAGATCGGTATCTTCAAATCTTTTAAGTTGTGTACCTTCCGCGCCATTCAAGTTGATAAAAGTTCCGTCTCCTACATCAATAGAAGTGCCATCCTCAACATCAAATGTTTCTAAACTTGAGGAATCTTTATGTACGGAAAAATCCCCGCCGGAAAGATGGACTTTGCCTGTTGACGGCTGCGTGTCGCTAAAAATTTCGGAAGACATTACTTTTCTTTCATTTTTTTGATTAGCAACAAAAGGATCTTCCCTTAATTGCTGTCTTGAATCTGTTTCAGGCTTTATAGAAAATGTTTGCCGTCTGCCGTCATTATCTTCAGAAGGCATATCCGGTTCTTCCATAAAAACAGCAGGTTCTTGTTGCATATTATTTCCCGCATCGCCGAATATTTCAGTTTCAGGGGATATTACATCCAAATCAACATGTTTTGTTCTTTCGTTAATATCACCCTCTACCCCGACATACTGCGAAAGTTCTTCCATCTTTATACGGATTTTTTCCAGTACGCTGTCGTCAACAATATTATACAATTCAAAAACATGGGAAAAGGGAGGTACTCTTACACTGACAAGACGACCAAAAGATGCCAAACCTTTTGCTACATATCCGGCATACTCATCAGTACCTATCATCAGAAGCAAATAAATCGCTTCCGGATTAGAAGTAATTGTATTTTCCCTTATTTCCCATCGTTCTATCATAATTTAATCCGCCGCTATTTTTATACCTGCACTTGTTCCGAGCCTGCTTGCTCCTGCTTCTATCATTTTTAAAGCATCTTCTTTACTTCTTATACCGCCTGATGCTTTAACTGCTATACCGGAAGCGTCTTTCATAAGTTTTACATCTTCGGCAGTTGCCCCTTTATCGGAAAAGCCCGTAGAAGTTTTAACAAAATCCGCACCGCAATCAGCACTAATTTTAGAAACTTTTTTCTTTTCTTCATCCGTAAGATAAGAAGTTTCAATAATAACCTTAAGAACTTTGCCTTTACTGGCATTTCTAACGGCTTGTATATCGTTTTTAACCGTATCCCAATCGCCGCTTTTTAAAGCACCGATATTGATTACCATATCTACTTCCTGCGCGCCGTTTTTGATAGCCAAAGCCGCTTCAAATGCTTTAGTTTCGCTTTCATTAGCACCTAACGGGAAGCCTATAACAGTGCAAACCTTTACACCGCTGCCCTTAAGTAAATCCGCACAATACTTTACCCAAAACGGATTTACACATACCGAAGCAAAACCATATTGTTTCGCTTCGCTACAGAGTTTTTCTATATCTTCTTTTGCTGCAAAAGCCTTAAGAACTGTATGGTCTATATATTTAGATAATTTCATAATCAATAATCCTGTTAAATTTTTCCGCAACCAAAGATTGCCCGCCTACTAAAACACCGTCCACATCTTCTTTAGCCATAATATTATCAACATTATCGGCTTTTACGCTTCCGCCGTAAAGAATCCTTACATTGTCAGCAAAATTTTTGCCAAACTGTTCCGCTAACATAGCCCTGATTGCTTTATGTGTTTGCTGTGCCTGTTCCGGAGTAGCAGTTTTACCCGTACCGATTGCCCAAACAGGCTCATAGGCTACAACCATATCTTTTAACTGCTCGGCATTAAAACCTTTAAGCCCGCCTTCAAGTTGGTCTTTGATAACGGCTTCTGTTTTGCCCGATTCCCTTTGCTGCAAAGTTTCACCTACACAAAACACAATTGTTAAACCGTGTTTTAAGGCCGCGGCTACTTTTTTATTTAAGACTTCGTTAGTATCGCCAAAAAGGCTTCTCCTTTCGCTATGCCCTAAAATTACATGCGTTGCACCTGTTCCTTTTACCTGCACCGGTGAAACCTGAGAAGTAAAAGCACCTTTATCCTCATAAAAGCAATCTTGTGCGGCGACCTTAAAACCTGTACCCTCTGCAGCGTTTACAACAGCAGCAAGGCTGGTAAAACTCGGGGCCACCATAATATCGGCATTGTTTTTATTTTTTGCGGCTTTTAAACCTGCAATAAGATTTAAAGATTCTTCAACGGTATTGTGCATTTTCCAATTACCGGCGATAAAAGGTTTTCTTGACATTGTAAAACTCCTGTAAAATTAATTTTTGAAACTTCTGCTATATATATTATATATATAATATTTAATTTTAGGAAATTTTATTGCATTTTTTTATTTTTTGATAATTTCTAATAATTTGGTATGTTTAACTAAATTCAGGTTTAATTAATATAAAAATCATAATTAAATTATATACTGCTCTACATAACGGCAAAACCGCTATACAGGAAAAACACCATAAAAAAAGCACCCTAAGGTGCTTTTTATTTTAAATTTTATTTACTCCAACTTGGCGTAAACGCATTACCTTTAATATTTGCTATCAAATGCGGCGCGCTGCCGTCGGCATCCATTACATATATCTGGCGCTTGCCGGAACGGGTTGTTGTAAATGCTATAAATCTGCCGTCAGGCGACCAGGTAGGGTCTTCATTCCAACCTGCATCTGCAGTAAGTTGGCGCACTTGCGAGCCTGTAATATCCGTTATAAAAATATCTATCGGATGATTAGGTGCTTGTCTGCCGGCAAAAACTATCCAATCTCCGTTTGGCGACCACTGGGGAGAGTCTGTCCAATTCATCTTAGTAATACGGCGGGTTTCCTGAGTGGCTAAATTCATTATATAAATCTGAGGATTACCTGAACGGTTGGAAACAAAAGTAATAAATTTACCGTCCGGAGAATACGAAGGAGAACCGTCAACCCCGTATTTATCCGTAAGTCTGCGCATAGCACCGCTGTCTAAATCTTTAATATAGATATTAGGGTTTTCCCCGCGTGATAAGGTAAGTACCAGACTTTTGTCATCAGGTGCTACACCGCCGATAAGGTTAAGCCCCCTGTTTTTTATTAAAGGTTTTATTTTACCTTCTTTTAAATCCACATAAAAGACATCGGGATTTCTGTTGCGGTAAGTAGTATAGAAGATTTTTGTTGCATCATTACTCCAACGCGGTAAAAGTGCGATAGAATTATCCCTTGTTAAGCGCACAAGATTATAACCGTCATAATCTACCATATAAATTTCCTTGCGGCCGGTAGAATCATTAGCAAAAGCGATTCTCGTATCGGCTATGCCGCGTTTACCCATAAGCAATTTTACTATCTGGTCGGAAAAGATATGGGCGCTTCTTCTTAAAGTTTTATTGCTGCTTTTTAAATTTTTGGCTAAAATTGCTTTTTGCGATTCGGTATCGTATAAAAAAGCCTTTATATTCCATTGGTTTTCTTCTGTTTGGGCGACTTCCGCAAAAAGAAGATAGTCTATACCTTCCGCTCTGTATTTAGCAAATGTTTTACCTAAGTCATTTATATTCGGTTTAGGTAAATTATCCTCAACTTCAAAATAACGAGAACGCAATAAATCCGAACGCATTACGGCAGAGAGTTTTATTGCCGCTTTTCTTTCCTCATCATTGGCTTCATCTTTAGGGAAGAAATTAGTTATCCCTATTTTAGGCAGAGATTCGGGATTATATTTAGAAGAAACCCCGATATATACATCAGATTCTTTACAAAAACAAAGTGCAGGCAATAACAAAAATGCTAACGCCGTAAATTTTAAAAATTTCATTTATTTTATTTCCCCGATAAGTTTTTTGGCCTCGGCTGCTTCCGTACTGCCTTTGTAATCCTGCACTACGGATTGGAGATAATTTTTAGCCTCGTCTTTCTTTCCCAAAGGCAATATACTGCGTGCATAAACTATACGCGCCGCTGCCGTATATTTACTTTTTGGGAATTTATCTAAAAGAGTTGCCGAAGATACAGCCGCTTTTTGGTATTCTTCAAGAAAGTAAAGGGCTTGCGCCAAATATAAATAACTTTCTTCTATATTTTGGCCTTCCGGCGCATTTTGTATATACAGAGCAAAACCTTTTGCGGCGGAAGAATACTGCTTGGCATCAAATTGGTTTTTGGCTTGGGAATAAATCTCTCCGGGCGGCATTTTATATTCCCCGTCTTTCTTTTCCAAAGCCGAAGTTATATTATCCAATTTGGTGGAAATACTATCCAACTTATAATCAAAATCTTTAAGATTTTCAGAAGATTGCACAAGTTGTGTCATAAGTTCTTCCATTTGGACATCAAGGCCGGCCTGATTCTTTTGTAAATTTTCCAAAGTTTTATTCAAGGCCGCAACTTGCGTTTTAAGAACTTTTACATCATCTTGCGTTGCGAAACATCCGCATAAAAAGAAAGGGGAGCAAAGTCCCAATATAAATAAAACATTGATATTGTTTACTTTCATGGCATACTCCCCTTTTTAAATTACTGGATTATCGTATCGGCACGGCGGTTCTGCGCCCAGCATTCGTTGGTTGCTTCTGTGCAGACCGGTTTTTCCTTACCGTAAGATATTGTGTAAATTTCGTCGGCTTTTAAACCTAATTTTACATAATAATCTTTTACTTCTTTGGCTCTCTTATCGCCTAAAGCGATATTATAAGCAATAGTACCTCTATCGTCGCAATTACCTTCAACTAAAATGGTTTTAACACCTTTTACTTTGAGGACTTCCGCATTTGCTTCAATTACCGCTCTGGCTTCTTTAGAAAGAGTGTATTGGTTTAAAGCAAAAAATACCGGCTGAAGTGTAATACCTTCGCCTTCCACCGTAATAGGGGCAGCATCCTCATCGTCAAGGACAATGATGTCTTCAGCGGAAATTTCTTCAACTTCGCCTACAACTCCGACATTATCGGCTTGGGCATCATTTTTCACATTTTTGCTGCAAGCGGTTAAACCGGCCGCCAAAGCAAAAACGAGCACGAACTTAATCATGTTTTTCATTATGACTTTCTCCTGTTTATATATAACTTTCTATAATTAAATGATACCAGACTTATGGCCTGATAGTCAATCAACAGAATTGTTATTTCTATTATTTCTAATTAAAATTTATCTTGGCAAACGGCCGGAAAGTATTTCCGCAAAACTGCGGGTAGGTTCTAATTTGCTTAAAATTATGCGTATTGCCGCAGTTATAGGTACAGCCAAAAAAGCCCCGGGCACTCCCCACACCAAACTCCAAAACACCAAAGAGGCTATTATTGTTACAGGGTGCAAATCCATACCGCCGCCTAAAAGTTTAGGCTCTAAAAGGCTGCCTATAGCAAATTGCAAAACAGAGGGAACAATTAAAACAATCCAAAAACTTGCACTCGGCCCGAATTGCATTAAAGCAATCGGCAAAGGTAAAATAACTGCAAGAATAGAGCCGATATTAGGTATGAAATTAAGCAAAACAGTAAGAACAGCAAACATTAAAGCAAGTTCCAATCCTACGGAAAAATAAACTATTCCTATGCAAACTCCGGTAAAAACGGACATAATGATATGTATGTATAAATAAGCCGAAATTTTATTTTGTATTTCCTTAATTATCGGGTTTGTAATTTTTGTCCGGCCAGACCCCAATAACATAAAAAACACAAATATTACTACCATAGAAAAATAAGAAATTACCTTAAAAGCATTTGCCCCTACTCCTTTAAAAAAATTCATAGAGGACGGGCCTGTAAGCATAGCCTTTAAGTTTTTAAGTTCAAGTATTTCCTGCGGAATGGGAATTTTATAACTGCGTATCCAATCGGCAAAGCGGTTAAAAGATTCTACCAGCCTGCCCCTGTATATATCATACCCTTGAACAAAATTACTTATTGAGTTGGTAATAAAAATAACAGCAAGCACCAAAGGCACCATAACTATTAAGGCCGCAATAAGTACGGCTATCCAATACGGTAAGCGGGTTTTATACCTTAAATATCTTATAAGCGGCGTCATCATTGTATATACAAAAACGGAAATTACCAAAGGAATTAAAAAACTTTTAGTATACATTAAAGCACTTACCAAACAAACTGATGCTATGGTAATAAGACAAGCCGTATTGATTTTACGGTAAATATCTACCGGCGGCTTTTTATAAAACGGTTTTTTATGCTGTGTAAATTTATCTTGAAAAGATGTCATAAGTATTTTTCCATATCTCTTATAAGAAATAATATTTTTCCTTTTATTTTGCCTAATTCATCACAAGATGCCTCTAACAACCACCAATTTAGCCTTAAAGGCACTTCTTTGGCTATGCGCTGGATATTTTTAAAAATAGTATAAAGTTCATCTGTCTGACGGTTAAAAGCAGCAGCATTTAACTTTAACTGTTTTACTGCTATGCGGCTTTCTTCAACTAATTTAGGTTTATCGGCTTCTCTTATAAAAGAACGCGTCTTTTGCCAAAAATCATTACTTGTATCGCTAAAAAATTTAAGTTCCAGCATAGTTGCACGGAATTCTTCCTGAAAAGTAGTATCTTTTACTGGCATTTTACGGCGGTATTGTTTATAAATGACCTCAAGTCTGCCATAATATCCCTGCAATTTGGTATTTATTTCCCGCAAAGCAACGCAAGATTTTTCAATCTCATCTGACATTTGTTTTATTTTACCGGTTTGTTCTTCGCTCATTTTTGTGGAAACCTTAAAGAAATTATAGTACCTATACCGTATTGGGAGCGGACAGATATTTCCCCGTTATGTAAATTCATAATCATTTTTACCAAAGCCAAACCAAGCCCCCAGCCTTCTATCTGTCCGGTAAAGAAATCATCAACCTGATAAAATTTTTCAAAAACGAGGTTAAGGTCTTCTTCCTTTATTCCTACGCCGTTATCGGCTACAGCAAGGATTTGTTTTCCGTCCTGTTCATAATAAAACATTTTTATTTTCTTTACAGTATTATTATTAAATTTTATGGAATTATCTACCAATTCTTCCAACGCAATGGAAACAAGCGCCTTATCAGCAAAAAGAGAAACTTTATCCTCACATTTTATATCTATGACAGGGCCGGAACGGCGTATAGTAGCATCAGAAGACATTATACTTAAAGCATCGTCCCTTAAAACACAAGAGGACGAAACAGAAGAAAACAATGCCTTTATATTAGTATCCTGTTTTTTTACTTCTTCCGCACTAAGCCCGCTTACGCTTGTAAAGCGTACAAGTTTATCAATAAGTATGGCAAGTTTTTCCCCTTGTTTGCTTATATCGCTTAAAGCCTTGGCATTAAAAGTTTCTTTATCCTCAGGCTTTATTTGGGAAAGCATTGCTTCCGTATAACCGTTTATGATTGAAAGCGGAGTTTTTAATTTATGCGATACTAAAGATAATACTCTTGAAGCCGGATCAATCTTTTTTTCTGTTTTTATCTCTTTAGCCATAAATATCCCCTTATAAACTATTTTATAACTTCACGCTTAGGCCTGCACTATACAAATCTATATCTGTTTCTTTAGATATAAAAATATGGTTATAGGCAAGATTTAAAGATGCCCGTTCATTTATAAATATACTTGTGTTAAAAAGCAAAGAATGTCTGTCATTGGATTGGTGTATGTTTATATATCTGTATGATATAAAACTATCGGTACTGCTTTCCTGCGAATGCCAATTTATTTTTAATCCGGCAGAACCTCTCGGCAATTTTAATAAATAATCAATAGTCCCCAAATCGGCAAGTTCCGCCTGATTAAAAACGCTCCCCATATATTGTACTGCTTCCAATCCCGAAAGGAACTGAAACACATTACCAGATAAAGTAAAACTGTAAGCCCCGAAATAATTAGAAGTTATGCCCGCTTCATAAGCACTTTGTATAAAGGTATCCTTTTCATTGGCGATATTGTTTTTAACGACAAACGCTTTCTGCGATACTACTGCTGCACTTACATAACCTTCCGTAGCGGTAAAGTCTATTTCATTAACTTTAAGTCCTGTAGAAAACATAATCTTTCCGCCGTAAGCAGAAGAATTATTCCCGTTATCGGGAATAACAAAAGGCGTTAATTTAACAAAAAAGGTATCCGTTTTTATACCCATAGGAACACGAAATTCATAAATATGATGAGCAAAATCATCGTGTTCGGTAATATCAAACTCCGCACCGGCAAAGAAAGGCTGCACAGCCGCCATATAGGCAGAAGCGCTATTGCGCCAAAAATGCGAAGTGTGCGTATAGTTATCGGAAAAAGATAAGCCAAACGCAGTACATAAACAAAAAGTAAACAAACAAAAAATGATAAATCTTTTCATATCTAAAAGAATAGCAAAATATTTAATTAAATATAAAGTATTTTTCTTAAATAATTTATACTCAAAGTAAATTTAGTAAAATTATTGTTATGAGAAAACTATTTATTATTCCTTTTTTATTGTTTACTGCTTCACTCAATGCCGCAGTAATAATCAGAGGGCCTTTTGTGGAAGATGCAGAGCCGACTTCCGCAGTAATACGCTGGACAACAGATACCCCTTCTCCAGCTTGGATTGAATACGGTCCGGAAGGGAAATGTTCCCAGTTAATGGCAATATCTTCCAAAAAAATAAACCACGCGATAACCCTGCACGGCCTTATAGCGAACACAAAGTTTTGTTATAAAATTTATGTTATGAATAATGCCGGAACCGGCGTTCAGGAAGCAAAAACAGGCACTTTCAGAACTCTTTTTACTCCGGAAAGAAAAATTGTAAACTTTTTAGTTATAGGCAACAGCGCAGACCCTAAAGGCCTCGCTATGGAAATGAAGAAACAAATGGCACAAAGTATGAAAGATTATCCCGCAGATTTCCTTATACATACAGGCGACATAGGGGCAGGCGGCGGAATAGTAAAAAGCGATGATGATTTCTTTCTGCCTTACAGAACCGTATTGACCGATGCGCCGCTTTTCCCTGTTTTAGGGGAAGAAGAATACGGAGAAAACCGTTCTACAAAAGAAGGTAAAGGATTTTTGGCGGCCAATTTTAAAAAAGTCCACTCCGTACCTTGGAGCAAAGGTACTCCAAATTATTATTCCATAGATACCGCAAATGCAAGAATTGTTTTTATAGATACAAACAATATGTACGGTGCCCTGCAAGCACCAGCAATAGATAATAAATCAAACCAATATGCCTGGCTGCGCGATACTCTGGCAAAAGCCGGTGCTAACAAATGGAAAATTGTTGTAATGCATCATCCTGTTTACTCCAGCGGGGAATCAGAGGACCGTTTAAGCCAAGTTTTAGCGCCGCTTTTTGAAGCCCAAAAAGTAAACCTTGTAATACAAGGACACCAAGGGGCATACGAAAGGACAAAACCCATATACAAAGGCGCGGAATCAAAAGGCGGGCCTATTTACATAACAGTAGGCGGAAGCGGAAAATTCTTTGAAGAATCTTCCTATGAAAATCCGTGGTCAAGCAAATATTATGCATTGCCGCATTTCGTTTATATAAGTATAGTTGACAGGAAACTTTCTTTAAGAACTTACACACACGAAAATAAAAGAATAGATGCTTTAGATATTTATCTTTAAAGGCAACTGTTTTATTGATTTAAAATAGACAAATCAACACTTCCAGTTTTAACTTAACTGCAAACATTAGGAGATACCCGATAAAGAGATTTTGGTATCTGCTTATATTTTTAAAAGCAAATAGGTTTCGCGCCTTGGATATCGCCAAATAAGGAATATTTACTAATTAATTTATTATGTCATACCATAGTGTTTTTTAGGGTATCTGCTTATATTTTTAAAAGCATACAAGTTTCGCGCCTTGAGCGCGCCTTACTTTTCTCACTCACAGAAAAGTAAGCAAAAGGCTATGGCTCATTAGGTAAAGCAAAGCCCTATATTGTGCCTTGCGTTTGGCTTAAAAATCAGCCAATGCAAGGCAAAAAAACGCAGTAAGCCAAAAGGCTTGCAAGTTTTTTTAACAAAGCAGGGGCAATATCAAACAAAAAGAGCATAAGGCAATGCAAGAGTCAGATAAGTTAAAGCTAAATTTTTTAGCGGATAATAATAGCAAGCCATAAACAGCAATCCCCCGTTTTAATCGGGGGATTGTTGTTTTAATAAGAAGACATCCTGCTTTCCATACGCCTTATTTCATCTTCTGCAAAAGAACTTTTCTTCTTTTTCTTTTTTGTTTTAGCGGGTTTTTCTTCCACAATTTTTACTTTTTTCTCCTTCTTGGATACTTTATATTTGCTTTTGGAAGATTTTTTGGATTTGCCATAATTGCCTATATATTCCCAATCGGAAGATTTCCTTTCTTTAACCGTCTTGGATTTATAACCGCGCTCAGCGCTTTCCCAGCCGCCGAAACCCAGCCTTATACCGGCATTTAAGCCCCAAGCAGAAATTTTACTGCCTTTTTCATAACTGCCCAAAGCATACCAATATAAACTATCGGCTAACTGCATATTTAAACCGGCATTAACTTCCAGCGTACCGCCTTTGATATTGGTATTATCAACAACGCTGTCATAAATTACTTCTCCTTCGCCGGAGAAATCATAACTGTAAGCAAGTTCCAATAAAGGCTCTATAAGTAAAGTGTTTTTCCATTTGGTATTATAGGAAACTACTACTGCCGCTTTACCCGTAATATAACCGGCTGCACCGTAAGACAAATCAGCATCGCCGTTTGTAACTTCTGCTTTATCTGAAGCAGCATTCATATATAACACTTCGGCTTTAGGTTCAAAACGCAATGACTTAATAATAAACTCAAATCAG
>CADAXZ010000036.1 GCA_902791965.1 Candidatus Proelusimicrobium bovinum | reverse complement strand
CTACCAAACCTTCAATAAGCACATTGGCATTTCTTCTTACCGTATCAATAATTTGATTTTGTAATTGTGCATCAAATACCCGCTTAAGCAAATTAAAATACAGTAAAGCACCTAAAATAAGGGCATACCCCGCAACAAGAGCAAACCATAAAAACCAACGAACACTTATCTTCTTAATCATATAATCTACCTGGCACTTGTTTTTGCTTCTATATTCTTCAACCCTAAAGCGGCATCGGAATTTTCCGGATTAAGACTTAATGCCGCTAAAAATGCTTCTTTGGCTTTATCATAATCGCCTTCGGCATAATACTTAGCACCTATCAAATAACGCGCATTGGAAGCCTGTCTGGCATCTTCGGAAATGGGGTTGTCATTAGTTAAAACTTTAGTAGGGAAAGCCGGATCTTCCACAGGGGCAGGCGTAGCAGAAGCAGGCTGATTTATAGGAGTTGCCGGTGTATCATCACCCACTAAAGGTTTGGTGTCAACCGGCGGTATAGGTACTAAAGTTTCTTCAGGCTCAACAGCAACAGGAGCGGGAGAGGAAACAGGTGTAGTAGCAGAAACAGACGGCGTAGTTTTTTGCTGAGGAGCAGGTTTATTTTGTACATTTTTAGCCTGCGCAGCCCTGTTTTTTGCAGTTTCCGCACTCTTAATACGCATTGCTATATCGTTGGGGTTATATCCCCAATTTTTTGCTTCTTTCCAATTAGCAACGGCTGTATTATATTTCCTGTTATTATAGGCTTTATTGCCTGCATCGTAATAACCTTTTGCGATTTCGTCTTTTAACTGCATTGTAAATTTTTGCGTTTGCTGTTCGCCGGGCTGTATTTCCATTGCCCTTTCAAATTCCCTGTAAGCGGGGATAAGTTTACCTTGTGAATAAAGACCGAAAGCCTTATTGAGAACTTTTTGGTTTTCTTCATTCTTCATAGTATTTTCAACTTCCGCTATTTTTGCGGTAAGGCCCGGATCATCTTTCTTTAATATAAGCACGCTGTACCATTGGTTTAAAGCCTCGTTATAATCCCCGTTCTTATAAGCATAATAACCGCGGCGCGTATGTTCTTCCGCTATTTCGTTTTCAATGCGTTTTATCCAATCCT
Source organism: Candidatus Proelusimicrobium bovinum (assembly GCA_902791965.1). Classification (GTDB taxonomy): domain Bacteria; phylum Elusimicrobiota; class Elusimicrobia; order Elusimicrobiales; family Elusimicrobiaceae; genus Proelusimicrobium; species Proelusimicrobium bovinum. Next base: position 11,220 of record CADAXZ010000036.1, on the reverse strand, counting down.
GTGCTTTGGATTCATTAGGACGCAAAACTAAAATTTCTTCAAATTTGCTTTGCGCCTCAACAAGCCTGCCGTGTTTATAAAGGCTGATGCCTTCTTCATATTTCATATTGACGATTTCTTCTTCCGAAAGCGTACCGTAAGTAGCCATACGGCCTGCTTCTTTAGATAAAGTCTGCGCTTTGGTAAGAGTAGGATCAATACTCAATATGACATTGGCAAGTTCGTGCGCACGCTGGTAATCCCCGCGTTTATAAAGGGTATAAGCATTTTCATATACCATTCTTAAAGTATAATTTTGTATACGCTGCTTTTCCAACTGTACCGTAGAAAGATATTGCTTTTTTTCTTCTACACTGGAAATAGTACCCAATGATATTTTCTGCAAGTCAAGCATCATACCGGGCTCTTTGCCCTTTTCCCTTAAAGGCCTGTCAACACCGTTAGCGGCATTAAGGGGAAAAGCACTAATCAATAAAGGTATAATAAATAATAATTTTTTCATAAAGTTATCCTCTTAAAAGGGCATACCGCCCCTCATAAAATCTGCAATCATAGGCGCAAGTATCAATATAAATACTACAGGGAAAATGAAGATAAACAAAGGTATTAACATCTTTGTAGATGCCTGGGCGGCTAATTTTTCCGCCTTATTTAACCTTCTAAACCTCAAGTCCGTAGAGAAGTTGCGCAGCAAATCAACCAAACTTGTACCCAATTCATCGGATTGTACTATCAAACCTACGAAAGAACGAATATCCTGCACACCTGTTCTTGCCGCTAATCTTTCCAAGGCTTCGCGTCTGGAGTACCCCAATTTAGTTTCATTTAAAGTTTTTTCTATTTCAACTTCAAGTAATGTTTTTTGTTTGGCTATTTTTATAATTCTTTCAAAAGCAGTCATATAATCCAAACCGGATTCAATAATCAATGCTGTTAAATCTACCGTAGTAGCAAAATTACCTAACATATCCGCTTGGCGTTTTTGTATTTCCCCTTTATATTTTAAATCAGGCAGATAAAAACCTAACACCGCCGTAACAATAAGCAAAGGGCTGCCGAATACAATCATAAGCACTATCGGCAACGCTATTGCCGAGTAAATTTTATAATATAAAATATCAACAGGCTGAGGCTTTGCAGGGCTGCCCATAAGCATATGCATTTCCTCTAAAGGTTTCTGGAGTTTAAAAGTTTCCAGAACAAATAAGGCTACCCTGTCCATAAACCTTTCATTGGGGCGTAATCTGGCGAAACTGGAAGTAGATTTAATCTGTTTTGCTTCCAAGTCGGCAATGTCGCTTTTTTCTTCAACAGGGCAAAGCAACTGGTAAACCGCTATTGCAGTAGCAATAGCACCAAATAAAGCAATTAAAAGCATTATAATTATATATGTATTTACAGTCATAATTTATACCTTTATTTCCCCTAATTTGTTTACCATCTTTATACCGATACCTATCCAAATAACACATAAGAATAAAACTACTATACCGACAACAGAAGTATAAAATGATGTCATTTGTTCTGCTTGGAATACCCACATAACACCAACCATAATCCACGGCATAATACCAACGACTATTGCCTGTATTCTTTGCTGCGCTGTCATAGCCTGTAATTTTTCTTCAAGTTTACTTTCTTCACGGATGTTTTCAACAATACGCTCAAAAATCTTAGTTAAATTACCGCCGACCTGACGCTGCAGAACAATAGCCTTTACCATATAGGAAAGCAATCTTGACTCTATGCGGTCTTCCATACCTTCCAAGGCCTTTTCAAACGGAGAGCCTAATTTGTAGTTCTTAATAACTAATGCAAATTCATCTGATATAGGCGGCTTCAAATCCCTCGATACCATATCAAAGCCTTGGACAATATCCATACCTGATTTAAGAGAGTTGGAAAGTAAAATCAAAGCATCCATAAGTTGGGCGTTTACCTTTTCCCCTCTGCGTTTTTTAAGAAAATTAAGCAATATTCCTGGCATTTTAAGAGCAAAGTGCATACCCATAGCAAAACATATTAAAAATATTATTATGCCTATAAAACCGCCTGCGCCTAAACCGAACAAAGCACCTACCATACAAAAGAATATCAAAGTGCCTATTACTATATACTTAACATTTATATCTAAAAACTGTCTGCTGTAATCATCAGCCCAGACCGAACTGCGCTGCAAATACTGGTTTATAACACGCGTAAGGTCATCATTTTTGGATGATAAAAGCATATATGCACTTAAGAAAACAAATAATGTGCCCAAAAACATAAATATTGAGATAGCCGCCATATTAGTAGTATGTTTATTTTTGGCATTCGGCATAACGCGTGGATTTAAGGTAACCATATCCCCGTAAAGGCTGTTAGAAAGCGTAACTATCCCCATAACCGATTTAGTAAATTTGGATTTCCAGAGTTTAGGAGATACTTTAAATGATTCCAAAACACTGCCCATTTCGGAATCTATCAAATCAAATGTGGCTATCATAGAACGGCCGCGGCCTTCCATACTGTCGCGCATTTCATAACCGGAAGGCCTGCTTTTAAGCCTGTCTATATGAACAACCATATTAGTTTTAAAACTTGTTATTTTTTCAACAGTTTCGGCCGTAGTATAAGCATTGCCGCTGTTGATTTGTTCCATAAATTCCAAAAAGTTAAAAGTAAGGCCGATAGGATTGCGCCACATTTCTGCTTCGCTATAATATTCAGTACCGCTCTCCCCGCCGACCTGCCATAATCTTTTGCTGTCCATTTCCGGCAACAGTTTATCTAAATATTTAGGCATCGCAACATCTTTGGCATTTGCACCGCAAGCCGACGGTTTGAAAATTTTATCTTTCTTTTCTTTAGAAGCATCTAAAAAAGTATAAATTGCATAAAGTCTTTCCTTAGCACAAGCAATTTTTTCGCTTTGCCTTTCAGTAAAAACGCGCTGCGCAAAGACAGAAGATGCGCCCGCAATAAAAATAAGTAAAGTTATAAAAAGATTTTTAAGCAATTTCATAATTTTCCTTAAGCCGCCGCTTCCTCCTGATTAGCAACGATATTCGGCTTATCAAAGGTTTCTTTGGGTAAATCAATACCTTTAGCCTTAAATTCAGGGAAGAATGTCGGCATTTCACCCGTCGCGGCAAACACACCTTCTACTTTCCCGTCTTTATTAACACCTGTTTGCTGGTAGCGGAATAAATCTCTGCTCTTTATGGTATCTTTCTCCTGGCCGCAGATTTCCGTTACATAAGTTACCTTTCTGCTACCGTCTGAAAACCTTGAAAGTTGGACAATCATATTAACAGCGGAAGAAATCATTTCCCTGATAGCCCAAATAGGCAAATCGGCACTTGCCATCATACACATAGCCTCAAGACGGGTTAAACCGTCGCGCGGCGTATTAGCGTGGATTGTAGCCAAAGAACCTTCGTGGCCGGTATTCATAGCCTGCAACATATCCAAAGCCTCTGCACCGCGGCACTCACCGACTACAATTCTGTCAGGCCTCATACGCAGGCAGTTCTTAACTAAATCTTTAATGGTAATTTCACCTTTGCCTTCAATGTTGGCCGGTCTGCTTTCCAGCGAAACCCAGTGCTCCTGCTGAAGTCTTAATTCCGCAGTATCTTCAACCGTTACGATACGCTCATTTTCAGGAATATAACTTGAAAGAGCATTTAAAAATGTTGTTTTACCTGTACCTGTACCGCCGCAGATAATAATGTTCTTCCTTAATTTTACGCAACATTCAAGGAAATACATTGTAGGCCTGTCAATAGTACCGAAACGGTAGTAATCTTCCGGCCCGAAAGGTTTTTGGCTGAAACGCCTTATAGTCAAAGAAGGGCCTGATACCGCCAAAGGAGCAATAATCGCGTTCACACGGGAACCGTCCTTGAGCCTTGCGTCCACCAAAGGAACAGATTCGTCAATACGCCTGCCTAAAGGAGCAACAATCCTTTTAATAACTTGTACTACTTGCTCATTATTACGGAATTTATAGCGCGTAAGCGTCAGTTTACCTTTCTGCTCTATGAAGATTTTATCATAGGCATTTACCATAATTTCTGTAACGGAAGGATCTCTCATTAAGGCTTCCAAAGGCCCTAAACCTAAAATTTCGTCTAACAGTTCATTGATAAACCTTATTTTCTGGTCGCGGGAAAGTTGGACATTAGCCTTTTTACGCAAAACTTCATCAATAATTACCGAAACACGCTTCCTTGTCTGTTCGTTTTGGCTGCCTTCTTCGCTAATGACTATACGCTCTATTTCCAAAGTTTTGATTACATCTTTATGGACCTGCTGCTTTAAAGAATCCCAATAAGATAAATCACTGTCGCCGCCGTCTATGTGGTTAGGCCCTTTGGCATTACCGCTGATTGCTGCTGTGGCTTCCCAGATATTTTTGGCAGCGGAAACGAATTCGCTGTCGGAAACTACCGTAGACCAATTCTTTTCAATGGGTACAGTATCTTCAATAACTTTAAGTATGGGCCTTAAACCCTCTTGCACCCAAAGAGAACTGCGGTTTACTAAAATTTCTATTTCCCTCTTGTTGGAAGCCTCAAAAATACTTTCTTCCCAAGTAAGATAAACAATAGGTTCTCTGCCTAATTTTATAAAAAACTGGTTTACTTCTTCGTGGTCTATTGCGCCGGGCAAATTATACTGATTGCAAATTATATCAAGGCGGTCTATAGGGAAATGCATTTCCTTAAAATCAGTAAACATTGCAACAGCCGTATTTAAGTGGGAACGCGTACAGTTTGTAACCCAAAATATTTTATCGGCAATATCAAACGCAAAAGATTCCATAGGGAAACTGGAATCCACATCAAGAAAAATATCAAAAGTCTGCTGTAATCTGGAAAGCATCGGCAACAAAATCTTAGGAGAAATTAAAGAAACTTCCTGCCTGTTTGAACCTAAAGGCAATACACCGACGCCTACCTGCGTCATTGAAACTTTACCCCTTAAAAGCCCGCCGGCTATTGCAATAGCACCCGAGCCTAAAGCACGCACCAAATCAGCAACGGTTACCGGTTTTCTTATACCCAAATAAAAACCGTGTTCCTGTCTGGCCAAAGGGTCAAGAGGAACTATCAGAACAGGGCGTTTTTGCATTTCCGCCCAAGCGATTGCCAAATTAAGTACCAAAGTTGTTTTACCCACACCCTCTTTAGGGCCGGTAAAAGCAATTACTCTTGGAGTGCCGGATAAAGCCTGAGTATCTTCCATAAAAATTACTCCACGATTTCAACAGTAATAAATAAGAATAGAGAATGTTGTTCTTCTGTTATATCTTTATTTCTGAAAAGTAAACCTAACAAGGGGATTTTACCAAGTATAGGCACTCTGTCCTCTGCAACATTTCTATTGCTGCTCTTAAGGCCGCCGATAACTAAAGTTTCCCCGCTGCTCAGTTCCACTTCAGACCTTAAAAATCTTTTATTCATCGCCGGAACGGTAGAACCGTTTATAGTTAACGGATGGGAATAATCGGGGTTAGAAAGTTCAATTTCCAACTGTACAATGATAATATTGTTCCTTTCCGGAATAATCGTAGGCATTACATCCAATTTAACGCCGTATTCCTTCATTTCCGTTCCGACATTCCTGTCGCTTACAACAGGATAAGGTATTTGACCGCCGGCAGAAAAGTTAGCACTTGTATTAGAACGCGCAATAACTTTAGGATTTGACAAAATTTGTGCCTTACCTTCGTTTTCCATAAGTTTAAGACGGGTGTTTAAAAGAGATTTTCTTTCAAATTCCCCTATGGAAAAAATGCCCGGTATTTCCTTTTCGCTGAAGTCCAATAACTGGTTCCACGCGAAACCTTTGGAAGTGGTCAAAGAACCGCTTATTTCAACAATATCGGCACTGACGGCTACAAGTTCCGTCTTTTTGGCTTGTGCCGCCATAGGAAGCGCGGCAAAAGCCAATAATAAGGTAAATGCTTTTAAAATATTTTTCTGATTTTTCATATAGTCTTAATTTCCTTAAATAATTTCAAATCCCTTAGTTAAACAGTTTAGAGAAACTGGAAATTTCTATCGGGAGGACTTTTCCGTCTCCGTTAGATCTTACAATAATTGTTATAGAGCCTTCTTCCTGAGCCAAAGCAAGATACTGTGCCTCCGGAGGTGTTACGGAAAGGCTCAAAACAGACCTGTCAGAAAAAGCAGCATTATTTGCTTCTCTCTCCGCATTGGCAGACCTTGAAGCAGCATCCATACCCTGCCCCAAATTACCGCCTACGCCCAAAACGGGAATATTCTGTAAAATTGTAGCGGTCATCTTTTCCTTACCGCCGTTTTTAATCATAGCATCAAAGGTAAGAAGCACATCCACTTTATCACCAGGTTTTATTAAACTTGAAACATTGCTTTCAACAGGCAATATAAACGCCCTGTAAGAAGGCATAACCTTAATACTGATACCGGATTCCGGACTTAAACTGTTAATGGAAGGCTTTGTTATCTGGTTGCCTTTTGCTATTGCTACTCTTGTTACTAAATTTTCAATTTCACTGATGCTTGCCCCTCTGGAAAGAACATAAGCATCTTTTTGTATATAAGCAGTAGGAATATCCACTTCCCTAATATTATTTCTGGTAATTATTTTACCTTCAGGCAAATCAATGGCTGCTACGGCCACTTTTTCCATTTTGGATGTTTCTTGTATTTTACCCTGTGCCATATAAAGCACAAAATAATAAATTACGGCTGCCGCTATGGCTATTACCACAGGAAGCAGAATACTCTTTTTGTTCATTTAAGGCTCCTTTAAAACTTCTTATATAAAAAATTAAAATCTATTTAAAATCTTAAAACACCCTGATACTAATTTAACAACGGGCGTTCAACCGGCATTCTTACCGTTGCTTTTATCCTTTTTATGCCAAGCCTTTTAGGCTCGTCTGCAAAGATATAACTGGTAAGAGGGTACAGCAAATGCACTTTATATACAAATGTTACTACTAAATCTTCGTTGGCATGGCCTTTTAATTGCGGGTCAGTTCCCGTTTTTTGCAACACTACGGAAAACTGCATACTTTGCGCGCCGCGCATCCCAAACATTTTGTTCAAAGCCTCTTTCATTTTACTCCGAACCCTTTGGGTATCTGTTTTACCGCTTGCTTTTTTTACGCCAACCAAAGAACCTACTCTTGCAAGTTCATAAGAAACGTGATGAGCCAAAATTGTGTGATAGGCCATATTCCCAAGTTCTAATACGACGAAGATTATCATCATAAAGACAGGGAGAATCAAAATTAATTCTATTACACTTTGGCCATCACGCTTCTTTATCATTTTTAAATTACAGGTTGCCTGCTTCGCCTAAAATTTTGGCTTTTACCTGGTCGAACAAATCAGGCATAAACGCTTTAATCAAACCGCCGACAATACCGACGACGACTACGATAATACCAAGCATAAATAAATATTCAATGGTATTTTGGCCTTTTTTATTTTTGACCGTTTCAATAGCATTGGCATAAGCCAAGTGCATTTTAGCAACTAATTTCATCATAATTTAATCCTCCGAAAATAAAAAACTTACTCTATAATTTACTTCTCTAATTCATAAACAGTTAGTATTACTTTTGCTCCCTGTTCAAATTGTCTGGGCACTATCCAAGTATAATATTTATAAAAAAGAACAAATGCTATAAACAATGCCGCCGTAGTAAGAATATATTCTATTGCCGCCTGTCCTTTTTTATTTTTTTTCATACAAGCCGCCTTTTTAAAGACTAAAACTGCAACCTTACCGCTAACTGGTGCGCCGTACCTAAAACACCGGAAGGCATCATAGCATAATCAAGCCCTAAACCATAACCTAAAACTTCACTGCTGTAAAAGCCGAAACCTAAAGTTATTTTGGATGTGGTTTCCAATCCGATTTTTTCCGCTATATCGCCGTCTTCCGCCCAGCCGGTATTTTCCCTGTTATAATAACCTACCCTTATATCAAAGGATGCAACCTGCACGACATCTTCAGGTATATGTATTGCCAAACCGACGCCGTATCTTACTTTATCATCAACATAATCTACCAATTCGCCCGCTAAGGTAAAATATTTTGTATTAATGGCAACACCGCCCCTTAAAGCGGAAGGAACTTCTTCCTTATCGCCTAAGTTCTGGCCCATAACACCGATGATAAATTTATTATGTGCGATTCTTAATCTGCCGCCGACATCAAAAGCGGGATTGATATTTTTTGTGCCGACATTGTCTTCATTAATATATTTAGCCGTACCGCCGATATCCAACACACCGAAGAATGTTCTTGCCAAAGATATTGTACCTACAAAATCCTTAATGGCATCGCCTGTAATTTCCTGACGCCAGCCGCCTTCATCTCTGGCATCTAATTTTGAGCCGTCCAAACGCATATATCTTAAACTGACACCCAAAATAGTTCTGCCTATCGGCTGGATATATCCCAGTGCGCTGTCGCCTACGCCTTCATACCATTGCATATGGGAAACCTGCACTTCCCTTGTAGTGCTAGTTGCGATACCCGCAGGGTTCCAAAACAAAGCCTGAGAACCGCTTGAAAGCGCCGTATAAGCATTACCTAAAGCCTGTGCTTCCGGAGCGCCCGTACCTAACTTCATAAAGGCACTTGCGCTTGTACCGGCTTTTTTATAAGGTGCTGCAGCCTGTAAGGAAACCCCAAACAGGGAAAATATTGTTACTATCGTTAAAATTTTGATATATTTAGTATTTTTCATAAATCTATTATCCCCGCTTTTAAGGTATAAGAATCTTGACTACCTTCTGGCTCTTAGGTGCATTACCTTTTGTAGGTGTCAATTCCATTATCGCGTAATATAAACCTCTAGCGACTTTTTTACCGTGGCTATTGGTTCTGTCCCATTTGCATCTTAAAGCAAAGTTGCCGCTTCCGTCTATTACTGCTGTGCCGCCTGTATTTGTAGTCCAATCAGGCTCTATACCGCCGGAATTGTTTATCTGCTCTAAAGTGCTTGTTACACCCCTTGCGTTCATACATTCATAACCGCCGTCTTTTACAAGGTCGCCCGCTATGTTAAATATCTTTATGCTGACAGTACCCGTGGCAGGCGCTTTTGTAATTTCAAACTGGCCGTAGGATTGCCTTAACGGGTTAGGATAGAACATTGTATCTTTATCGCTCTTCCAATCTATATCAGCATACCAACTGTCGCCGTTTACTACCATTATATTTTCCAAATTGGCATATTTATCCCAATCGGCTATTTTGGTAGTTACCTCGCTCTGGCTTGCAGTTATCTTTACCGCACCGGTTATACTGTCCATATCATAGGAATCAAGCACACTTACATACCTGAAAGGATAGATACCGTCGGGTACTAACTGCCCTCTGGAGTCTGTACCGTCCCATACCCTTTCTATCGGGATTAAGTTCGGGCTGACGCCTACTATGGATTTTACCAATACCTTTTCAATATCATTTTCGCCTATGGCTGCGCCGGTAGGATCGGCAGGGTCAATCAATGTGCCGTCCGATTGCCCGCTTGTCATAGTGCCGGGCTTGAATATCTGTATAGCCACTTTCATCGGCACAGATACCTGATAGGCAAACATACCTACACTGCCGTTATCTCTTGTAACATCTACGGTATAGCGGTCAAATATCTGGAAGTTATCTACCTCTAATATTCTGGATTCTATCGTTGTTGTTACATCGCCGGCTTTCGGATACGGTACGGCAACGAATCTTACCTGATAGGCATCAGTCTTTACATAGTTGCCCATTTCGTCCTTGCCGTCCCAATAAAGTTTATTTGTTACATTACCGTCATAAATAGTGCTTAAATAATTGGTGTTAGTTTTTGTAAGCACTCTGCAGATTGTACCCTTGCCATTAGTAGTACCGTTGCTGCATGCGCCGTCGGCTAAAGATACTATTTGTACCTGTACGCTTGCAGTTCTGGTTAAAGCGAAAGAAACTTCATAGACAGGTATTCTTATGGTTTCCGAACTGTATTTAAGTTTAGGGCTGCTCGGCGTTATATTTATCATAGTAAAGTACACAGGGCCTCTGGCTATAGTTATATAACCTACCGGCCTGTCAGTAGCATTTATTTTTGATAAGAAACCTGAATTTTCATTGGTTTTAGGGTCTTGCGGAACTACAACTTCAGCACCGTTTACCGTTTTAGTGCTGTAATACTTACTGCCCGCCACATTAGCCTTTGCATAAATATAATAAGGATAGAAACCGTCCGGATACATCGCTTGGGTTTCCCCCATTGCGCCGGATTCAGTTAATTCGTAATATCCGTCCCAATATTCCGTTACCCTGCTTTCGCCCTGGCGCGCACCGTTGAATACCTTTATAGGCTGTATACTTTCATCTGCGCTTGCACTGCCGTCAGGGTTTAAAATATACATACATTGCGGCTTATCGGGGTTGGCAGCCAATTCCGCACTGCTGCACGCATGCGGCGGCCAGTTATCTTCAGTTATATCATTAGGTATTACTACATTTCTGTCATAGATGTTTAATGTTACATCCATACTCTTGCTTAACACATAACTTACCGTTGCCTGGCTGGTTGCTTCCTCAAGTAAACTTGTAGTCTGCACATCAACTACCCTGAACAAATCAACAGGGAACTCAACCGTGCTTGTTACTACTTTCGTAGGGAATAAGACATCACGCGCCGTTACCCTAAATAAATAACTGCCTTGTGTTACATATCTGCCGTTATCATCCAAGCCGTCCCAATAAAGTTTATTACCGCCGCTTGCAGAGGTTTGCACCTCATTATCAAGCAAGGTTTTAACTACATAAGGGCCTACGCTTGTATTGGTAGAGGTATCATAAGTAGTTGTTAAAATTTCCGCAGTTACATAGGCTTCCCTTGATAAAGCATAAGTAAAAATGAAAGGATCAAGCCCGTGGGCAACAGGGCTACTGCCTATTGTGCTGTATCCCACTTTGCCTACCGTTAAATCAGGTAAGCCGCGGTTTACACCCAAAATACCGTTTTTGATTTGGGCTGTCTTTACACCTACCCAACTATAACTGTTAATAGTTTTTGTTGCACCATCATAAGGGATTTCCGCCCAAAGTAAATAGATATAATCACCGTCAGGCATTGCCACGCCGGCATAATCTTTCAAGCCAGAGGAAGAAGCACCGGTAGTATAAGTACCGCTGTTTACCGTGGCTACTGCATTAGCACAATTTGCGGCGGTA
>CADAXZ010000035.1 GCA_902791965.1 Candidatus Proelusimicrobium bovinum | reverse complement strand
TACACCTGAAAACTGCCGTTATATTTTTATAACGGCAGTTTTATTTAAGGATTGGAAAATGTGTGATAAATTTGATTTTGAAAAAAATGTAGGTGTTTTCTATAATAAATTACTTAAAAAAGAAAATGATAGATATTTATCTTGGGAACACTGTTATTTATTTTTTTTAAATTTTAAGGACAAAAAAGAAAACGAGAAAGATTATGACTTGGCTGCCTTAAATTTGGCTTTTTATCTTGCAAGTTGTGGTATGTATAGAGGATCATCTTTTTTATTACAGTATGATTATAAAATACATACAGAACTTATTAAAAAAATATTTTCTAATAAAGAATATATAGAAAATGTATATGATTACGAAAAATATACTTGGACTGATGTTAAAGAATTTAAAACCATTATTACAAACTATTTTAAAGAAAAAGAACAAACACCAAGTGATACCCTTATAACAAAGATAATGATGGGTATATTTGGGTGTACACCTGCTTTTGACAGATTTTTTGTTGATGGTTTAAAAAGATATGTTAAAGATAATAATATTAAAAACGGCAATAAAAGGCAAACATCTAATTTTTCTGAAGAAACATTTGAATTTTTAAAGAAATTTTATGATGATCATAAAATCCAAAATGTATATCATTTAAAAACTAATAATAATGTGGAATATCCTCCGATGAAACTTGTGGATATGTTCTTTTGGCAAATAGGTTATAACAATAGTTTTAAAGCAATAGAAATTGATACAGAAAATCATAAAATAACTTTTTTTAAAAGGGTAAAAAGAAGTGAATCTAATTATTATAGATTAGAAGATTCTAATAAAGATGAAATTAAAGAAAAATTATTAGGAAAAAGAAAATGGAAAGTAGTTTATAGTAGTAATGAAGATGATACAATAGATGATTTTTGGCTTCAAGAATTTTTAAATGAATTTTTAAAGTGTAATATACTATTTAGATAATATTTTTGCTTAAAACCGCCTGCCGCTTAAAATGCAGCAGCGGTTTTTTATTGTAATAATGCAAAATCTGTGCCATGAGCTTTTATTACAAAGATACTGCTTCGCCGTCTTTAATAAAAAGTATTTTGTTACCGAAAAGTCTTTCGTATTTTTGCGGGGATTGCGTGTGTACGGGGATAATCTTTTTAGGGCTAATTTCTGCGGCAATATACTGTAAAGTTTTTGTGTCTGCGTGTCCGGAAGTGTGTATCTGCTTTATTTTAATGTTGTTTTGCTTTGCGTACTTAACAAAGATACTTTTCTGTGTAAGATAACCTTTCCACATACTGTGTATTAAATTTACATTTTTTGTATGATTAAACAATTTTTTCGTAAGATAAAAATTTGCTTTTAGAATATATTTTTGCGGTGCAGAAATTATCTCGTCAAAACTAATTTTGCGCACGGAATGTTTTTTCAGTTTATCTCTTAAAAGATTCGTTTGTTTATTAGGTGCAAATAATATGCGTATATTGCGCCAATTATACTGAGGTATATTTATGCCGAGGCATTTAAAATATTCCAAAGCTGCGGCGGTGTAAGGGTCTATAACTAAAATTTTGTTAACTGTGCGTGTGGCTTTATAGACGGAAATAAAGCGCTCTAAATTCTGACTTGAAAAGGCAATAAGATTTATTTTGTTTTGCTCAAAATATCGGATAAGTTTAAGGCTGATATTTTCTTCGCTTGCGGAAGTTTTTCTCTTGCGGCTTAAAGTTGTGCCTTCCAAAATTAAATAATCGGCATTTTTAGATTGCTTTATAAAATCGTCGGTTTTAAAAGCAATTCTGCCGTTTCTGCGGATATCGCCGCTGTAAACAACAGTTTTGCAGCCCGTTTTGATTATATAAGCCGAAGAATCCGGCGCACTATGGTCTGTACCGACGGCTTTTATATTTAAAGAATTTATTTTTACTGTTTGACCGTTTTTGATAATTTTAAAATTTAGCCCTCCGATATTATTAGGCTTTACAAGCGGGGAAAGTTCCGTAATTATATTAAAAGCCGTTTGGGTAAGATAGATGGGAATTTGCGGGTGAACTTCACTTAAAAGCCCGTAATGGTCAGGGTGAGCATGCGTAATAAAAATTGCTTTAATATCAGGCGTATCTTCTTTATAAAGCCCGCTGATTTTAGGGCGGCAAGGCTCTCCCTGTGTGCCTTCTAAAGGTAAACCGCAGTCAAATAAAATGCGTGTTGTACCTTGTTTGATTTCAATGCAGGTTCCGCCTATTTGGTCACTTCCGCGGTAAAGTGTTAAATAGGTTGCGTTTCCCAAAGAGTTTGCCAATTGTTCCATAACAGTTTATCTTTGTACTGCACTAACTGCCGCATATTAAACGGAGTATCCCAACTTATATTTTTTGCTTTGTTTGATGTTGTAAGCAAATCTTTAACGCTGTTGCCTGCTTTATCTTTAAGGGAATATTTTAGCGTATTAAAATCTTTTTCCTGCAAATCAAAAGATTTAAAATGAATATTTAGCGGCTTATCATTTTTTACAGTAAGCATTTCCGCTAATTTTGTGCTTAAAATTTTAAGTTGGCCTATAATCGGGAAAATCTCAAAATATTCCTGCGGTGCAAGGATAGTTAAGTCGGTAATTTCTTTTTGGGTTAAAAAAGTTTTAGGCTTATACATGGTATGTTTAGGGTCTGCAAGCAAGTAATAATATTTAAGAATTTCAATAAGAGCATACAGCGGGGAATCTTTATCATTATTCCATTGTTTAAGTTCTATAATTTCCGTTGAGTTTTCCGTCTTACGCACCAAGTCAATATGTTCGCCTTTGCTGAAAGGGTATTGATTATAAAAAGTTTTGCTCTCAATATTATTTGCCGCGGTGATAGCCCTTTCCAAAATATTTTCGGTAGATTCTTTAGTTGCTTTTGTTATGGTAAAATCATATTCCGTTCTTAAACGGTTTGTTCTTTTTAAATCGGGGTGCTTTACAAATTGCAATGCATGCCAAATTAAGTCTTGGTCTGCGCCGTATTTGTATGCGTAATAATTTTTGGTAAATCTTTCGCCGGCATATTTAAAGATTTTGTCCATATTATTATCTTTCATAGAAGGTAAAATCCTGTTTCTTTTTGTTGTGAAGTTAATCCAATAATATAAAAAAGAACAAATTAGCGCAAGATAAGAGGTCGTTTAGCGCCTTTGCATAAACAGGAAAATATATAATTGGCCGGTGTAAAGGCATTTAATATTGCTGCTTAGATTTTTGCTTATATTACATTTTATTGCCGCAACAGATGTGTTATATAATTTATAAGATTAAACAAGTGCGGACAAAAATATTTACGGCATTATTTAATACAATTATTTATTTATTAAATCATATATGGCTTTAAGGGCGGCATCACAATAAGAAGATGTTTTTTCATCTTTTGTTTTTGCTGCTGCCTTGCCTAAGGGAACTATCATTTTTTTCAGGCGTTCTTCTTCTAATTTGGCATTGCCGTAAAACGGTTTTTTGCTTTGCAGGATTTCCGCTACGGAAAACAAAACTCTTGCACTGTTAGCCTGCTGGTTGGCATTTAGGCTTTCAAGGCCTGCCTGAATATCATCAAAGCGCTGGCTTCCGGCGATGGCATAAGTCATAACGGCAACTGCGGCAGGTATACTTTCCGGATTAGAGCGCATTTCTTTTTTTAAGTCTGCCTGTATTACATTGTAATTTAAAGCCAAAGCATTGGCTGCCGCAGATATTGTTGAGGCATCCCTGTAAGAAAGTTTAAACAAACTTTGTAAAGATTTTTTATCTTCACTGTCGCCTATCCATTGGGCTGCGCCTGTGCGGGTGAGTTCTTTTTCATCTTTAAGGGCTTGTTTTAATGCGGAATATAATTGTTTGTCTGGCAGGCCCGTAGCGGCAAAAGCAGAAAGCGCAAAGTTTTTATCAAAACTGTAAAGTGTTATAATTCCGTTTAAAAATCTTGTTTTTGTTTCCGGTACAAGCATAGTATAAGCCGCGGCGGCATAAGCCTGCAAGACGGGGTCATTTGCATATAGTGCAGGTTCTAAAAATGAAGTATAATTGCTGTCCAACAGTTCTGCCGATGCTAAAACTATTACGGCTAAAGTTTTTTTATAATCCGGTTGCTTTGGGGAAGATATAATATTAACAAGTTGCTTTTGGTATGGCGTAATTTCCTGCGGTACGGATGCCAAAGCGGAAGCCGCCGCAAAAGCAGTTTGGGCATCTTTTGCATTACGCAGTATAACTACCGTTTCTGTAAGACAGGAAGAAAGATTATTTGATTTTTCAAGTATAGGCAGTGCTTCTTTTGCATAAGGGGTTTTAGGGCCTGTCAAAAAAGTTTTAAGACAGTTTGTAATTTGTTCATTTTCCCCGTAAGATGAAATAGATTTTTCATAATTGAATCTTTGGGAAGATGAAGCAAAACAAGCAGAGGGCTTTTTTGCGGCAGCGTAAGACTGCGTAAATAATAAAACAAAAATTAAAAAGGCAAAAAATTTCTTCATAGTCTTATTATATAAATATATAAGGTTGTGTGGTACGGTGTATTTTGATTTAAAAATATCTGTAAGTTTTTAAAATGCTGTGTTAAATATTTGTGCTTAAAAACGAATAAAAATATTTATGTAAATTATAGTTTATGTTTTGAGTGCGGTATTCTAAAATATAATGGGAAATTTATGCAAAAATAAACCGCTGTTTTAAGCGGTTTAAATATTCTGTTATTGTATCCTTTCGTTTAAACAGGAAATCATTTTATTAAGATTTGGTTTTCTTCCGCCGGAAGAATAATTTGTTTTACCGTAAAAGACGGCACGCCCTTCGGCTGTGGCCGCTATCATCTTTGCATTGCCCAATACGAGCATAAAATTTAAACCGTATTTCATATAAACACCTTAAACTCTGATATACTTTTATTGTATATGTATTTTATCTTCCGCAAAAGGGCCATAAGGCCTAATTTTTTGATAATTTGGGCCTATGTTTTTATAGGCCTGTTTTTTATTTTTACGCTTTGCAGTGTGCGGCAGTTAAAATTAATCAAAGAAATTGGGCATTAAGCCGCAGTAATTAAAATAGCGGAAAAGTGATAAAAAAATCCCGCTTACTGCGGGATTAAAATGGTGTCACCGGGTGGGCTTGAACCACCGACCTGGCGCTTATGAAACGCCCGCTCTAACCAACTGAGCTACGGTGACATAAATCTATTATAAAAATATTATAGCAAATTGATTTTTAAAGGGCAAATATTTTTAGTTTTAAACAGGCTGCAATATTGGCATATTTAGGGTGCTTTAAAGCAGGTTAAATATTTACAGAATGTCCCTGAAAGCCATATAGAAAACTTAACTTTCTTTAATCAAAGAAGCCATAATCTCATTTTTTTGGATGTGGTTTGTCCCTTCGTAAATTTGCGTAACTTTGGCATCGCGTGCAAATTTTTCAAGCGGGAAATCCCTTGTATATGCTATGCCGCCGCAAAGGTTAATACAGCGGTCTGCAACCTGCATAGCCGTATCGGAGCAGAACAGTTTTGCCATAGCGCTGTATTTAGTCCAGCGCGGGCCTTTTAAGGCTTTTAGTTCGTCGTGTACGGTAGTATTATTTTTAACTGCATTCTGGCTTGCCGCTATAAAATCTTTATCCATTTGGGATGTTATTTTATAAACTAAAGCACGCCCTGCTTCCACCTTAGCGGTAAGTTCGGCCAGTTCGTGTCCTATACTTTGGAAAGATATTACAGGCTGGTCAAATTGTTTTCTTATTTTTAGGTATTTGGTGGCTTCATATAAAGCACCTTGGGCAAGGCCCAAAGCCTGCGCGGCTATACCCGGGCGGGAATAATCAAAAGTTTCCTGTACGGCTAAAAGGCCTTTGCCTTCACTGCCTAAAAGATTTGCGGCAGGTACTTTACAGTTGCGGAAAATCAAATCGTAAGTAGGGTTTGTTTTCAGGCCCATTTTGCGTTCTTTTTTGCCGAAGTTAAAGCCTTCCGTACCCTTTTCCACTACAATAAGGGATATGCCCCTTGCGCCGCGAGCCGGATTTGTGGAAACCGCTACGGTATAAAAATCGGCGGCTTCCCCTGTTGAAATATAATGTTTAGAACCGTTTAAAATATAATAATCGCCTTCTTTTATTGCGGTTGTCTTTATGGCGGTAGCATCAGAACCTGCCTGTGCTTCGGAAAGGGCAAAAGTCCATAGTTTTTTGCCGCTGGCTAAATCCGGCAGCCATTTTGCTCTCTGTTCAGGTGTAGCCCAAAAAAACATCGGCATACCGCCCAGCGCGCTTGTGCCAGCAGGCAAAGCAAGCCCCATACATACCTTTGATAGTTCTTCAAGCACTAAAGCCAAAGCATTTATGCCGAGTCCTTCTCCGCCATATTCTTTTGGCAGCCACAGACCGAAGAGTTTTTGCTCAATCATAGCGTTTAGGGCTTGCGGGCAAAATTCTTCTTGTTCGTCGTATTTGGCTCTTAAAGGTTTAAAAACTTCCAAAGCGGTTTTTTGTGCGCGCTCAACGGCTTTAAGTTCGGCTTCATTAGTGCAGTAATTCATTTTAATCTCCTAAAGATAAATAAAGTTCTTTTTGTCTTTTTATCATAGTTTTGATGTCAAAATCTTCCAAATCTTCATTGTTGAAAACAAAATCTTTTTTGCTTAAGGCTTTTAAGTGATTGGCGGCAAGGGCCTTATAATTGCCGCGCGGAGTTAAAAACCCGTTTTTGCCGTCTTGTAAAATTTCTTTTATGCCGCCGCTGTTATAGCAAACTGCCGGCACTTGCATAAAAAGGGCTTCAGCCAGAGCCATAGGCAGGCCTTCCCAGAGTGAACTTAAAGTAAAGACATCGGCAAGGGCCAAAAGTTCGTAAATATCCTGGCGCGGGCCTATAAGTTTAAAATTGTTTTTAAGTTTGTTTTTGCCTATTAGTTTTAATGTTTTTTGTTTAAGCGGCCCTGCTCCGGTATAAAGATAGACGGTATTAGGTTGTTTTTTGCAAACTATTGATGCTGCTTTTACCATATCAAACGGATTTTTTTGCGGCTTTAAATTGGCAAGGCTTAAAATTATTTTTGTATTTTCCTTAATGCCTAAAGATTTAAGTTTTGCGGTTCTGTCAAAATGCTTTAAACTCTGTTTTGTTTTTACTTCTACTCCTGCTCTTATCAAAACGGCTTGGGCCGCCCTTGTAATTTTAAGCCTTAGGGCATTATCCATATCTTCCCTTGAAACAAAAATCATTTTATCGGTAATTTTGGCGAGCAATTTTTCCAAAAATATGTAAAAAGTGCGTTTAAATCTTTGCTGTCCGTCGTAAAAAGCAAAACCGTGAACGGTATGTATTATTTTAATTTTTCTGCCGAGGGTAAAAGCCGCTATCCGGCCCAAAATTCCCGCCTTTGAAGAATTTGTATGTACTATATCGGGGTTAAGATTTTTTAATCTTTTACGGATTTGCCAAAATGCTTTTAAATCTTTAAGAGGGGAAATATCTCTCTGTAAGGCAGGGATAAAAAACAGGTTTTTTATATCTTTTTTTGCTTGTTTATCCAAATATCCGCCTTTGCCGCAAAGTAAATAAGTTCTAATTGGCGGCTTATTTAGGTTTTTTACACTGTAAAGCACACTTTTTTGTGCGCCGCCAAGTTCTAATTTAGTTATTATAAAAGCAATTTTTATATTTGCCATTTATAGCGTTCCTTATAAGTCTTGTTTGTCCGGCATTTGCCATTTGTTTGTTATTATTAACTGCGGATAATAATAATTTAAAATCTGTTTGGCATTGTATCCTTGCCGTGCCATACCTGTTGCCCCGTCAATACAAAGTCCTTTGCCTTTACCTGTATCTGCCCCTATAAAGAGTACATCTTTTTTAAATGGTATATAGGTAAAGAAAGGCGAGCGCAAAGTGCCTTGCGCAAGAATGAAATTGGCTTGTTCAAAAGGGATTTCCACAGTTTTTTTAGAGCCTTTAAAACGCATTGTTATAATCCTGCCCTGCGGGGTTATTTTTGCAGGCTCAAAATATTTAAGCGTGCCTGTTTTGTATTTACGGTTAAGGCGGGTTTGTATTTCCTTTAAATCAATAAGATACGCCCATTTTACCTGCGACCATAAAGTAGGGTCTTGCGGAGCGGAATATAGGTCCTGCGGCGGATTGGAAAACATAAACTTAAATAAGTTTATCGGGGAAAATTTATAGTTTATTTTTTCATTTGTGTTCTTTAAGCCGTTTTCTGTTTCTGTGGAGCAGGCATCGTAAATATCTGCTTGTCCAAGTAAAGGCAAATCATTATTTTGCGGCAAGGCCAATACTTTGCCTTTAGTATTTTGTACGGCTTGCTGCAAGAAAGAAGACTGCATATTTACACCGCCGTATTTTATGTACGGCGTATTATCCGGAATATCAAATTGCGCGTCTGCTTGTATATAATTAAGGCGTTGTTCAATATCAGTTCTTAAAGCGATTGCGGCGGCTTCAAGCAGGGCAGGCCTTTTGCTGCCGCGCGTAATTGACATTAAAAGTGAAGGTAAAACATCTTCTAATGTGGTATAGTTTATCAATTTCATACCGTCTTTTTGCGGCAATACCAAAAGAGAGCCTTTAAGTTCTTTGTCACTTAAATCCGCAGCAAAAATATCATCGGCTTTTACATCTTTTACCAAGAAGGAATAGCCTTCTTTATTCAACTTGATTATAAAAGGTTTTCTTGTTGAAAAATCAGCCGCGCCCCATTTGTTTTGTATATGTATACCTTGGTTTTTATCATCAAAAACTATGGCCTTAGGGGTGTAGGCTTCGCCAGAAATTACGCGGCCTTTATCCTGTTCTTCTATGGTAAAGTCCGCACCTGGCATTAAGATAAAACTTTTTATAGGCGTAAGTTGTGATGAATAATTGGAATATAAACCGATTTTAAGCAGGCGGCCTTGCGGTTGAACAGGCTTTTTTGTGTAAAGTTCTGAAAGTTTAGTATAAAACAGATAGTTTATCGGGTCTGATTTTAATTTTTTGGTAAGTTTTTTAAGGTGTTGTTTTGCTGTTTTATCTTTATTATCCAAAATATACAGGCTGGCATAACTTTGCCATGCGGGCACATACTGTTTTTGGTTATATTGTATTTGTGCCTGATATTTTTGTGCCGGCAGATTGTTGCCGTCGTGTGCAAGAGATTGTTCAAATAATGCGGAAGAAATTTTATAATCCTTAAAAGAAAGCCTGCCCATAAGGTATACCGCGTGGGATATAATATATGGGTTTGTGCCGTAAAGATTTTGCAGGATTTCCATAGATTCTTTCTTTTTGCCTGCATTAAAATAAGCCTGTGCCATTGCCAATTTGGAAGAAGCCAAATATTCAAAATCGGCAGTCAAAAAAAGTAAATCATCGGCGGCTTTTTTTGCGCTTTTAACTTTCCCTTGTGCGGCATACACCCATATTTTAAACAGTTGGGCCGAAGGGTCTGTTTTATCTGCCGAAACGGCCAAATCGGCAAAATAAAGTGCTTGTTTATAATCTCTGCGCTGTAAATAAATTTGCGCGGCATTTAAAGCGGCTTGCAGTTTTATTTCTGTTTTTATATCCGGTGCTTTGGCAATTTGAGTATAAATTTGCAAAGCCTGTTCTGTATTGCCGTTTATCAAAGCATCTTTGGCAGGGGTAAGTTCGGCATAATCAGGATAATTAAAAACGGTTTTCGTGATGATTGTATTATTAAGTTTTATATCAGGCAGATGGTTTACCGTCATAGCATTAGGAATTTCTGGTTGCTGCTCTTGCTTTTGGGCGGGGGCAGGGGTTTCATCTTGCTGGGGTTTGGCTGTCATAACAGTATTGCCGGCCATATAATCTTTAAGGCTTTGTGCCGAAAGATAAAACGGAAAGAATGTAAATAAAGAAATAATAATAAAACTTAAATAGATTTTCATAATATAATTATATAAATATTGAAGATATTTTTTTAAGTAGTTGTTGCGGGAAAGTATGGCTCTTAATATTCCCGTATTAATATTTAATTCTTATTATATACTAAAAGAGAGAGCAAAATTATATAATTAATTAAGAGGCAAAATAAGTATTGGAATAAAAATAATTCCGCTATAATGTAAAAATATGAAATTCCTAAATAAAAAGAATATTGTCGTTATTTTAACTTGTCTGCTTTCCGTATCGATAGTGGCTTGGCTGGTTTATGACTCAAAAGATAATTTTATAAAGATATGGAATGAAGTTAATACCGTTTATTTGCTGTTGGCTTGTTTGGCTTCGGCTACTATATATTTTTTTATGGGAATGTCTTTGTGGGAAACACTTAAACTTTTGGGGCATAAAATCAATATCGGTGCGGCAATAAGCATAGCGTTCGTGTCAACTACGGTAAATTATTTGGTATCAACTATGGGGGCAAGCGGTTTTGCTTTAAGGGCGCATTTACTTGGCAAAAGGAATATCCCCTTGGGCGCGAGTGTAATGTCAAGCATAGTTATAACCGTATTATTGTATTTCGTATTAATAATTATCATTTTGCAAGGTACATTGCTTTTATTGTTTTCCCATAATGCCGCGCCCGGCCAGATGCTTAAAAATTTTATTTTAGTAGTAGTCATAGCGGCGATAGGCGCTTTGGTTACGGCATTTATGTTTAATAATGAGTTCCGTTATAAAGGAATAAGAAAGATGTTTATGCTTTTAAATAAAATTATTTATAACCTTTTTGGCGCTCTTATACCTAAAAACAATTATTCCGCTTTTGCCAAACAACTTGATAACGGCATAAATACCATACACAATAATAAACTGAAACTTACCCGTGCCATAGTTTATATTTGCGGTGATTGGATTTTTACTATATTGATTTTATATTTAGCATTCTTAGCGGTAGGCATAAGGATACCTATCGGAACTCTTTTAGCGGGTTTTGCGATAGGTATGGCAACTACGCTTATTCCTATTTTACCCGGCGGGCTTGGCGCTATGGAAATTGCTATGACTTCCGTTTTTTCCCAAATGGGTATAGATTGGGATTCCGCACTTATGGCAAGCCTTATTTACAGGGTAGTTTATTATATAATACCCGGGATAATAAGCGTATTCGTTTATTGGGGGCTTAAACTTTCGGAACCTTCCGCCCTTACTAAAGATAAAGCAACGGAGTATATAGAAAATGAAGCAAAAAATTGAAGATAGCGTCCCGCAAATTGCGGACAGTGTTTATATTCACGAAAGGGCCGTAGTTATAGGTAAAGTAAATTTGGCTAAGGATGTTTCTGTTTGGCCTAATGCCGTTTTAAGGGCTGATATAGCGCCGATAAATATAGGGGAAGGCAGCAATATACAGGATAATGCCTGCCTGCATGTGGATTTTGATAAGCCTGTAATCTTAGGTAAGAATATAACGGTAGGGCACAATGCCGTAGTACACGGGGCTAAAGTAGGGGATAATTGCCTTATAGGTATGGGTGCTGTTGTAATGGAAAGCACGATAGGTGATAACTGCATAATAGCGGCAGGGGCATTGCTGCCTGCCGGCAAAAATATTCAAAGCGGTAGCCTTGTTATGGGAGTCCCTGCTAAAATTGTGCGCAAGTTAACAGAGGATGAAATTTCACATATAAAAGAAAATGCGGAAGTTTATAAAAAACTTGCTGCCGTTTTTAAGCAGAAATGCAAGGAGTTTTAAGTGGCTAAAATCGTAATGATTGAAGATTCTAAAATCTTAGGGGATGCCTTAAAGACGGCCTTGGAAGTTAAAGGCCACGAGGTAATCTGGGTAAATGACGGCAGGCTCGGCCTGCCTGCCGTAAAAAAGAATAAGCCGGATGTAGTTTTGTTGGATTTGATGCTGCCGCATATAAACGGGTTTGAAATTTGCAAAGCGGTAAAAAGCGATATTGCCGTTTATAAAACACCCGTGATAATAATGTCTACACTTACAAATGCCCAAGATATTGAAAAGGCTAAAGAAGCGGGTGCTACGCATTTTATCGGCAAACCTTATGACTTGCAGGCTACTTTAGTAGAAATAAATAAATTTTTACCTAAAAAAGGAGTTTGATATTATGAAATTCCGTTTTATAAGAAACCAAAAAGTTATTACCGATGCCGATTTCGCAGAAGCATTAAATATGCAATGTAAGATTTTTGTTTCAATGTTTAAGCGTTCCAAAGAATATTTCCCAGATGGCTCTTATTTCCAACTTACATACGAAGAACAACGCGATTTGGTACAAAACTACTGTTTTACACATTCCGAACGCTTAAGATATGCCAAAAGGCTGCCTTTTGTGCTTAATAAGACGGCTGTTGTTATGATGCTTTGTATTTTAAGGAAGAACCCCGTAGCAAGAGAATTAAGG
>CADAXZ010000034.1:18606-19961 GCA_902791965.1 Candidatus Proelusimicrobium bovinum | reverse complement strand
GTTTGAAGGTTCAATAGCAATAATGTCGCCGGAAGCAAAAACAACTGTACCGTCGTGTTTGCTTACCATAGCGGAACCGGAATCCCTTGCAACGACATCATCTGCTTTCTTTCCGAAGATTACTTTTAAAAGTCTTTCTTCAGGAGAAAGTTGCTGCTCGCCTTTAGGGGTTACTTTACCTACCAAAATATCCCCAGGGCCTACCACTGTTGAAGGAATAATGATACCGTCATCATCAAGATGGGAAAGGGCTTCCGTACCGATATTAGGAATATCGCGCGTAATTTCTTCCGCACCTAATTTGGTATTTCTTGCATCAGTAGAAAATTCATATAAATGTACGGAAGTCAAAATATCTTCCTTAACCAATCTGCTGGAAAGTAAGATAGCGTCTTCGTAGTTATAACCTTCCCAACTCATAAAACCTACAAGCAAGTTCCTGCCCAAAGCCAAAATACCGTCGTCCATTGAAGGACCGTCAACCAAGACTTGGCCTTTTACTGTTTGAAGGTTCAATAGCAATAATGTCGCCGGAAGCAAAAACAACTGTACCGTCGTGTTTGCTTACCATAGCGGAACCGGAATCCCTTGCAACGACATCTTCTATACCTGTACCTACAAGGGGGGCTTCCGCATTAAGCAAAGGCACACCTTGGCGTTGCATGTTGCAGCCCATCAAAGCACGGTTAGCATCGTCGTGTTCAAGGAAAGGTATTAAAGCGGCAGATACACTAATTACCTGCAAAGGAGAAATATCCATATAGTCAACATCCGTAGGCTTCACTAAAGGATAATCCGCTTTAACACGGCAAGCGACCTGTTCCGGTAATAATTTGCCGTCTTTATCTAAAGGAGTGTTTGATTGGGCAACTATCTTATCATCTTCTATATCTGCTGTAAGATATTCTATTTTATCAGTTGCTTTTCCGTTTTCTACTTTACGGAACGGAGATTCCAAAAGTCCGTATTCATTTACTTTGGAATAGCAAGCCAAAGAAGTTATCAAACCGATGTTAGGACCTTCAGGCGTTTCAATAGGGCAAAGCCTGCCGTAATGTGTATGGTGAACATCGCGGACTTCAAAGCCGGCGCGTTTTCTGTTAAGACCGCCGGGGCCTAAAGCGGAAAGTCTGCGTTTATGCGTAAGTTCGGAAAGAGGATTTATCTGGTCCATAAACTGGGAAAGTTGCGATGAACCGAAGAACTTCCTTATGATACCTGCTACCGGCTGGGCATTTATTAAACCGCGCGGAGTAGTTTTTTGTCCGGCAACTTCTTTATTCATCTTATCCTTGGCCGCTTTAGCCATTTGTGATAAACCTATGCGGATTTGATTTTCCAAAAGTTCGCCTATA
>CADAXZ010000034.1:0-18584 GCA_902791965.1 Candidatus Proelusimicrobium bovinum | reverse complement strand
ACGCCTGTTGCCCAAGTGGTCAATATCATCAAGTTTAAAATCAATAGCGTCGCCGTATCTGTTTTCAGTATATTCTTCGCCTGCGTTTAATGCAAGAAGATATTGTATCGTGACTATGACATCTTCAGGGGCGAGTGTTCTTCTGTTTTCGGAAGGACGCGCAAATTTTTTAAATCCTAATTTAGTAAGAGCATCAAAAAAAGTGGCGAATTTTTTGTTTATTTTATAACGGCCTACATGCCCTAAATCATAACGCTTGTTATTATTAAAAATAAGGCTGTCTAAAAATTGTTCGGCCTGTTCTTTTACTATAAAATCCTGCCCTCTCATCTTTCTGTAAATTTCAAGTTGGGCTTCTTTTGAAGTTTTTGCTTCTTCCTTTTTTGCTGCCAAAGTAACTAAGATACCCGGATTATCCTGAATAGGATTGCCTGCCAGCACTTTAATCTTTTTAACTTTCTTTTCAAGTAATACTTTGAAAGTTTTATCATCAATAGGCATAGCAGCCATATCATCTAAGTTCCAAATTACTTCGCCCGTTGCCGGATCACAAATATCTTCCGCAGCATAACGGCCGACTACTTTATCTATATCCTGTACTTTAATATCTACATTTTCCGTCTGGTAAAAGGTTTGTAAAATCTCGCTGTTGGTTTCAAGGCCGCAAGCGCGCAGGAATGTTGTGGCCAAAACCTTTTTCTTTCTGTCTATCTTTACCCAAAGGATATTGGAAGGATCAAACTGAAACTCTACCCATGCCCCTCTGTAAGGAATAATGCGGGCAACATAAAGTTTTTTACCTAAAGTAGATTGTTTTTTCTCTTCGTCTTCTTCAAAAATAATACCAGGGGATCTGTGCAACTGGCTTACAATGACACGTTCCGCCCCGTTATATACAAAACAACCGGCTTCCGTCATCAAAGGTAATTCACATAAAGTTATATCTTCTTCTTTCCCTTCTTTTAAAGCACCGTTTTTCTGTTTAATGCTAAGCCTTAACCAAACCTTTAACGGAGCGCTGTATGTACCGTCTTTATTAACGGCTTCAGCAGCAGAGGCATATTTAGGGGATAAAAGTTCATATCTTTCAAAATCTAATGTCATACTGCCGTCGGGGGCTTCAATGGGGAAAACATCCTTAAAAGCCGCCTGCAGACCTCTTAATTTGCGTTTTTCCGGGGCAATATCCAACTGTAAAAAATCTTCAAAGGAATGCTTCTGCATATCCAACAAATTCGGTAAAGGTAATTTTGTCTTAATCTTCCCAAAATTCAATTGTTTCATTTTCTTTGATTTCCTGCGCTACCTGACGATGTGCTTTAGGCACATAAGCCCCCGCCCGCAAAAAAGCGGGCAAGGGACTGTATTTATAATTTTTGGCTGTTATTTAAGTTCAACTGTACCGCCGGCTTCAGTAATTTTCTTCTTTAATTCTTCAGCTTCGGCTTTGGCTACATTTTCTTTTACGGTTTTAGGAGCGCCTTCAACTAAGTCTTTGGCTTCTTTAAGACCTAAACCGGTAATTTCGCGGACTACTTTAATTACAGCGATTTTCTTAGCAGCATCGATGCTTGCTAATACTACATTGAACTCATCCTTCTCTTCAGCGGCGGCTGCGCCGGCTGCGGCAGGGGCTGCTGCCACTGCTACTGCGGGGGCGGCTGCTTTTACGCCAAATTTTTCTTCAACTGCTTTTACTAACTCGGAAAGTTCGAGTACTGTCATCTCAGCGATAGCATTGAGAAGTTCATCTTTTGTTAATTTTGCCATTTTTATTTTTCCTTATTATTGTTGAGTAGCTGCCTTCTGTTTAGGCCGAGCCTAAACCCGTACATTTATCCCAATGGGGCTACTACCGCTCTTAGGCGGGTTTGATTTTGCTTATTTTTTGCTGTCTTCAACAGCCTTAAGTACATAAGCAAAATCTCTGATAGGAGCCTGCAAAACCTGAGCGCTTTGGGCAACTGCATTGTAAAGCACGCCCGCCAACTTGCTGAGGTTTTCTTCCCTGCTGCCGATGGTAGCAAGAATTTTAACCTTTGCTTCGTCGTACCAAACACCGTCGGTATAACCTGCTCTTATCTTAAAGGACTCATTCTTTTTGCCGAATTCCGTCAAACCTTTTGCCGCTAAAGCGACGTCGCCGTCTTCTTTTAAAAGAGCAATAGCCGTAGGTCCTTTTAAAAGGCTTTCGTCTACGCCTTCTACACCGGCATTCTTCAAGGCGTGGAATAAGATTGCATTCCTTTCAATTCTAAATTTGCATTTAGCACCCGAAAGGTCTGCTCTTAATCCGGCAAGTTCTGTAAACTTTAAACCCTGATATCCGGTAAAGAAGATTCCGGCAGAATGTTTGATTTCTTCCGCAAGGCTTTGGGCCCTTTCTACTTTCTGTTCTTTTGTTAAGTTCATACTTTTATCATCATTCAGGCTTTGCACCTTTACCATCTAAATCATCTCTTTTCACGACGGTAAAAAGGCGACTAAAGACCTTCTGCCTGATTTTAATCCGGCAGGCCTAAAGTTATGCCTGAAAATCTATACTGCTTACATTATTTTATCAATTAAAACTGCCTTTTACAAGCACAATGCTTATAATGTTTATCCGCAGTTACATAAATATTATATCAGATTATGGGTGTTTTTTACAATATGATTTTTAATCTTTTAAATCAGGATTGAGTTTTTTAAACCCTTTTACTTTTTTTACAAATAAAATAAAGGTTATTAAAGTGCCTATATTACAAAAACAGAATAAAATAAAAGCCGGAAGCAAAAACTTCCTGTCCAAAATACCTAACAAAGCAAAAAGAACCGCCATTAAGGACAGGCCTTCAAATATGACACAAATTATAAAGAAAAAATAATTTTCTTTAAATGCTTGTTTTTTATATTGTTCTAAAGTTAAATCTTGTTTTTCTTGCATATTAATATCTTTATAATTTTAAAAAAATAATGCTCACATCATAATAAACGACAAAATATCTTTTTATACATAAAACTTATATTTATTAATAAAAACACTTAAACAAATTGCTAATCTTCCAAATCCGGATTTAACTGTTTAAAATTATTAACATCTATAAAGTATGCAATCAAACAAGATATTTTGCCGGAAAAAAATAAACTAAAAATAACAATAGCAGGCAATAAAAATTTTTTATCTATATCGCCATAAAAGCACAAACAAATTACGATAGTACACAACATCTCAAAAATACTGCAAATAATTATATAGATTTGCCTTTTTTTTATAGTAAGTTTCCTATATTCCTTTAAGGCCGGACCTTAATTTTCTTGCATAAATAACCTTTATTAATTTAATATATAATTTTGCCGGCATAAATACAATTATAAATCCCAAACATCTAATAGCAAACAGGATTAATCCTGTATATGTTTATATCAAAATATAATTATAAAAATATTTTTATCATTTATAATTATAAGCGGATTTCACTTTCGCTTAAATTTTCCATTCGTTTCAAAATAAAAATAAATTTTATTGCAGTGCGGCCGCATCTCTTACTTTCATTGCAAAATACGGTTTATGCCCGTTTTCTTGTATAAACATTACAAACGGCCCGTCAGCATTAAAATAGCGAGGATCAGGAATAAAGAATTCTGCAGGTATCCCTAATTCTTCACCAGCAACAGCCGCTTCCGATTTTAATTTTACGCCCGTTTCATTCATCTTAAATTCTATTGTTTCTATCGCTTTTGTGATAGTAAAATCTGTTCCTTTTATTGCTTTATAATAAAACTCCGGAAATTCCCTCTCCGTCTTAAAATCTATAAGAGGCACTTTAAATTTATCTGCATTATTTAATTTTTTGTTTCCTTTATAAGTCCCTGATTTTTTAAGCATATCATTATATAAAACATCCAAAGTTTTATTTTCATTATTGCGGTAAATATATACTTTATCGCCTTGCTTTGTATTTAACTCAACGGCAAAATTTTGCGGGTCTTCATAAAATAAAACCTTAATGCTTCTTAGCAATTTATAATCCGGACTATCACTTAACCCAAAATATTCTACAAGATTTTTACTGCCTTCAAATTTATCTTTACCCAAAGTTGAAAATTTTTCTAAAAATTCAAATTCCTTTTTCAGTATTGCATAAAGTACATATTTGCGATATTCCGGTGTGGAATCCCATTGTAATTGCCCTAAAATATCACTTATTTCGTTAAATTTTCTATTTATTTCATTTTCTATTTCTTCCTTTAATGAGGGAAGTGCTTCGCCCCATTTTTTATAATATACTTCCGCAGATAATTCATCTTCAGTAAATTCCTGTTTATTTAAGTTCTCAGCCGTAATTGATTTATAATTTACAAATTCCAAAGGCGCTTTTAACAGTTCATTTATTAAATCATTCCATACTAACTGAAAAGTCCCTGCCCAAACTTGATTTTTTACTTCTGAAAAAGTATCCATTGTTGGTAAAATTTCCAAAACATCTGAGGAAGCAATATTCGCAGCACTTTCTTGCTGCATTTTTACATTTTTCATAATTTCCTTAAATTTTTCTCCTTCATAATTAATAGTTTTTGTTTGATTATAATCTTTTAGTACGCTATGTTTTTGTTTACATCCCATAACAATAAAAAAGCATAATATAATTATTAAAAATAAAAGTAGGAATTTCATAAATTTTACACTTGAATAAAATATAATATACTTAAAAAACAATTATATATAAAAATTTAAGAACATTAAATAAATAAAAATTTGAAATACTGTATATATTGCCTTAATGGTTAAAGAGTATAGTAATACCGTTTAAAAATGATTCCGCAATATTTTAAGAAAAAAATTATAAGCGAAAACGGATTCAATATATAGCCGGTATTTTAAACCGAGAAAAATCCCCTACAAGAAACAGCAAAAACAACTAAGGTTTATTAAAAACATTTTAAACCAGATATAGTTTTTGACTATTAGACCTATTAAATAGGAATAATTGCAAAAATTTTAAAAAATTAAAAATAAAAAGATATTTCCCGTCAAGACAAGGCTACATTACATACAAAAAACCGTCCGGCTTATACCGGACGGTTAAGTTATATCCCTTTATTCGTAAAAAAAGGGTAGCAATGAGACTGACATCGATCTACTCTGACAGCACCGAATTGGGTGCTACTACCATCGACCCTGAAGAGCTTAACTGCCGTGTTCGGAATGGGAACGGGTGTGGCCTCTTCGGAATAAACATCAGTCTCATTCCTACCCCTTTATTTCGGGTTTCCCCTCGGACGCTTTAACGCCCACTTAGGTAAGAATGAAAATAGATTCGTTTTCGATTAGAAAACCAAGGTCTTCTTAACACATAATTTGTATGTTATCATACAGATTATATTCTGGATTAAAGAATACGGCCAAGCCTCACGACCTATTAGTACAGATTAGCTAAACATATTACTATGCGTACACTTTCTGCCTATCAACCCGGTAGTCTTCCGGGGGTCTTATGGGACATAAAGTCCAGGGAAACCTTATCTTGAGGCGGGTTTCGTGCTTATATGCTTTCAGCACTTATCCCTACCGAACACCGCTAATCAGCTATGCCGTTGACACGACAACTGAGATACAGGAGGTTCGTTCATCCAGGCCCTCTCGTACTATGGACAACTCCTCTCAAGTTTCCTACGCATACAACAGATAGAGACCGTACTGTCTCACGACGTACTGAACCCAGCTCACGTACCACTTTAATGGACGAACAGTCCAACCCTTCCCACCTGCTTCAGCGGGAGGATGTGATGAGCCGACATCGAGGTGCCAAACCGAGCCGTCGATGTGAACTCTTGGGCCCGATCAGCCTGTTATCCCCAGGGTAGCTTTTATCCGTTGAGCGATGGCCCTCCCACGAGGGACCACCGGATCACTAAGTCCTGCTTTCGCACCTGCTCGGACCGTCGTCCTCGCAGTCAAACTCTCTTCTACCTTTGCGCTCGATGAGTGATTTCTATTCACTCTGAGAGAATCTTTGAACGCCTCCGTTACTCTTTAGGAGGCGACCGCCCCAGTCAAACTGCCCGCCTGCCAATGTCCTCAACCCGGATTCACGGGTATAAGTTAGAAACACAATCCACAAAAGCTGGTATTTCACCGTTGCCTCCACACCCCCCTCAAGGAATGTTTCAAAGGCTCCCAGCTATCCTACGTATTGTAAACCGTATTTCAATGACAAGTTACAGTAAAGCTCCATAGGGTCTTTTCGTCTTGTTGCATGCAGCAAGCGTCTTCACTTGCACCACAATTTCGCCGAGCCCATCGTCGAGACAGCGGCTTCTTTGTTATGCCATTCGTGCAGGTCGGAACTTACCCGACAAGGAATTTCGCTACCTTAGGACGGTTATAGTTACCGCCGCCGTTTACCGGGGCTTAAGTTCGGAGCTTCGCCTTGCGGCTAACCCTTCCCCTTGACCTTCCGGCACCGGGCAGGCATCAGGCCCTATACATCATCTTGTGATTTCAGCAGAGCCCTAAGTTTTTGTTAAACAGTCACGAAGCCCATTTCACTGCGACCTTTTCAAACTGTATTGCTACAGCCCTACTCAGGCACTCCTTCTTCCGAAGTTACGGAGCTAGTTTGCCTAGTTCCTTGACGATGGTTATCTCGCGCACCTTAGTATTTTCTACCCATCCACCTGTGTCGGTTTACGGTACGGTTATATTAAGCACTCCCCACGAAGATTTTCTTGGCAGTGTAGTTAGACCGCTTCGCTTGTATTGCTACAAACCCGCATCGGCTTTCGACTTAACGGACTGACGGATTTGCCTATCAATCCTATCTACGACCTTTCACCGGTATATCACTAACCGGCCGGTTTACCTTCCTGCGTCCCTCCCTGAGTGATGACGCACTTAACATAGTTCCGGAATATTAACCGGATGCCCTTTCGCCTACGCCTTTCGGCCTGAGCTTAGGACCGACTAACCCTGAGCTGACGAACATTGCTCTAGGAATCCTTGGATTTTCGGTGGGAAGGATTCTCACCTTCCTTATCGCTACTCATTCCAGCATTCTCACTAATTAACGCTCCAGCACTCCTTACGGTATACCTTCGCTGCGTTAATTACGCTCCTCTACCGCTGCAAAATGACGAATCACTCTGCAACCCGTAATTTCGGTAGTATGCTTAGCCCCGAGTCATCTTCGGCGCAGATTCACTCGACTAGTGAGCTATTACGCACTCTTCAAAGGATGGCTGCTTCTAAGCCAACCTCCTAGCTGTTTAAGTAAATCCACATCCTTTACCACTTAGCATACATTTTGGGACCTAAATTGACGGTCTGGGCTGTTTCCCTTTCGCACGTGAAGCTTATCCCTCACGAACTGACTGCCGTAATATCCGCCGGGGTATTCAGAGTTTGACTGAATTCGGAAGAAGGGTCGCTTCCCCTACATCAACCAGTGCTTTACCCCCCCGGGTTAAATTACGACGCTAGCCCTAAAGCTATTTCGAGGAGAACCAGCTATCACCAAGTTCGATTGGCCTTTCACCCCTAACCCCACCTCATGTAGGAACTTTTCAACGTTCAACACTCCGGACCTTCACTCGCTGTTACGCAAGCTTCATCCTGGACAGGGTTAGATCACTTGGCTTCGGGTCTAATAGAACGAACTAATCGCATATTTCATGCTCGCTTTCACTACGGCTCCGGACCTTTTCAGCCCTTAACCTTGCTCGGCCTATTAACTCGCTGGATCATTCTTCAACAGGCACGCAGTCGCACATTCCGTATTGCTACGGCATAGTGCTACTACAGCTTGTAGATGTACGGTTTCAGGTTCTATTTCACTCCCCGTTAGGGGTTCTTTTCGCCTTTCCCTCGCGGTACTGGTTCACTATCGGTTGTCAGAGAGTGTTTAGTCTTGGAGAGTGGTCTCCCCAGATTCCTACCGGATTGCACGTGCCCAGTAGTACTCAGGTACTTGTTGGAAGGTATCTACATTTTCGTTTAAAGGACTGTCACCTGCTATGGTTAGACTTTCCAGACTATTCAACTAATGTGATACTTGGTAACTTCCCGGTTCTAAACCGAACAAGCCCTACAACCCCGCCCCACGCACTTTATCCACCTTAATGGATAAGGTGCGGAGGACGGTTTAGACTGTTCCCATTTCGCTCGCCACTACTTTGGGAATCTCTTTTGATTTCTTTTCCTCTAGGTACTGAGATGTTTCACTTCCCTAGGTTGTCTCATATAAGAGTACCTTAAAGCCCGAAGGCCAAACCTTCCTCTTACTGTTTATATACTTTCATATATAAGGGTTTCCCCATTCAGAAATCCCCGGATCACAGGATATTTGCTCCTACCCGAGGCTTATCGCAGCTTATCACGTCTTTCTTCGACTTCTGACACCAAGGCATTCACCATACACCCTTGTAGCTTGACCATATTCTTTAATCCGATGTACTTGACATCGCGAATATAATCTTTTGCATATCGTCTTTTATGACTTCTATGTTCTCTTTGTAATTGTGTGTTTCGTTTATACCATATCACATATAGGTATAAACAGAAAACGCTTGGTATTTCTAATCTATAATTTCGTATCTGAATGCTTCAACATGAGACTTATATCAGATAGAGTGATTATACGAATCTAATTTTCAAAGAACTAAAAAATTTGTCGCTTAATGTGTTAGGTATTTAAGATTATGGAGCTGATCGGGATCGAACCGACGACCTCCTGCTTGCAAAGCAGGCGCTCTCCCAACTGAGCTACAGCCCCTTGAGCTGTATAATTGGTGGGCCCAGGTGGGATCGAACCACCGACCTCACGCTTATCAAGCGTGCGCTCTGACCAGCTGAGCTATGAGCCCATGCCTTACACATGAGGACTTATAACTACAGCCCTTCAAAATCTTAAATGTGCGAATGGCCAACCTGAAACGAATATACTTTTACCGTATTGCCGATTTAGTGATCGACCTCTATTTACTTTCCTAAGAAAATAAATATAAAGGAGGTGATCCAGCCGCACCTTCCGGTACGGCTACCTTGTTACGACTTCACCCCAATTACTAATCACAACTTAGGACCAGGACGACCCTGATACTTCTGTTGCAATTAACTTTCGTGGTGTGACGGGCGGTGTGTACAAGGCCCGGGAACGTATTCACCGCAGCGTGCTGATCTGCGATTACTAGCGATTCCAGCTTCATGTAGGCGAATTGCAGCCTACAATCCGAACTGAGGCATAGTTTAGGGATTTGCTCCACCTCGCGGTATTGCTGCCCTCTGTCTATACCATTGTATTACGTGTGTAGCCCTGGACATAAAGGCCATGATGATTTGACGTCATCCCCGCCTTCCTCCACGTTGTCCGTGGCAGTCTTCTGAGAGAACTTCGTAAGAAGCAACACAGAATAGGGGTTGCGCTCGTTGCGGGACTTAACCCAACATCTCACGACACGAGCTGACGACAACCATGCAGCACCTCGGCTGGCTTCCTTGCGGATCGCCTCTACTTTCATAAAGACTACTACCAGTCGTTCGAGCCCAGGTAAGGTTCTTCGCGTAGCGTCGAATTAAACCACATAATCCACCGCTTGTGCGGGCCCCCGTCAATTCCTTTGAGTTTTAACCTTGCGGCCGTACTCCCCAGGCGGATAACTTAATGCGTTAGCGTCGGCACGGAAGGGGTCGATACCTCCCACACCTAGTTATCATCGTTTACGGCTAGGACTACCGGGGTATCTAATCCCGTTTGCTCCCCTAGCTTTCGAACTTTAGCGTCAGTAAAGGCCCAGAAGACCGCCTTCGCCACCGGTGTTCCTCCTGATATCTACGCATTTCACTGCTACACCAGGAATTCCGTCTTCCTCTGCCTCACTCAAGAAACCCAGTTTCCGTTGCAGTTTCCGGGTTGAGCCCGGAGATTACACAACAGACTTAAATTTCCGCCTACATTCGCTTTACGCCTAGTAATTCCGAGTAACGCTTGCCACCTACGTCTTACCGCGGCTGCTGGCACGTAGTTAGCCGTGGCTTATTCACAGGGTACCGTCATTTTTTTCTTCCCCTGCAAAAGAAGTTTACAATCCGAGAACCTTCGTCCTTCACGCTGCGTTGCTGGATCAGACTTTCGTCCATTGTCCAAAATTCCCCACTGCTGCCTCCCGTAGGAGTGGGGCCCGTGTCTCAGTGCCCCTGTGGCCGGTCGCCCTTTCAGGCCGGCTATCCGTCGTAGCCTTGGTAGGCCGTTACCCTACCAACTAGCTGATAGACCATAAGATCGTCTGGAAGTGAAAAACCTTTAAGAAAGAGATAATGCTATCTCCTTATATTATGGGGTATTAGCTAACCTTTCGGCCAGTTATCCCCCGCTCCCAGGTGGATTCCTTATGTATTACTCACCCGTCTGCCACTAGAATTATCAATGTATTGCTACACCAATAATCCCCGTTCGACTTGCATGTGTTATGCACGCAGCCAGCGTTAACTCTGAGCCAGGATCAAACTCTCCATTAAAATTGAA
This sequence comes from Candidatus Proelusimicrobium bovinum, assembly GCA_902791965.1. GTDB lineage: Bacteria > Elusimicrobiota > Elusimicrobia > Elusimicrobiales > Elusimicrobiaceae > Proelusimicrobium > Proelusimicrobium bovinum. The sequence goes on along the minus strand of CADAXZ010000034.1, from coordinate 8,082 downwards.
GATGTTTAAACAGCCGAAACTATTTAAGCATCCGCAACGCTTAACGAAGATTTGTTGACTTATTGACTCTATTTATTTGGTACATCATTAGAATTAAACGTTGACCTATATATAGGTATATATAAGTTAATGTTTGAATGTCACTTAACCGGTTGATATACACTTGCGTCTATATCTTCCGCTTCAAGTTGCCCATTCGCACATTTGCGATCAAATTTTCAGAGAGCGAAATTTCCTCTTTTACCTTTTCTCTTTCAAGAGGTAAATGGAAATTTTTAAATTTCTTTCCTGCAACCGTTTTTAGATTACAAGAATATTATATCAAATCTTTTTAAGTTTGTCAAGCATTTTCTGCTTAACTATCTGTTCCTTATCAGGAACTTTATTTACTACACTTATATTAAAGCAAATTTAATTTATTTTGTCAACTGCTTTTTTAAAACTTAAAATCTGTACTAATTAAAGAACAATTCTTGACTACTCTTATATTAAAGCATATTTGCTTTTATTTGTCAAGTGCTTTTTAAATTATTTTAAAAAGCGGGCTATATGTTTTATTACCTAATTATTTTAGCATTTGTTTGAGAACTTGTCAACTGTAATTTTTTGTGAACCAAGTTATCTTTCCTGCTTTCTATATAATTAGTATAGCATTTGTTTAAGAGCATGTCAAGTTTTTTAAAACTGCCCAGCGGCTCTTCGGCTTTTTGCCTGCTACCTTTATAGTATAGCATTTAGAGCGAAAAATTGTCAAGCCCTATTTTTTATTATTTTAAAAAGGGTTTGTTTTTACTACTCTTAACGGCTGACCGCCGTATTTATTATAGATATAGTATAACACAATTTATTTTTATTTGTCAAATTTATTTTTATATTCCTTTATTATATATAAGGAATATCTTTAATTTCGCAATTTGTTTCTATATCTGCAAGAGCACAAATCTTTTTATCTATATCTTTACAACATTTTGTTCCGTCGGATTTTTCTGCTATTACGACACGCGCGCCGTCCTTTGTTATTTCTTCCGCCGCTATCCAACCGGAAGGATTTTCGTCAATAAGATATATTCTGTATTCATCCAAAACCCACTCTCTGCCTTTTATACGGCTGCCGTCATTATTTGCTTTATTATATTCTGCGGAAAAATTCATACTGTCATAATCAGACGAAAAAATATCTTTATTATTTTGTGCCGAATAAATCTTTTTAGCCGAATAAACTAAATCTAAATCAAAAACGGCACGACGCACGATACGCTTTATTTCTGCTTCTTCGTAATAAGATTCTAAAGTTTTTTCAAAAAAATCTTTTGCAAATTCTTTTCTTTTTGCAGGCCACTCCGCAGACGGTATCATATCGGATGTACTAACTGCGTGGCCGCTTGCACAAAACCAAGCCGGAGAATTTTTTGCCGGATGTTTTATATCCCAAGCCCTTAAATTTTCCAAAAGAGATATATTTTCTTTTTTATCTTTTACAAAAGCACGGCTTTCTTCTAAATTATACATAGCATCAGCAGGGGCAATAAAATTCATTATAAGAACAGTAAGATACTGTCCCACATATTTATCCTTACATAAAGATGCATCAGAAGCCCCGCGGTAAATTGCCGCCGTACGCCAAAACCAATATTCTTGTAAAGGCTCTTTATTTACGGCAAGGCGGTGGGCAAATGCAAATAAAAATGCGGCAGGATAATTTCCGATATGTTTTTTAAGCCACGGCGTTATATCTTGGGCCTTGGAAGTTAAAATTATATCTACTGCACTTTGCATATTTTTATCCACGGTATTAAATCAGGAGAGATTTTAATTTTTGCAAATCGCTGCTTTCATTATGACACCCGCAAAACAAAAAAGATAAAAATAAGACGAAAAAAAGATATATTCCCTTCATAATAATTCCTTCATAAAGAATTATATCATAAATAATTATCGTCGCGGTGCTTAAACTTTGCTACAATTTTGTTATGGACATTGATTACTTACTTAAAAAGACAGCCCGCACTTTATACTTGAGCAGTAAATTTATGCCTAAAGCCATAAGCAAGACTTTTGGCTGCGCTTACCTTATCTGCCGTGCAGCAGACAGTATAGCAGATACAGATTTGATTGATGTTGAAAAAAGAATTTCTTTAATAAATACATACCCGAAATTAGTTGAAACAAAGGATGAGAATCTTCTTACAGAATTAAAAAATTCCATACCGAAAAAAAATAATCTGCACGAAAATGAAAAACTTTTGCTTGAAAATATTGATATATGCCTTCAACAATTTAAAACCTTAAAACCGTTGCATAAACAAATTACTCTTAAAGTAGTAAATGCAGTTTGCAAAGCTATGGAGTGGGATTTATCTTACTTTCCGGATATGAACAGCGGCCTTATAAAAGCATCGCCAAATGCCGCAAGAACGGAACTTTACTGCCAGCATATGGGCGGTGAACCAGGAATATTTTGGGCATCTCTTTTGTTAGACGGCAAAGATAACAAAGATTTTATACAAGACGGCAAAAGAATAGGTATGGCGCTGCAAATAACAAATATTTTAAGAGATTTACCGCAAGATGTTAAAATAGGCAGAATTTATCTGCCTCTGACGGAACTTACCGCAAACGAAATTATGCCGCAGGATTTAATGGAAAAGAAAATTTACAAAAAACTTAAGCCGGTAATTTTAAAATGGATAAACTGGGGAACTGATAATATCGTATGTGCAAAATATTTTATGGCAAGTATTCCAAGAAGAAAATTTTTTGAAAGGGCCACAGTTGCCTGGCCTGTACTTTGGAGTTTGGATACTTTAAAATTATTGGCTTCTTGCAAAAATCTTTTAGATAAAACTAAAATACAAAAAATACCTAAGAAAACCATTTATCTTACTATGCTTTTAAGCCCGTTTTATTGCTTTAGCAATACTGCTTTTAACAAACTTATTGACAAGAAAATAAAATCCGTAAAAGAAGAACTAAAATTACACAATACTAAAAAAACAGTTTTATAACTAAAATGCAAAAGCATAATAAAACTTTTATTCTTCTATCTTAAGCATTGCGATAAAGGCTTCCTGCGGAATATCAACATTACCTATGCTCTTCATTCTTTTTTTACCTTCTTTTTGTTTTTCCAAAAGTTTGCGCTTTCTTGTAATGTCGCCTCCGTAGCATTTAGCAATAACATCTTTGCGGTATGCCGGTATTGTTTCGCGCGCTATTATTTTTCCGTTTACTCTGGCCTGCACAGCAACTTCAAACTGTTGGCGGCCTATAAGTTCTTTAAGTTTTTCACACAGAAGTCTGCCGCGGGTTAGCGCTTTATCTTTATGGGTAATTACGGAAAGAGCATCAACAGGAGAACCGTGGATTAAAATTTCCATTAACACGACATCTGCACTGCGGTACTGGTCAATCTCATAATCAAAAGAAGCATATCCTTTTGATACGGATTTAAGTTTATTATAAAAATCTATTACCATTTCTGCCATAGGCATATAATAATTTATCATAACGCGTTGGCTGGAAAGGTGGTCAAGGCTGATAAAAGTTCCGCGTTTTTCTTTAAGTAAAGTCATAACACCGTCCATATAGGCAATAGGTGTTACTATTTTTATTTTTATAGTCGGTTCTTTTATGTCTACAATATCGCCGTAAGGCGGAAAGTTAGCCGGATTATCTATCCATTTATAACCGTCGCCCGCATCAGAAAGTGCGGCAAGTTCCTGAGGATGTGTTTTACGCGAAATAAATTTTACCTGATAAATCACATTGGGGCTTGTTGCAATAAGCGAAAGACCAAATTCCCGTTCCAATCTTTCTTTTACAATTTCTATATGCAATAAACCCATAAAACCTAAACGAAAACCAAAACCCAAAGCCTTGGATGTTTCGCTTTGATAACTGAAAGAAGAATCAGATAAATTTAATTTTTCAAGTGCTGTTCTTAATAAAGGATATTCCGTAGATTCTATCGGGAAGATACTTGCAAAAACTACGGGTTTGACTTCGCTGTATCCGTGCAAAGGCTGCGTTGCGGGATTATCCGCAACAGTTATTGTATCGCCTACCTGCACCTGATGTATATCTTTTATACCCGCTATAACATAGCCTACTTCCCCGCTTTGCAAAGATTGGCACTTTTCAAGTTTCGGCGTCATTATGCCTACTTCTTCTATCTTTGAAGTAAAACCCGATGCCATAAGTTTTAAAGTTTGCCCCGCTTTTATTGTGCCGTCTATCATCCTGACATAAACTATAACACCGCGGAAAGCATCATAATAAGAATCAAAAATCAAAGCGCGCACAGGCCCGTTCGTATTGCCTTGCGGGGCGGGAATATCTTCCACAATTCTTTCTAAAAGATGGTCTATGCCTAACCCTGTTTTAGCACTTACTCGTTCGGCTGTTATCGGGTCTTTTAAAACTTCCCAAAGTTGTTCTTCAGCAATATCCGCATCAGACTGGTTCAAATCTACCTTGTTTATTACAGGAATAATTTTTAAACCTAAACTCTGCGCCAAATGAGCGTGTGCTACCGTCTGGGCTTCTACACCTTGCGAAGCATCAACAAGTAAAAGTACGCCTTCACATGCGCGCAAGGAACGGGCGACCTCATAAGAAAAATCTACATGGCCCGGAGTATCAATAAGATTTAAAATATAATCTTTATATTTGATTCTTACGGCTTTTGCTTTGATTGTTATTCCCCTTTCGCGCTCAAGTTCCATACCGTCTAAAAGTTGCGCTGTCATTTTACGCTTGGGTACTGTGCCTGTATCTTCTAAAATTCTGTCTGATAAGGTAGTCTTGCCGTGGTCTATGTGGGCTACTATGGAAAAATTGCGAATCTTGTTCATTAACTATATTTTATCAAATTTGGATTTTAAATACCGTTAAGCATTTATAAGATAAGTTTTAATCTGATGACAACGGGAAATTATCGGTAAGATTTTCAATTTCTTCGGAACTTGTCATAAGCAAAGCGGCTTGTGCTAAATTAGCACAATCTTTAAAATTAAGTTTGCGCAACACACTTTTTATTCTTAGAAACATCCTCGGCGACAAAGATAAAATATCTATGCCTAATCCTACAAGGAAAGGTATCATTTCCGGATCGGAAGCCATTTCCCCGCAAATACTGACAGGCTTGCCCTTTTTACGGCAGCCCTGTATTATAAAATTTATCGTACGCAAAACTGCCGGATGATAAGGGTCATAAAGGTCGGCGACTTCTTGGTTAACTCTGTCAACCGCAATAAGATATTGGATTAAATCGTTAGTACCTATTGAAACGAAATCAACTTCCGGTAAAATACCGTCAAGACTTAAAGCCGCAGAAGGGACTTCTATCATAGCGCCTAATTCTAAAGGGTGGCGCGGAATTATACCGTTTGAAGAAAATTCTCTCACAATTTCTTTTAAGACTTTTTTTACTTCCCGTATTTCTTCCGCGTAAGAAACCATAGGTATCATAATTTTAACGGGGCAATCTACTTCGGCAGATGTCCGTACTATAGCCTTTATTTGCGTAAACATAAGTTCGGGATATTTTAAAAACAGACGAATACCGCGGCATCCCATAAAAGGATTTGATTCTTTTTCCCTGCGCCCCAAACCTAACTGGGTTATTTTATCACCGCCCAAATCCGCCAGCCTTATCGTAACAGGACGCTTACCAAATTTTTGCGCTGTCTTTTTATATATTTGGTATTGTTCTTCCTCCCCGGGCGGGTCAAAGCGGTCCATATAAATAAATTCCGTTCTTAAAAGGCCCAACCCGTCTGACTGGAAAGAATCCCAAGCCTTTACATCACGGCGCGGATCATAGTTTATATAAAGTGCGACTTTATGTCCGTCAACAGTTTCGTTAGGTAAAGAACTTATATTTTTTAAAGATTGTTCCGCTTCACTTATTTTTATTTGCTCTTTTTTATAATCTTGAAGGATTTTAGGTTCAGGATTGATTATTATAACACCTGTTTCCCCGTCTAAAATTATTAAATCCCCGTCGCGGATTTGCAAAGAAGCATCCGAAAGCCCCACTACCGCTGGCATTTGCATACTCTGTGCCAAAATTGCCGTATGGCTTGTTTTGCCGCCTATATCCGTAGCAAAACCTAAAACATTTTTACTTTTTAAATTTATAGTATCGGAAGGGAACAAATTATGCGCTATTATTATTGAAGGTTCTTTTATTGCAGAAAATTTATTCTGTTTCTTTTTAGTAAGATTTTCAAAAAGCCTTTTTGCTACATCAGCCAAATCATATTTACGCTCACGGAAAAGTTCTTCTTTTAAATTTTCAAAACGGGAAGTAATTTCTTTTACACACACCGAAAGGGCATATTCCGCACTTAACTGCTCGTTTGTTATTTTATTTTTTACAGCCGAAATTAAAAGAGGGTCTTTAAGTATAAGTTTATGTGCATTGATAACTTTTGAATATTTGCTGCCCAATAAACTTTTTACTTGCGCTTCACTTGCATCTAAATCGGCCATAGATTTTTCTACGGCTTCTTCAAAACGGCGCAATTCCCATACCGTATTAGTAGAAGGAATGCGGCGCTTTTCTATAACCGTATTATCAGGTTTAACTATATAAGCAGGCCCGATCGCTATACCCGGGCTGGCAGATATACCCTTTACTATTATCATTCTTCCTCAAAAATTTTGGAAAATACTCCGCGCAACGCACAAAGTGCGTTTTCTTCATCGCGGCCGTTTATGCAAAGTTCTATGCTGCTGCCCTGTTCGGCGGCAAGCATCATTATCCCCATTATACTCTTGGCATTTACTTCCATACCGTCTTTTATTATAAATATATCGCTGCTGTATTTACAGGCTTCCTGCGCTATTGTCGCCGCAGGACGCGCATGTATGCCAAGCCTGTTCTTTATTTCTATCGTTTCTTTAAGCACAAATTCTCCTTACTACACTATCAACGATGCTATACCAAAAACTAAAGTTGCAATAAGATAAAGAAAAATATAAGGTATATTCATTTTACGCATAAAAATACTTAAAACCAAGAAAGCAGACAACAGAGATATGCGCGCTATAAAATCCGCATTTACGGCACTGCCGCGGAAGCGCACATAAACACCAAATAAAATAACAAAAACTACAAATATCTGCCCCAATAATTTTAAGAAAGACATTGTCTTATTCCAATTAAGATTTATAAGACCGTAAAAATTATCTTCAGTGCCGTTATAACTTTCTTTAAGGCCTTTAAAGCGTATAAATAAAGCGGGAATATTATACATCAATAAAGCACCTGCTATGGCGACAAGTGCTGCTATGATACTTTGTTCGGATGCCATTTCTTCCTTTAAAATATCTACTTTCCCTATAAATAAAATAACAAAGCAAAATACTAAAGATAAAGGCTGCAAAGTTGCCCAAAAAAGCCTGTCGCCTATGGAAGCAGCCGTATTGGCAGTACTTGCCCTTATGATACGCCATTCGCGTTCTTCTTTCAAAAGAGTTTCCGCCGTTCTTACAGTTGCGGCTATTTTTTCTTCTTGTTTTATCATAGCGCCTATGCTGTAAGTACTCATACAAGGCTGGCTGTTGAAAGTTTCCATATTACGGGATTTTGCCCTTAAATACATTTCCGGACGGTTTTTATAAAGGCGGTTTAAAACAGGCCCCATAATATAAAGCATACCTATACTTTGCAATCGGGCAAAATTCCAATATGCTTGCAGAAAAAATGTTCTTATATATATACTAAATATATTCTTCATACGCTAATCCGATTTAGGCTTGGCACTAAAAGATAACAAAAGACCGGCAAGGCCAATCCAAGGTACAACGAAATAAGAAAACTTCAAAGCCATATGCAGACGCTCCGGTATATAATTGTTTAAAACACCCAAACAAGGACCGAATATACTTATTAATACAATTAAAAAGGCATAAACAGCCAAGAACTGCATCAATAAACTTTGCAATAAAACTGACCCGCAGGAAGTTTTATTTTCTTTTAAAGATTTTTCTATTTCAGGCAGAATTTTGGAACGCAAACGGCGTAATCCCTTTTCCACAAAAGAAAATATTATCCCCCCGATTATACCTATAAAA
>CADAXZ010000033.1 GCA_902791965.1 Candidatus Proelusimicrobium bovinum | reverse complement strand
GGCGCTAAACTCCAATTTACGGCTGTTGCCGCTTTGCAAAATAAATTCAATTTCAAGCCTGTCTTTAGGGAAAAAATCTTCCGCCGCTTTAGGCCACTCAACCAATAAAACCGCGGCTTCGTCTTCAAGCATTTCTTCAAAGCCCAAATTAAACATTTCCCCGCCTGAAAGACGGAATAAATCTGCGTGATAAAGCGTAATATTTTTGTTTTTGTATTTGCGCATTATACTGAAAGTTGCGCTTGCAGGCTGTTTTTTAAAGCCGAAATATTTGGCGACGGCTTTTACCATTACCGTTTTGCCTGCGCCTATCGGCCCTTTAAAAAAGATAATTTCCCCGCCTGTTAAAAGGCTTGCGAGATTTTCCCCCAAAGCAGATGTTTGCTGTTCGCTTTCGCTGTAAAAAATAAATTTGTCCATTATTTCACCGTTTTTATATTTACGGTTCTGCCGCCGTAATTATCATAATCGGTATTTGCCGGATCGGCAAAGTCATTACCGTCAACTTCAAAATAATATTTGTAATTACCCGGCGGCAATACTACCAACTCGCTGAAAACGCCGCTTGCGCTTTTGTTAAGTTTTATTTTATTATTTTGCCAAAGGCTGAAATCCGCAACTAAATAAACATTTTCCGCCGCAGGTAAATTAACAGAAAAACGGACTTTCCTTAAAGCCAAATCTTTTATGGAATGTTCCTTCGCTTTAACTTCCGCTGCCGCACTTTGGCTTTGAGCCGTGCGCAAATCCTGCGCAAAATCATAATAACCCAAAAACACATTCATTAAAATAACTATGCCTACGCACAAAGCAAAAGTAAAAAATAAAACTGTTAAAAAAGATGGTTTTCCGTTCATTATATAAACTCCCTTAAACGGAACTTTGCGCCCAAACTTTCGGCAAGGGCTTTTGTTTTGGCGGCATCTATACCTTGTTTATCTACTATACTGACCACCACATTATCCATCTTTTGCGCTAAAAGTTTTATAAATTCCAATACGCTTTTATAACCGTTTTCCCTGTACTGCGGCAAAGGACGCACTATTTTAAGCCATTGTTCTTGCTCAGGGGAATTTATGCTTATACTTACGCTGTCCAAAACTTTGGCTAAATCCCCTGTTATATCCCGTCCGTAAACAAGATTTCCAAGCCCCAAAGTATTAAGGCGCAAAGGTGTTTTGGGATATTCCCCTTTAGCCATTTTTTCTTTTAAAGTTGAAGCAATTTGCAAAAGCGTTTCAAGCCGCATTGTAGGCTCGCCATAACCGCAAAAAACAATTTCCCCGACGGGCGCTTCCTGCGTTTGGCGGCAGATTTCTTTAAGGACATCCTCAGCGCAAGGCTCTTTGCCTTCAAGGTTTAAATTGTATCCGTTAAACACCATAGAAAATTTTGTTTTCATACAAAAGACACAGGCATTGGGGCATCTGTTGGTAAGATTTATATAAAGATTCCCCTGAAATCTGTAAACCGTTTTTGCGCTGTTTTCCATATAATTATTATACAAATTAGTAAGCAACAACTATTATTCCTTTAAATATTATCCGGTAAATATCTTCCGGCAGAAAATTTTACTTTGTACGGCGTAATATCAAATATGGTAGAATATATTTAGTGGAGAGGTGGCCGAGCGGTTTAAGGCGCCAGTCTTGAAAACTGGTGTAGGGGAAACTCTACCGAGGGTTCGAATCCCTCCCTCTCCGTATAATTTAAAAGCCCCGTAAGGGGATTTTATTATATGATGTTTAATTGCTCAGGTATTTTATACAGATTTATACTCCCTGCAAACTAACCCCGTAAAAACAGTATTTTGTTTTCTTGAAATGCGTTCAAAATTTCCGTACACTATTTTATATCCAAAATAAGAATATTGCAAAAATCTTTCTTTTATTTTCTGTTCTGTTTGCAGGCGGGGTTTCCTATGCGTAAACAGATAAAAACACGCTACACGCAGACAAAAAAGCCGTACTTGAAAGTTTGGCATCCGCACAACAAAAACAAATGCAAAGCAGAAGTTCATATTTAAAAAATTTTCCTTTTTTTACGCAAAATATTCTCCTCGCAAATAAATACAAAAATAAAGATACCTTCAAAAAAACCAAGCCGCACTCCATAAAGAAATAACACAACAAACCGGCAAAGCACTATCCGCTGTGGATAAATGGCAGAAACAGTTAAACAACTATTATAAAAAGGAATATGTTAACGCTATAAAAGAATATAAAGAAATACAAAACAGTATGGGGCGTATATTTCAATTTGAAAAACCTCTTTACCAAGAGATATTTAAAAACAAACAAATAATTTTTATTTGGGAAGACGGCGGAAACGCTGTGCCGGAAATTATATCAAACAAATCGGAAATAATACAGCAAGTCCGTAAAGCCAATTCGGCAAAACGCATACTTTTGGCATCAGAGTTTTTAGTATGGACGGAAATAAACCCATTTGAAAACTCCCCTCTGCTTAACAATACTAAAGATTACCGCGCGCCTGTTGTCCTTTTTGCAGGGGAAGAAATGCCGCAGAATTTTATATCGGCACTAAATTATGAAAATTCTTGGCAGCCAATCAGCAAAGCAGGGATAGATGTTATGTCTTTAGATGAACTTATAATTGAGCAATCGTGGCTGTTTTCGTTTTTAAAAGTAGGAAACATATCAGTACCTGTTAAATTTTCAAAAGACTTTAACGAGTCAAAAGCATATTGGCACAGTTCCTTATTCGGCATACACCAACGCAACAGCCAATGGGATACTTATATCCGTGCGGTTGCCCCTTATTATGATGTAATTATTGTTAATGCGGGCGGATCACACTACGGGCTTAAAAAATTGCTGAATATGTCTGCCAATGCCGTTATAGATATTTTTATTGACAAGTTATCCCTTAACGATGATGTTAAACAATGGAACAAAACAACACAAAAAACATTAGGATTTAATAACGAAACATCTATCAATGATTATCATAAGAACAGGGATGAAATTGCAAAAACAGTTCCGACCACAGTTTATAACCAAAAGAAAGATAACGAAAATGTCAGCGCCGTATATATTTTGATACCGTAAAAGCAAAGGCACAAATTAAAATTATACGGTATATATTTTGCTGTATTTATGCTTTATATAATTCTATATCCTTGCCATATAAGTTATAATTAGAAATATATTCCTTTAAGGAGTTTTATTATGAAAAGAATACTTTATTTTACAACCGCAGCCGCAATCTTATTTGCGCTTAATGCCTGCAATACTTACAAACCGAGGCTTACTTTTGAACAATCGGTAAACCACAGCGATAACCAAGCCGTTGCTTATTACATTGCCAAAGGCCAGGATGTAAACCAAAAAAATGAAGAAGGCGTACCTCTTATAGTAATAGCCGCCTATCAGGCAGACCCGGAAATAGTAAATAAACTAATTAAGGCCGGCGCCGATGTAAATGCAAAAACAGACGATAAAACTTTGGCTAACTTATACTTTGATGATGCCGCAAACAAACCTACAAATCCTGTTAAATTGGAGGGTTTTACCGCCTTAATCGTAGCGAGCGCACAAGGTAATTTGGAAAATGTAAAAGCCCTGCTTGCGGCCGGTGCTGATGTAAATGCCGTAAGTGCAAAAGATATTTCCGCTTTGATAGCCGCAAGCGGCCAAGGTCATTTGGAAATTGTAAAAACCTTACTTGAAGCAGGTGCAGATAAAAACCAAAAAACGAAGTTCGGTTTTACCGCTTTAAAAGCCGCAGAGCAAGGCCAATTTACAGAAATTGCCGGTTTACTTCAGTAATATCAGGAGGTAATATGAGATTTATTAAAAACTCTTTAATATTTCTACTTATAATATCTTGTTTATTTTGCTGCGCAAGCACTTTAAAACAAATTAAAACATCTGGCTTTACGCCAAGCAATACTTTGTTTTTAGCAGGTGCTTTCGGCTCAAGCGACTATCACGGCAATACAAACAGCAAAGAAGCAGATTTGCGCCAACAGGCTTCCCAAGGTTTTGATACCGCAGGGAGTATATATCATAATTCCGGAATATATGTTCCGCCCGTAAGTGAAGCCGTTCCTGTTTATGATGAAGCCTATGAACGCCAAAGACAAAAACAACGCGAGCAGGAAGAACGCCGCTTAGCCGAAGAAAGAAAGCGCATAGAAGAAGAACAACGCCGCCTTGAAGAAGAAAGACAGCGCAGGGAAGAAGAACGCAGACGCCAGGAAGAACTTGAACGCCAAAGACAGGAAGAACAAAGGCTTTGGGAAGAACAACAGCAAAGACAACGCGAGGAAGAACGCAGACTTGAAGAAGAAAGACAAAGAGAACTACAAAGGCAACTTGAACAAGAACAGCAAAGACTTTTGGAATTGGAAAACAAAAGAAAAGAATGCGGCAACGGATATATGCACCAATCTTCTTACAACTGTCAGGAATGCTGCACCGCACTAAATGCACCGCATTACGAGTATAACACCCAAGACTATGAAGAACCTGTCTGTACCTGTAATTGGTAATTTACCGTAAATTATCTTAAAACACTTCCTGAAAATTCAGGAAGTGTTTTTTATTTAAAACTTACATTCCAATATAATATTTTAAGAAAATTTTTATTCTTTTAGGGGCAATATTGCTACAATATTTTATATTAACTGTTTTGGAGATTATTATGCAAAATTATGCCGAAGACGAGTTGTTTACAATGGTAGGACGCGATGAAAAAATAATTTGGAGCGGAAAGCCTAATTTTAAATGTTTTATCTTGGAAGCAATATTTAACCCTATGCTTATTTTTGCGACAGTGTGGGGGTTGTTTGATTTTATGTTTATAGCACAAATTTTTACGGACGCAAATACCGGTAAGCAAAATGCCGGTTTTATGGCTATCCCTATAATCGCATTTTTCGCAATTCATCTTATGCCAGTTTGGATTTATTTATTCGGAGTAATTTTTGCCTGGTTAAAATATAAACACACTTTTTTTATTGTTACCGACGACGGAATATATTGTTCCGGCGGAACTTTCAAAAGGGACTTTGAACATAAACCTTTTACCCAACTTTCCAATCTCCATATACACCGCGGTATTTTTGACCAATGGCTCGGTGTAGGGGATGTAGAACTATCTTCCAATTTAAACCTTTATAATAACCGCCGCTCCGCTGATAAAGGCATAACAATTTACGACATTCCCGATTACCAACAAGTTTATACCATTATAAAACAATTACAAACCGATATTTACAGCGATACTATGTATCCTAACGATTTGCGCCCTAAAGAAAATCATGGCTATCAAACGCAATATAATCCGCTTGATGATGTTAAAAATAAAATTGAAGAAAACATAAACCGTTATATTAAATAAAAACCGTATTGCCCGCGACGCACGACGGGCATTAAAACATTTTCAATTAAATATAATTATGGCAATAATAGAAAGCATAAAAATAAAAGATATTGATATGTCAAAATGCTATTTTAACGCGGGATGTGCAATAAATGTTTATAAACCGCAAATTGCACAAAAAATGTTTCTTTTACTTAAAGAACATTTCGGGCCTGTAAAACATCACAATATTTGTTGCCACCATAACCCTAATTTACCGCAAGGTTCTACGATAATAAATAATTGCGCGGGGTGCGACAGACGCTTTAGAACTTTATATGAAGGCATAAATACGATAACCTTTTGGGAAGTGTTAGATACTCTTTCAACCGTAAAACTGCCTGATTGGAGCGGGCTGAGCGTATCGGTACACGATTCTTGCTCTTTCAGGCAAAAGCCGCAAGTACATAATGCCGTAAGAAATATCCTTAAAAAGATGAATATAAAAATAATTGAAAGTGATTTCTGCCGCGAAAAATCCGTCTGCTGCGGAGATACTTTTTACGGTGTTATACCAAACACTAAAGTTATTGAAGCACAAAAACGCAGGGCCGCACAAATGCCCTGTGATAAAGTTTTAGTATATTGCATAGGCTGTTTGCGCGCTTTATATGAAGGCGGTAAACAAACCCTTTACCTGCCGGATTTGATTTTCGGTGCTATCAGCACACCGATAAAAGATGATTTACAACTGCACCACCGCCTTATTGAAAAATACAGAGCAGAACATTAACCCGCACTAAAATAAAAAATTACCGCATATATTATACAAAGCCAACGGCTTGTAATTTTACATAAAAACCGCTAATCTTAATATTTAGGTAAAATTTAATTAAAGACTTAAATAAAAGGAGTATTTTTATGCAAAAAGATTGTGCAAATTGCACTAATGTCAGAAAAGTAGTAATAATAGGCTGCGGATTTGTTGGCGCGGCGTGCGCATTCAGCCTTATGCAGAGCGGATTGTTTTCCGAAATGGTCTTAATTGACGCTTCAAAAGAAAAAGCCGAAGGAGAAGCCCTTGATATAAGCCACGGCGCACCATTTGCCAAACCAATAAAAATTTACGCAGGCACTTACGACGATATTAAAAATGCTTCTTTAATAATCGTAACGGCAGGCGCAAACCAAAAACCTGGCGAAACGAGATTGGATTTAGTCAAAAAGAATATTTCCATTTTTAAATCAATAATACCGGAAATTAAAAACAGAAATTTTAAAGGCGTTTTGCTTATAGTTGCAAATCCCGTTGATATTTTAACAACCGTTGCAGTAAAACTTGCCGGCTTGCCGGAGCATAAAGTTTTAGGCTCTGGAACTGTACTTGACACTGCCCGTCTTAAATATGAATTAGGCAATCATTTAAGCGTTGACCCAAGAAGCGTCCACGCCTTTATTATCGGCGAACACGGCGACAGTGAAATTGCCGCTTGGTCAAGTGCAAATGTTTCCGGCATACCGCTAAATAATTTCTGCGAAATGCGCGGGCATTTTAACCACGAAGAAGCAATGAAGAAAATTGCTTCAGATGTTAAAAACAGCGCGTACGAAATTATATCCAAAAAGAAAGCAACTTACTACGGGATTGCAATGTCCGTAAAAAGAATTTGCGAAGCCATAGTCCGCGATGAAAAATCCATATTGCCCGTATCTTCTATGATGAACGGACAATACGGCATTAAAGCAATATCTTTAAGTATGCCTGCTATCGTCGGCAAAGACGGGGTAGAAACACAAGTTCCCATACAATTAAACCAACAGGAAATTGCCGATTTACAAAAATCCGCAAAAACTTTACAGGAAGTTTTAACACAAAACGAGATATAACAAATTTACGGGGGTAAATTATGAAAATAGAAAAGATTACGGGAAGAGAAATCCTTGATTCCCGCGGGAATCCTACGGTTGAAGCCGAAATAATTTTGGAAAACGGCATAACCGCAAGGAGTGCCGCACCAAGTGGTGCTTCCACAGGGGAATTTGAAGCACTTGAACTGCGCGATAATGATAAAGCCAGATACGGCGGTAAAGGTGTACTAAAAGCCGTTAACAATATAAACCAAAAAATTGCGCCGGCACTTAAAGGTATGGACTGCACAGATATTTATGCCGTTGACAAAAAAATGATTGAACTTGACGGCACAAGAGATAAATCCAACCTTGGGGCAAATGCAATTTTAGCCGTATCTTTGGCTTGCGCAAGAGCGGCGGCAAAGGCTTTAAATATCCCGCTTTACAGATATTTTGGCGGCATAAACGCTACCTGTCTGCCTGTGCCGATGATGAATATTTTAAACGGCGGGGCACACGCGGCAAACTCTGTTGATACGCAGGAATTTATGATTATGCCGGTAGGCGCAAAAACTTTTAAAGACGCTTTAAGACAGTGCGCCGAAGTGTTCCACGCTTTAAAACAAATTTTAAAAAATGAAGGTAAAGCCACTTCCGTAGGAGATGAAGGCGGCTTTGCGCCGGATTTAAACGGTGATGAAGATGCAATAGAGCATATACTTGCGGCAATAAAAGCGGCCGGATATATACCGCAAAAAGATTTTGTAATTGCGCTTGATGCGGCAAGTTCGGAATGGAAAAGCCCAAAAGGCAAAGGTTTTTACAAACAACCCAAATCAGGCAAGGAGTTTACTTCGGAGCAACTCATAGAACATTGGGATAATTTAATAACTAAATATCCCGTTTATTCCATTGAGGACGGCCTTGACGAAGAAGATTGGCAAGGCTGGCGCTTGATGACGGAAAAATTAGGCCGCAAAGTACAGTTGGTAGGAGATGACCTGTTTGTTACCAATACCCAAAGGCTTAAAAAAGGTATAGAAGAAAACTGCGGCAATTCCATATTAATCAAGTTAAACCAAATAGGCAGCGTTTCCGAAACACTCCAAGCAATAAAAACGGCACAAAAAGCAGGTTTTACGGCGGTAATTTCCCACCGCAGCGGGGAAACGGAAGATACCACTATTGCTGATTTAGCCGTCGCTTTAAACACAGGACAAATAAAAACCGGTGCGCCTTCGCGCAGTGAAAGAACCGCAAAATATAACCAACTTTTAAGGATAGAAGAACAGTTGGGCGCAGCGGCGGTTTATCCCGCTAAAGATGCTTTTAACTTCAAAAAATAAATCCGTTAACATAATACAAACGAACATTTTTGCTTACAGCAAGGGTGTTCGTTTTGCTTTTTATCATAATTATCATATTTAACGCTATTGGATCATTTTTAAGACGGTATAAGGTATACTTTTTGGCCATTACCCCCTATTTACCAGCATATTAAAAGTATTTGTAATTAAAGGCAGGATTAGTAAAATTTGCTTTAATAAATCATTAAAACCACTTTAGTTAATACATAAGTTTTTTATATAATATTTGTTTATGTAAAAAGAAGGTATATTATGACAGACGCATTAAACAATGTAATATCAATGATAAATGACCGCTTTTTAGGTTATGTGCTTTTAGCAGCCTTAATTGCGGCAGGCTCGTATTTTACGATAGCAACACGCTTCGTACAGTTTATGAGCCCTAAAAAAATGCTTAAGGCAATGTTTCCGGCAGGGACAGAAAATAAAGGCAAAGGTAAAATATCGTCCTTTCAGGCATTTGCCATAAGCACTGCTTCGCGTGTAGGCACAGGCAATATTGCAGGTATCGCCATAGCAATTACTGTAGGCGGCCCGGGTGCAATATTTTGGATGTGGCTTATTGCCGTCATCGGGGCGGCTTCCGCTTTTGCGGAAAGCACTTTGGCGCAACTTTATAAAGTCAAACAGGAAGGACATTTCCGCGGCGGCCCTGCTTATTATATGAAAACAGCCTTAGGCAAGCCTTGGTTCGGGGCGGCTTTCGCCGTTATAATCACAACAACTTTTGCGTTAGTATTTAATTCCGTTCAGGCAAATACAATAGCCCAATCAATAACAAAAACCTTCGGCGTAAATCCTGCTATTACGGGGTTTGTTTTAGCCGCACTTACGGCGGTAATTATCTTTGGCGGCCTAAAAAGAATAGCGTCATTTTCCGCGATAATAGTACCGTTTTTTGCTTTAACTTATATTGCCATAACTATTGTTGTAATGATACTAAACTTAGATAAAATCCCTTCGGTTTTTGCTTTGATTTTTAAAGATGCTTTCAGCCTGCAAAATGTTGCGGGCGGTGCATTGGGCGCTACGATAATGACAGGTGCAAGGCGCGGGCTTTTCTCTAACGAGGCAGGTATGGGCAGCGCCCCCAATGCGGCAGCAACAGCAAATATAAAACACCCCGCAACACAGGGATTTGTCCAAGCCGTAAGTGTTTTTGTGGATACTTTGATAATATGCAGTTGTACTGCTTTTATTGTTTTGCTTTCCGATTATACATCCTTTAACCTTGAAGGTATAGCCTTAACACAAGCCGCTTTAAGGCAAAGTTTGGGCGGCTTTGGGGAATATTTTATTTCCGCCAGCGTACTTTTGTTTGCTTTCACTTCCATAATAGGCAACTATTATTACGGGCAGGCAAATGTAGAATTTTTATCAACCAAAAAAAGCCTTATGGTTGCTTTCAGAATGTTGGTCGCGGCTGTTGTATTTATAGGTGCGATAGCAAAACTCCATTTAGTTTGGAATATGGCAGACTTGTTTATGACGGTTATGGCTTTAATGAATATAACTGCCCTGTTCCTGTTAAGAAAGCAGGTTTGCGCAGTTTTGGACGATTACAGAAAGCAGATAAAAGAAGGCAAAACTATGCCGGAATTTAATGCTCTGTCCAATCCATTAACATCAAAAGCGCAAGCGTGGCAAAAATAATAACTATAAGATTATACAGCAAACAAAAATTAAAGCCCGCCTTAAAAGCGGGCTTTTTATAATATTTTTGGCTCACAAATAATTTAACATTTTTTACCCATATCATAGGCTTGCTGCAAAAACGGCGTGGATTTTATTTCCCCTTTCTTCCAAACGCCAAGGCCGTAAATTATCCCCTTTTCTTTGCTGTTTTCAAGGCAATCAACCGCAAAACCGCGGAAACATTCTATGGCCCGCTTCATATTTTTCTTTTCCGTATCAGCCGCAGTAATAATATAATAAAACTCCTTGCCGGAAATTTCTGTATAGCGCGCAACTGTACGGTCTATCAGGGTTTTCATTTGGCCGCTGATAGTATAAAAATAAACCGGACTTGCCAAAACTATAACATCCGCTGACATCATCTTGGCAATAATTGCCGTCATATCATCCTTATACACACAAACGCCTTTATGCTCTGCACAATAATAACAACCATTACAAAAAGTAATTTTTTTATCTGCTAAAAAAATTTTTTCTACCTGATGTCCTGCTTCAAAAGCGCCTTCCAAAAACTTATCACAAAGTAAATCAGAATTTCCCCCTTTGCGAGGGCTTCCGGAAATAATAAGAACCTTTTTCTTCATTTTATCCCCCTTTTTAACAAATAAAATCCCCCCTACTTTATATAATACTTTTAGTTTTATTTAAGTCAAGGTAAAGCATTAAATAAAATAACCGCAAAGCCAAATATTTGTCTGTATGGTATCGCCTTCTTTAGGCATATAAGGCCCGCAAACATACGGCGACGAATATAAATTTATAAGAAAGTCATCCTTCCCCTTCAGGCCGAAGTTTACCCTTAAAATTGCTATGGGTGTATTAAAAAGATGTGTATAGGAAATTCCCTCAATACATCCTGCCGCATTAAAAATACAAGTATAATTTGAAGGCATAAAAGCACGGAAAACTTCCCTGCTGATTTTAAGAGTAGCAAAAGGAAATTTATCCTTTATTTTGCTTCTGCCTGATGACAATTCCCGTTTGCCCGCTTTATTAAAAGCACCCGTATTTACTTTTATTTCCTGCTCTTTAAAAGGTTCTATATCAAATGCCAATGCCGCTAAAGAAACATTATATTCCCCGCCGGTTTTAAAATTTGCAATATCTCTCATAAAAAACGGATTGTAAAAACTTAATACAATTTTCTCATCGGAGCATAAAATACCGCAAAACTCGCCTTCAAGACCGTTCTTCCAAGTATAGCAATCAGTAAGTTTAAGAGTATGCTTCACTCCGCCCAAAAGCGGAGCAGATGCAATATAAGCACTGCTAAAAGTTTCATAAGGGCCGATTAAATGTACAAAAGAAATTTCTTTACTGTCGGGATATTTTATTATATGGGCAGTTTTATTGGTTTGAAAAATTTTTTCTCCCCGCTCTATGCTTTTAGGTAAATGTTCAAAAAATTCTTCCGCAGAACCGAAAAGCGCATCAAGGCAATCGCCAAGTCCTTCAAAATGTTCCCCTATAAATTCTGTTTCCTGTTTCTGTGCCGCAATATCCAAAGCCATAAGTTGTACTCCTTACGCTTTTAAAAATAATATCAATCCCTATAAAGTTAGTATGGTCCTTTTCCCGTATAATATCAAGTGCGGTTTTGCCTTGTATTAAAACTATATAAATATTAAGATAGCAGCGCACAGCCGTTTTAAAACATACCTCTGCAAAAAGCCGCAAATAAAACACAAAAACAAACTAAGCAAGCCTCTAAAATGTTAATATATAGGCAATATGACAAACAATATTTTCGATGCCTTGGGCCTTAAAAAGAATGTACTCAAAGCAATTAAAAACTTAGGATATGAAAAACCTACACCTATTCAAGCCGAACTTATACCCGTCGCTTTAAACGGGCGTGATATTTTGGCTTGCGCACAGACGGGCAGCGGTAAAACCGCGGCATATACTATCCCCATATTTGCTTACCTTTGCGAACACGAAAATAAAAACGCTTTGATAATAGTCCCTACAAGAGAACTTGCCCAACAAATACAAGTCGTTTTTAAACAACTTGCACAGGGAACGGAAATAAATACGGCTTTAATTACCGGCGGTAAAAATATGCAGGGGCAGTTAAGAAAATTAAAAAGCGGCGCAAGGGTTATAATCGGCACGCCCGGGCGGCTTAACGACCACCTTAAACGCAAAAGCCTTATACTTGACAGTACCGCCATAACCGTTTGGGACGAAACCGACCGTATGCTTGATTTAGGCTTTGCAGAACAGATAGAAGATATTGTCGCACATCTCCCGCGGGAAAAACAAACTTTAAT
>CADAXZ010000032.1 GCA_902791965.1 Candidatus Proelusimicrobium bovinum | reverse complement strand
TAAGTTGTACGCGGCGGTTCTTTGCGCGGCCTGCTGCCGTGGAGTTATCGGCGACAGGGTTTGCAATACCATAACCTACATAACTTATTGAACTGGTTTTAAGGCCGTTGTTTAAGATGAAATCATAAACGGCTTTTGCGCGCTGTTCGGAAAGTTTCTTGTTATAGTCGGCTTTACCGGTGGAATCCGTATAACCTTCAACTACGATAATGTTGGAAGGATATTTCTTTAATACTTTATTTAAGTCAAGTAAAGTATTGCCGGCTTCTGCTGATAAAACGGCGCTGTTAGTATCAAAAAGAATTTCGTTCTTTAAGGTTACTACGATACCGCCGTCTGCTGTGCGGGAAACATCAGCAATCGCGGCTAATTCCTTGGCTTGTTTATCAAGATAATTGCCGATACCGCCACCCAAGGCCGCACCTGCTAAAGCACCGTAAACGGCACCTTGACCTGATTTACCGCCAGTATTGTTGGCAATTACTGCACCTGCGATACCGCCTACTGCGGCACCTGCACCTGCACCGATAGCTGTTCTTTTACCGGGGGTGGTACATGCGCTTAAAACTAAAGCGCAAATTACTGCTGCAAATAAAGTTTTTTTCATTTTGTGTTTGCTTCTCCTAATTTAGTTTTACGATATTTCCATTATACAATTTTTAAATATAAATGTTATATCAACCGTTTAAGAGTATTCTTTCCGCCGCAGTATATGCTTTTGCCATACCGATTTGTGTAAGTATATATTCTCTGTTGCGTTTACTGCCGTCATAAACTAAACAGGAAAGGCGGATTTCGGGTGTTAAAATCCTGTCTAAGCGCTCGTTTTCCTTAAGATAGCCGGATAGTTTTAGCGAACGCGAAAGTTCCAATGCGCTCATTTTAGGCGTGTTTGTAAGTATTTGTGCCGCACCTAATATTATAAGAGCGGCCATAGCGGAAGAAAGGGTTTTGTCTTTCCGTCTTAAAATTATGTGTTGGCCGTCTGCATATGCTATCCTTTGCCAAACCGATTGCTGGGGTTGTATTATAGGGCGTTCAGTTTGTGTTTTTGTTCTTTTAGGTAATTTTGTTGCTGATGGCCTTGTAAAGTATGCAGAATTGTATTCTGCGCTTGAAAATTCCTTATTCTGACGGTATAACTTAGCGGCAGCGGTATTTTGGGGTTGTCCGTATGGATTGGTCTCCGATTGTATAGTATTATGTAAATCGCTTTTTTGTTCCTGCGCAGGATTTTGCCTGTGTTGGGGTTGGTAAGGCGACAGGATAGGCCTTATAGGCCTTAAATGCGTGGCGGGCGGTAAGTTTTCCGTTGGGGATAGCGCATTACGGTTGAACGGTTGTATTCTGGATGATAATTCCCCCGCTTGGGTGTTAAAGTTTTGGGTGTTTGATATGTTATCCGTCGCAGAAGATTGGATATTATTGTTAAAGTTATTGTGTTTAAAAGGTGCCCTTTCCGACGGCGTAGATTCTGTTTGCTGGATTGTATTTATATTAGCACTTGAAGATAATGTATTTATATCTTTTTGTTGCGGATTACTTGCTTGTAAATTTTGTATCGTGTCAAAATCTTCATCAAAATTTTGGGAACTTTGATTTTGGTTTGTGGTATAATCTTCAGATATATTTACATTACTTTGTTTTGGAATTGAATTTATACTATAACTATCAATAGAATTGTTATTGCTTGCTTCCTGTTGGTTTAAAAAACTTAAAAATTCATCTTTTTGTGCTTTTACAAACTCCAAACTTCCTTCTGCTTCAAATTCTTCGCCGCTTTTAAGTTTTAATCTTAACTTAAAAATTTGTTTCTCATTTTCCTGCATAGGCCGTTCCTTTTTTATAGTTTTCCCCTAAGCTTATAAACATCTTTTGACATATAATAGCAATAAAAGCCTTATATGTCAAGTTGTGTTTAGTATTTTATTTTAATGTCGAAGTTTGTTTATAAGTAGAGTTTTTAGACGATAAAACCTTTAAAAGCTTATATATTTATATGACAAAATGTAAAAAAGTGTATTATTTTTCATTTGTTTTTATCTTAAATGTTCCTTAATGTTGCAGGCGGCTTTTTGCCTTTTTGTTATTTAAAATATTTTTTTAAAATTAAAAATATGCCGTATTTTCTTAGTTTTAAAAATAAATTTGTTATTTAAAATTATGTTTGAGGTCTTTAGTTTCTATATTCTGTTGTGGAATTAAAATACAACCCTATTTTAGCCGTGATTTATGTTATGGAATAAAAATATGTCTTTATTTTGATGATTAAAAAATACGCTTTTTTATGAACGGGTGATATAAAAGTATCTCAAAAATGCTTAAAACGCAAAGCCGAATCTTCTTAACAAATCTGCAACCTGCTCAAACTCATAAGTATTTTTAAAATTTTTTTCTTTACGCAAATCATTTAAGTACTGTTTATATTTTTCCGTCTGCTTGCTTACTCTTATAGCCTCTGCGGCAATAGCCAAAAACTGCAACTGTTTTATTTTATAATCATAAGCCCCGTAAATATCTCCGCTTTCAAAATAAACGGCCGCTTTAGCCCCCGCTTCCATAGCCTTACGGTAATAAGCATTTATATTGCCAGCCTGTCTTAAAATTTCAAAAGCCTGTTTTGTTTTTTCATCTTGTTTTGATAACAGTTCGGAAAGTTCTTTAAGCAAAGATATTTTTTTACTGTCCCAGTCGGTAGAAGGAACATCCGTTCTTCTTTTTTCCTGTTGGCCTTGCGGTGTCTTTTCATATTCCCTTTGCAGTTTATCAAGCAAATTATCCGCCGCCGATAAAATATCGGCAGTATCTTTTGCGCTTTCAAGTTCTTTTAATAATTCCTGTTTGTTTTCAATTTCCCTTTTGCTTATTTCAGCCAAAACGGCTTTTTTAAGGCCCTGCGCCTTTTTGTCAATATCCTGCTTTTTAACTTCCGCTTTTTGTTCCTCGGCGGTTTTATCTGCCGGCTGCACGGTATTTGTCCCTTGTTCTTCATTTTCCTTTTTAAGTTCTTCTAATATAGCAGCCCTGTTTTTAGCATAAAATTTATTATATTTGGCAATTTTTCTCTTGACAAAATTTCTCAAATCGCCTAAAGTATATATATGCGGAAGATGGCCGGAGTACGCTCCGGAGGGACCTTCCGCTATTTCTTTTTTATCTATTTGCAAATCATAAAGATTATTAACTAAAACTTCCGCTACTTTCCCGTTTTTGGATACGGCCATAACTTCAAATTCATTACCTGCTTTATCTTTAACAATACCGCCGTATCGTTCAATATCTCTGTCAAGTTTATTCTTTACATCTTTATGGCTTATTATAAGGTCTAATTTAGGAAAGATATATTCAATATCGGCAATGATATTTTTCCTTTCAGAAAAGTTTTTATTATCACGGCCGAAAGAACTGCTATACATTTTTCCGAAAGAACCTTTTGAAAGAATATAATCTTTACCGTTTTTGGATGTTAATTTAATATTATCTTTGTCTTTGAAGATAATATTTTTTAAAGTCTTTTCATCTTCTTTAGTATTGCTCCATTGATATATATTATTAATTTCAATGGGTTTAACTTCATCTTTTTCCCGTCCTTTAATGTGGTCGTTAATAGGTATAGTTTCGCCCGTTAATTGGTGGTGCAGTTCGGTAATATCTTCTGCCTTAAAAACATTTTCTTTAAGTGTTTTTTCTTCCTGTTCTTGCCTTGCCTGTACTTTAGCCCTTTGCAAATCTGATAATCTTCTCTCTGCAATTTCTTTATTTAGTTTTGCTTGTGCTTTGGCAGCGTCTATTTTTGGCTGTATTGCCTTTTGGGCAGCGGTCTGCACCTGTTCAATCTGTTTAAGTAAAAACGCAATATCCCGCTTATTTACCGGCCTGTATCCCTCTACCCTTAAGCCCTGTATAATCTTTTTTACTCTGCGGTACTCGTCAATCTTTCCGCCCAAAGCATCTTCGGCCATATCAACGGCCTCAAGGTACTGTTGGTAATTTTCCGCATCTGCCGTATCTTCAAGGCGGAAAATATCTTCCCCGCTTAAAGCCCTGTCAATTAAATCGGCGGCCTGCTCGTTAAGTTCGGAAAGTTCCCCGTAAGAATAAGCATCCCCGTCCATAAAGCCCCAGTCTTTAAGTTGCCTGAAAAGGTCATCTTGTATCCCGCTTTTTTTATTGGGTATTTTTGCATTTTGGTATGCTTCCTTATCAATTTTGCCGCAGTTGGCATAATCCGCGCCGTATTTTTTAAGGTATTTTAAAAGAGTATCTTTTGGCTTTGGCGGTGCGCCGGCATCCAAAATACTTAAATAATTTTCAATATCATTAAGGGAAATACCTTCCACATCCGTTGTGCCGGTTTGCCGCAGTTGTTTTATTGCTTTTACGGTCTTTTTATTTTTAACAGGGTCTTGGTGGAAAGTCATTGCCTGCTGTGCTTGCTGTTTTCCCAGCGTAAACATACGGTCATAAACAGCACGGCCCGCAAGGCTCATATCCACAAGTGCCCCGTTATAAACATTACGGAAGAACAAACACAGTTTTTCAAAAATTCTTTTAAGTGCCGGTGTCGGTGCCTGCCCTTGCCTTAAATATTCTTCAAGCCCTTTTGCAAATTTTTCCTGCTGCTTTTCGCTGTAAATAAATCTTCCGTTCACAACAAGCGGCTTTCCAATCCAGTTATCAAGGTCATTTTTAATATCTGCAAACTCTTTAGCGGAGTAAACATCCTGTGCGGTGTAAAGCCAAAGGTGCGCCATTTCGTGCAGTAAAGTAGTTTTGTCGGAAGTCTGCATCAGTTTAACAAGCGCGTGGTAAACCCCGCCCTTTTTGTAAAGGTCAATAGTGCCTCTGTGCCCTTGATTTAAGGTATTGCCATTTTGCGCGTTGTTTGTTATACTATTAGTGTTCCCTGCGGAAACGTTTTGTGATGCGTGTGCAGGGAACATTTTTTTCACGCGCACATTATAAAGGTCTAACAAATTAGGGTCTTGCCCCTTTATTTGTTCCGTTGCAAGTTCTACCTCAAAATAAACAGTACTTTTCTGTCTGTTCTCGTCTGTTATTTCTGCTTGCACAGGTGCTTTAAAATAAACATATTTATCCACACTTTCTTTATGTTGCAAAGTCCTTTTGCGTGTATTATGTGTTAAATCAACAGTTCCGTCTTTTTCTGCCTTTTCTGCTTTGTTTACAACCTTTTCCAACGCAGATAAAACCGCCTGATGTCTTACTAATTTTCCGCCCTTTAAAGGTACATTGGGCCTTTTTATATGTGCTTTATTCCCGCTTGTTATTTGTATTTGCAATGGCGGGGTAGCCGTATCAAGCGGCTTATCTATAAGTTTATTAAGTTCCTGTTCTATCAGTTGTTGCGCATTTTGGGCAGTAAGTCCTTTAATATTCGCAAATTCTGCGGTCAAATCCACAGGTTGCTGATTATTATTTTTTATTTCTTCTTGGTTATCAGCATTGCTTTGTTCAAGGTGTGTGTTTTCACTTTCAAAGGTATTGAATTTTTCCGCTTGCTTTGCTACACTATCTTTAGGCCTACTGGCGAGGTTATCCCCTAAACGGCTTAAAAAAGCCTGTTTAAGCGGCAAAGGTTTTAGTGGGGGATTTTGCGGCGCGTCAGGGGCTTTCTGTTTTATCCAATTATCAATAGCCGCAGCATTATCTTTAAAGAAAGTTGTTATTTTAAACTTACCGTCATTAAACAATTCGGAAACAACTCCGTAATGAATCCCTGTTTTCTCAAACTTTCCAAGTAAAACATAACCGTCATATTTAGGATTTTGTCTTTTTGGCTGATAAAATAAAATATCATCAAAATTGTCAAAAAGCATTTGATAATCTTCTTTACTTAAAATATGTCCGTTCCCCGTATGAATAACGGTATCACTCGGTAAATTTATATAGTTGCCCTGCGGCGTAGTATGTTCAATAAAGGATTTTTTTGTTGGCTTTTCATTTCTTACAAAATCTACAAAATCCCGTAGATTTCTTTTATTTTTATACATTGCGGCCGCTTGATTAAACTGTTTTTCTCCGCTTATCTGTCCGTTTTTAATCTGTTCTCTTAATATATCCAAGTTTAAAAAATCTCTTGCAAGTTCCGGCGTAATACCGTTTTGCAGGGATATAAGGTTTACAACATTGGCCGCAATTCTTCCGCCGGCCGCGGCCGTATCTTCGTCAATACCGTTATTTTTAAAGAAAGTTTCAAACTCCGTAGAAATATTATTTAACTGTTTTACCCTGTCTTGCTCAAGTATAGCGGCTTTGGTCTGGTCTATGGCAGCCTTTGCACTGTCATTGGGGAAGTTCGCCGGATGTTCCTGCCTGTGTATTATTTTGTCTGTTTCAGCCTGTGCCTGCGGCCCGCCGAACTGAAACACCACTTCCCCGCTATATCCGCCGCCGGTGTTCTCGCCAAAGTCAAAAGATAAATCTTCCCCCTGCTCCCGCAAATCCTCGGCCGTAACTCCGTATTCCCTTAAAGCCCTTTGCGTAGGCATAGTTCCCCTGTCTGCCATTGCTTTAATGTAAAATCTGTAAAGTTGCTTTAATTCCTTTCCCTTTGGCAGTTTTATGCCGTTCTTCTTCTCATACCATTCGGCCCATTCTTCACTTGTCATATCAAGCGATTCGTCAGCGCTTCGTATTTCTTTGGTCGCTTTTACCCTGTCGCTTTTTGCTTCATATTTTCCGCGCTCGTCTTAAGGTGTTTGCGTTATATTTATGTAAAAGTTAAAATAATTTTATGGGAAAAATGCTGCTTTTATCTTGTTGTGCGCCTTGCAGTTGCGGGGTTATTAAAAAACTTGCTTTGGAAAAGAAGCCATTTTCCGTCTTATTTTATAATCCTAATATTGCCCCGCAGGAAGAATATTTAAAACGCCTTAAAGAAAATGAACGCCTTTGCAAATATTACGGAGTGGAATTTTTCCATTTGGAATATGAGCCGCAGGTTTGGCAAAATGCAATAAAAGGTTATGAGGACGAACCCGAACGCGGTGAAAGGTGCTTTAGATGTTTTTTACTGCGTTTAAGACGGGCTGCGGCTTTTGCCAAAGCAAACGGTTTTGACAGTTTCAGTTCCGTTTTAGGCATATCGCGTCATAAAGATATGGCGCAGGTAAACCGCGCTGGGCTTTTGGCGGCTGAATCGGAAAATATCCCTTACGATACCTTTAATTGGCGCAAAGGCGGCTTGGAAGAACTGCGCCGCGCCGTCAATAAAGAACTCAATCTTTATAATCAGGATTATTGCGGATGTCCGTATTCCAAACGGAAGTAATAACCAATTATTTTTATTTACTGTACACGGATATATATTGCCAATTTGATATACTTTTATTATAGTTTTCTAACGGAGTTTTTATGAATTATAAGGATATGTTTTCCAAAGCGGGCCGTAGCGCAAATGGCAGTTCAAGCCGCTTTGAATTTTTTGTAAATGATATTATTGCGGATTTAAAACTGTTTGTTTTCTTATGGTTTGTACTTGCGCTTTACCGTGCATTATTTATTTTCTTTTTCCGTGCGGAATTGACGGGCGTAGCCTTTAGCGATATTCTTATGGCTATGTGGTACGGCTTCAGGCTGAGCCTAAAAACTTCGGCGGCGTTTATTATACCGTCTTTTGTTTTAGGCACTTTGATAAGGCAGATTTTCCCCCATTGGCCTTCTTTAAAGTTTAAGTTTTGGCTCGGCGCGGTTGAAATCTTTATACTTTCAATGCTTTTTCAAACCCGTTTACCTTATTATAAGGAATTTCATAATGCGTTTGACCCTTTCATTTTTAATACTTTTAATGATGATGTCGGCGCAATAATTGACAGTACAATCAAGCAATATAATGCACCTTTAAGGGTTCTTGCGGGGATTATCTGCGCCGTTGTTTTGGTTTGGCTTTGGAAGAAGTGGCTTAAGTTAAATATACTTCCTGAAAATTTTGCACAAAAGATAAAACACAAAGGTTTTGTCGCCGGTGCAATAATAGTTTTTATTCCGTTTTTTGCGGTATTTATGCGCTACGGCGGCAGTTTTAATTATAACGGTTCTATTTATTGGAAAACTTCCGCCCGTATGGGCAGCCACCTGTTAAACGAGGCTATTTTAGATGATATTCAAGCGCTTTATAAAGCCAGCCGCATACATAAAAATCTGCGTAAAATACAAAATGCCTCTTACCCTAAAGAGGAAATCCGCTCCGCTCTTTCCCGTCTTACGGGTGCTAATTACGAAAGTTCTTCCCTTTTGCCTTTTTTAGAACGCGGTGCAAAAGGGGCTAAAATACAAAAGCCTAAACATATTTTTGTGATTCTCGGGGAAACTTATATGCTTTGGCCTATGCTTGAGCAATATTCCTATTTGTCTGTTGCCGACGGTATGAAGGAATTGGCTTTATCACAACAAGGTGCTTTGCTTAAAGATTTTCTGCCCAGTGCCAACGGCACGATGTTCGGGCTTGCAGGTGTAGTTTGGGGTATGCCGGAAATAAATATTCAGGGCTTTAACCAGCAAAACGCACGCAAACCGGTTGAAACTTCTTTAGGCGTGCAGATGAAAAATTTGGGCTATGAAACACGCTTTTATTACGGCGGGTTTCCTTCTTGGGAAAATGTCGGCGTATTTATGGATGCCCAAGGCTTTGATAAATCTTTTTATAAAGGCAGTTATGGGGATTTGCCTTCTAATGCGTGGGGTGTGGAAGATAAATATTTTTTGGAGAAAACTAAAGAACTTTTTGACGGCGATACCCCTTCTTTTAATGTGATTTTGACAAGTTCCAATCATCCGCCTTTGACGGTAGATTTATCAAACGAGCCTATAAAAACGGAAGAAGATTTTGCTAAAATCCTCCCCCCCGCTTTATCGGGTGATAAGGACTTGATACAAAAACTGCGCCATTTTGAATATTCCGATAAATATATATCCCAGTTTATAAAGGATATGTCGGAAAAGTATCCTGAAAGTTTGTTTGTCTTTACCGGCGACCACGCACAAAGGTGGTATATAAACCCGTCCCCGGGCATTTATGAAACTGCGGCCGTACCGCTGATAGTTTACGGACAAGGCATTACAAAAGATATTTTTGAGCAGGGAGCAGTTGCTTCCCATAAGGATATTGCTTCGCTTATTATAGAACTTGTAGCACCAAAGGATTTCCTTTATTATGCTTTTGGTAATTATCCGTCTAAAGAAAATACCGGTATACATAATGTCTACTATATAAAAAGCGGTTGCGTGGGAGAACTTGACGGCGGCAAAAAAGAGCCTGTACTTGGCAGCGGTGCTACGCAGGAAGAATGCGAGGCGCTTGCCCCTGCCGCGGAACAATACGGCAGAGATTTAACAAAGGCCGTCTGGCAAAGGATAATGAAAGGTACTGATTTATAGCAGTATGTTAAACTTATAAGATGCCCAGTTTTTATACGGGCTATGTTTGTTTTATATATTGATTTATGTAATACCAGAGTGTCTTTATCGGCTATCCCCACCGTATAATATCATTGCCGCAGGTTGTAAGCGTAAATCTACTGATATTTTAAAAAGCAAACAGGTTTCGCGCCTTGAGCGCGCCTTACTTTTCTGATAGCAGAAAAGTAAGCAAAAGGATATGGTTCATTAGGTAAGCCAAAGCCCTATATTGCGCTTTGCGTTTGCCTGTATTTGATTTTTGTTTTTTATGGGCAACTCGCAAAAAATTAGCAAGACAATAAAGAACGCGGCTTAAAGGGACGCAAGCGGCATAAAAACAGTAGATGCTAATTTGATTAACACTTAATAATAAGTGCATAAAGCCAATATAAAACCCCCGCTTTTCTACGGGGGCTTTTATTTTTAGAGTAATAAAAACTTATTTTGCTTGCGCAGGTTGCTGTACACCGCTTTGCAATTCCGCCAAGGCGGAACTGTAAGAAGAAGGATACTGTTCTATTATTTCCGTATATACTAATTTTGCACCTTCTTTATCACCGGAAAAGTCCATTGCTAAAGCCTTATGGGTTTTTACTTGTGCGGAAAGGAAATGTCCCTTATATTTGGCTTCAAAAGATTTTGCTTGGTCTATTGCATTTTGATATTGTTCGCGGGCAATAAATGTTGCTATGAGAGAACTTTCCGCTATGGGTTTTAATTCGTCATTGCCGTTTTTTAAGGCTTGTTTAAAATAGGTTTCTGCCTTTTCATAATCTTTTTTGCTGTAGTAGGCATTGCCTAATGTTAAAGCGGCATAAGCACCGGCGTCGGAACTTTCATTTTTTGCGGCATATTCTTCTAATTTGGAAAGGTCAGGCTCTTCTCCGCTTTTAGTTAAAGCGATAGGCAGTTCCGCCAAAAATAAATCCCCCCATTGTTTTTGGTAGGCTTGATTCTTAAAATAAGATACGGACGAGCCGATTATTGCTATAAGTATAACGGCACCGATAACAAAGATTATTTCCTTTTTATATTGTTTTACTTTTGCTTCAAGAACATCAAGAATGCCCTTTTCGTTGATTTTTTGTTGGTTGTTAGTCTGTTTCATAATGTTTATACCTGTCTTTAATTAAATTTTATAACAAATCTTTTTCTTGTAAATGTACGCACTCTATGCCGTTTTTCGTCAAAAGGTTTACGCCTTCGGTAGAGCGGTCATAAAGTTCGGCAAAATATACCTTTGTTATCCCCGAGGCTATAATCACTTTGGCACAATGTACGCAGGGCGAAAGTGTTATATAAAGATGAGATCCTTCCGTCGCTATGCCGCTTTTGGCCGCAAATAAAAGGGCATTTTGCTCTGCGTGCAGTTCATTATCATTGGAAAACAAACCGTGTGCATTATAAAAATCTTTGCTTTTTAAGTATTCTTCAAAAGTAGGATATACGGCAGAAAAGTCTTTTTGGTAAACTTTTTTAAAGTAGTCTTCGCAATGTTCTTTACCGGAAGGTACACCGTTAAACCCTATGCTGATAACTCTGTTTTCCTTAACAAGTACCGCGCCTACTTTAAGACGGGCACAAGTGGATTGGTCTGCAACTAATTTAGCCATACTGATAAAAAGTTTATTTTTGTTTTTCATCTTTTTCCCCGTTATCTTGTTTTTTATGCTTAAATTGTGCATTATATAAAGCCTTATAAGCACCGTTGCCTTTTTGCATAAGTTCATCGTGTGTGCCGCTTTCTGCTATACGGCCTTCGTTTATAACGATAATTTTATCAGCGTTTTGTATCGTGCTTAAACGGTGGGCGATTACAAAAACCGTGCGGTCTTTCATTAAATTATCTATGGCTTTTTGTACTATTGCTTCAGATTTATTATCAAGCGCGCTTGTGGCTTCATCTAAAATTACTAAGGGGGCTTGTTTTAAAAATGCCCTTGCTATTGCTACGCGTTGTTTTTGCCCGCCCGAGAGCATTACGCCGCGCTCGCCGATATAGGTGTTAATGCCGTCTTTAAGCGTTGATATAAAATCTTCCAAATGGGCGCTTTTTATTGCCTGTTTTAAATCTTCTTCAGTGGCTTTTGGGTTGCCTATCATTATATTTTCCTTTATAGTACCGCTGAAAAGGAAATTATCCTGAAATACCACAGCAATTTGCCTTCTTAAAGATTGCAGGCTCATATCTTTAACATCAATACCGTCTATTTTTATACTGCCGCCGGTAACATCATAAAAACGGGGCAGTAAATTTACGAAAGTTGTTTTCCCCCCGCCGCTGTTGCCTACCAAAGCAATAGTTTTACCGACGGGAACTTTTAAGGAAATATCTTTAAGTACCGGTACTCCTTTTTTATATTCAAAGACAACATTATCAAATTCTATTGCTTCTTTAATACCGTCTATTTCCTTAGCGTTTGCAGGGTCTTTTATATCAGGTTTAAAGTTGAGCATCTCAAAAACGCGTTCAATAGCCAAAAAGGCCTTTTGTATATCAATAAATTTATTGCCTATGGATTTAATAGGTGTATAAAGCATCAAAAGCGCCGCTATAAATGAGGCAAAATTACCGCTTGTAATAGTGCCTTTTATAATAAGGTTATTGCCGTACCAAATTACACCCGCTACGCCAAAAGAAATTATAATGTGCATTACAGGCGACAGCCAATTAGTATGCTTAAACATTTTCATCGTAAGGGAAAATAAATCATTAAGCATACCAAATTGCTTATCCATTTGGTATTTTTGCAGATTGTAGGAAGTTATAGTTTTATATCCGTTGCAGGTTTCATTATAAGAAGTTATTACATCAGAACCGGAAGTTACTATCTTAGGCGTAATTTTTTTAATTTTATTCCTTACATATTGGGTAGGAAGTACCGCCGCGCCCATAACTACTACGGCTATAATTGTAAGTTGCCAAGAGTTATATAGCATTACAAAAACTAAACCTATGGAAGAAAATAATCTGGTTAGAAACTCCTTTACGCTGCCTATAAGTGTTGTGCTTGCGGTATCGGCATCATTATAAAAACGGTAGACAAC
The DNA here is from genome assembly GCA_902791965.1 of Candidatus Proelusimicrobium bovinum. Classification (GTDB taxonomy): domain Bacteria; phylum Elusimicrobiota; class Elusimicrobia; order Elusimicrobiales; family Elusimicrobiaceae; genus Proelusimicrobium; species Proelusimicrobium bovinum. The sequence goes on along the minus strand of CADAXZ010000032.1, from coordinate 501 downwards.
ATCGCCTGAGTTATGCGTATCAAAAAAGCCCGGGTCAAAAGTAAGAAGTTTTTGGTAAAGTTTCTTTTTTAAATCGGTAGTTATTTTAGTTCCTACCCAAGTGTTAAAATAAGCGGAAGAAAAATTAAGCACCCCTTGTACTACCGTAAACAGGATTATAAGCAGCGGAATATAACCGGCCCAATCTGCGTTTTTTGCTACCACTACATTATCTACATAGTACTTAAGAAACATAGCAACGGCGCCGTCTAAAGCGCCGCCCGGAATAGTAAGCAAAATGCCCAAAGTAGTCCTAAACCAATAAGGTTTTACTAAAGGGCCCATTCTTTTAACAAAATCTTTTATGGATGTAGGGTTAAGTTCTTTATTAAAATCTTTTCTGTCCATACCTATTTATGATTTTGTATGATGTCGTATGTATCCATAAAACCATTTTGTACGGCTACGGTTGCGGCATCTAATTTGTTTTTATTTTTAAGTTTTGTACTTGCACCGTTATCT
>CADAXZ010000031.1 GCA_902791965.1 Candidatus Proelusimicrobium bovinum | reverse complement strand
ATAAATAATGCCGCGCAGATGTTCGGCATAAAAAGGTATACGTTAAACGGTGGCGCGGAAGACGGACTTCGCGTCATAGAATGTACTAACGGGGCGTTACGCTTTTTGCTCAACGAAAGCAAGGCGCTCGATATAATGCAGATTTTTTATAAGGGCGAAAATACGTCTTTCGTTTCCAAGAACGGATTTACCAAGCGTGAAACTTCGTTTTCGGAGCGTTTTGAAGGCGGAGCGCTTTATACTTGCGGTCTTGACGCGGCAGGCGTTGTCGAAGGAAAAGAGATGCACGGCGGATTTCACAATATTCCCGCGACGGTTTTAAGGGCGGAATGCGGAGATAAGGGGATTATCGTGGAAGCGCCGAAAGACAACGAGCCCGAATCGTGTTATTATTTAAAACCCGTTGATAGAACGGTATATTATTTCAATCCGAAATCGGGCAGAAAATTCACGCTTAAATACGGCGAAAGTCTGGATAAATTTATATTGTGGAAGAGTAACGCGAGCGGCGATTACGCCTTGGGCTTAGAGCCGTCTACTACCGAACTCGACGGGGAATTTGCGTATAAACAAATTGCCGCAGGCGAAAGTAAAACGTTCTGCGTTTCTTACGCGATAGAATAAAGATGCTTTTTTCCGAACTGAAAAAAAGGATTGCCGCCCGCAACGACGGTACTACCGATATAAAAGCAAGGCTTAAAAGCGCAAGAAAAGAACTTAAATGTATTAAGCGTTATGACTATTTGGTAATAAATGATGTCTTTGAGCAGGCCGTAGAACAATGCCGCGCCATATTACAGGCTGAAACAAATAAAGTAAAGCGGCAAGAAGATTTTATAAAAAAGATAAATAAAGCAGGAGATTAAAATGGCAATACAAGATAATGATTTCGAACATAAGTTAGTTGATTTTAACGGAGATAAATACAGTATGGTTGTTTTGGCTTCCATGTGGGCTAAAGTATTAAAGAAAAAAGAAGAATATAAAAATCAGCCCGATGCTGCAATAATAAAAACCGCATTAGATGAAATTTTAACCGGTAAAATAACAAAAGAACAAGTTTTACAAGGTTCTACAGATGCACTAAGACAACAAAAACACGATGAAGAAGAAGCCCGCAAAGAAGCGGAAAGAAAAGCAAAAGACCTTTACAGCAAATTATAATCAATGAAAGAAGAAATAAAAAATATAGCCAAAGGTTTAAAGCAGTTTTTGCGTAATACGCAGGAAGATGACTTAATTTTAAAAGCAGCCTTAAAAAAGCAAAAGGCTGCTTTTAATTCTATGACAAAAACAGGATGTGTATCTTCAACACAAAATAAAGAAATTAAAGCACAACCAGCAGATATACAAACACCAGCAAAAACGCAAAACCTTCAGCAAACACCTTTAACGGAGGCAATATCCGTGCCGAAAAAACAAACAGATATTTTACCCCAGCAAGCCGCCTTTAACAAAGCCGAAGAAATAGCAAACATAGCCCAAATTATAAACAACTGCACAAAATGTCCTTTAGGCAAAACACGCATAAAAGCCGTAGCAGGAGAAGGCAATATCAATGCAGAAATTATGTTTGTCGGCGAAGGCCCGGGATATGACGAGGACAGGCAAGGCCGCCCGTTTGTGGGCAGAGCAGGACAGTTGTTGGATAAAATCATTGCCGCAATGGGTTTTAGCAGACAGGAAGTTTTTATAGCAAATATAGTAAAATGCCACCCGATGATTGACCCTTTACACCCTGAAAAACATAGCAATGACCGCCCGCCTAACTCCGACGAAATTGCCGTATGCCGCCGTTATTTGGAACAACAGATAAAAACTATAAGCCCCAAATACATTATCGCTTTAGGCAAAATAGCAACGCAAACTTTAATAAGCGAAAACACCCCCGCAGCAAGTTTACGCGGAAAAATTTATGACTTGAAACTTTCCTGCGTGGAACTTGATAAGCCCGTAAAGATTATGGCTACTTATCATCCTTCTGCCTTACTGCGCAACCCCTCTTGGAAGAAAGAAGCCTGGACACATCTTAAGGGGCTGCTTGCCGATATGGGAAGAAAACCCGCAGCAAAATAAATATGAATATTTCCGTTTGTTTGCCTATTGCCTTAAACCGCAGTTTCGATTATGCAGTACCGCCAGAAATTGAAAACTCTTTGGCTTTGGGTTTAAGAGTAAAAGTACCTTTCGGCAAGGCTGTGCAGACGGGATATATAACTGCCTTAAATACAAACCCTAAACTGCCCAAAAACATAAAACTAAAACAAATAATTTCCGTAGAAGATAAACAGGTATTTTACGGTAAGGAACTTTTCCCGCTGGCAAATTTTATTTCTCAGACTTACGCAAATACATTGGGCGAAACTTTAGGCGTTTTAGTACCGCATATCTTCAGCCAAAAAATGTTGGATTCTTATAAAGACACGCCGCCGGCCGCACTGCCCTTGTTTTACCCTGCCGGAAGTTATACCCCTGCCCAAAAACAAGCATTACAAAATGCGGAAGAACACCAATTTAATCTATTTTGCGGGGCTAATCTTTCAGGTAAAACAGAAGCCGCTTTAAGCCTTGCACATAAAACTATAAACGACGGCGGACAAGTACTTATCCTGCTGCCGGATATAATAAGTTCGGCAAATCTTTTAGAAGTAATAAATAAAAAATTCGGGCAGGATAATATAGATTTATGGCACAGCAAAGTTCTTTTAAGCCGCCGCAAACTAACAGCATCCCGCCTGTTATTGGGCAAACCTTGCCTTGTCGTAGGTACACGCTCGGCCTGTTTACTGCCTTTTAAAAACCTTAAACTTGTTTTGATGTTCCACGAAGAAATTAAAGATTTTAAACAGGAAGATTCAAAACCATATTACCATACACGGGATATTATCTTAAAGCGTGCACAACTGACAAACAGCAAAGTAATTTTTATAAGTGCTGCGCCTTCGCTTGAATTACTTAAACTTAAAGATGACGGATTTTTAAAAGAATCATTTTTCCCCTCGCCTTTACCTGTGTTTAACACTAAAGCACAAATAACCGTTTTAAACAAAACAGGCAAAAGCGGTAAGTTAATTTCGGACGAACTCGCCCAAGCAATCCGTAATAATATGCTGCACAACGGGCAAAGCCTTTTGATTTTAAACCGCTTGGGATACAGCAGCATTTATACCTGCCTTAATTGCGGACAAAGCGCAAAATGTAAAAAATGCGGCGCTGTCTTAAGCAGGATAAAAACCGATAAAACAGATTATTTAATTTGCCGTAAATGCGGTAATAAAGAAAGTACGGAACAGACTTGCCCCGTCTGTAAAAACCAAATTTTCCGTTCATCGGGCGGAGGAACGCAGGCCGCCTCGGAAGAAATATATAAACTGTTTCCGCAGGCAAGGGTTTACCGTTTGGATTCGCAAACTTTACAAACCAAAAAATCAGAAGGGCATTTTGCCCAACAGGCCATAAAACAAGGGCAAGCAGATATAATTATCGGTACTAATTTGGCCCTTAATGCCGGCTTAAACGGCGGACATATCAACCTTGCAGCCCTGCTCAATGCCGATACTGAAATAAATACTGATGATTTCCGCGCGGCAGAACGCTTTGCACAAATGCTTTTTGCTTTAAAAAGCCGCCTTTGCAAATATAAAAATCCGCAACTTTTTATACAAACTTCCAAACAGGATTTATTTGATTTTAATATTTTAAAACAGGATGATTATTTTACTTTTGCAAAAAACGAGGCATCATTTAGGAAAGATTTTAATTTTCCTCCTTATGTTAAATTGGTAAAACTGCTTTTTACCGCCAAAACCGAAAAGGATTTAAACACTTACGGCCCGTATGCGGCAGAAGCCTTAAAAGATGCCTACGGCGCTTTTATAACCGTTGAAGGCCCTGTAAAATGCGGCATTAAAGCAAAAGATTTATACCAGCAGTATTATCTTATAAAAATTAATGACGAAACTATACTTAAAGGGCTGCTTAATACCTTAATGGATAACAAACCGCCAAAGAAACTTCAAATAAAAATTTTGGCTGACCCTTATAATTTCATTTAGTAAAATGATAAAATATAAATATATTTTATTTATTTGATTATACGCGGAGCAAGATTATGGATGTAAATAAGGCTTTAAAACTGTTAAAAAGAGGCACTGTTGATTTAGTAAGCGAGGCCGAACTAAGGAAAAAACTTGAAAGCGGCAAAACGCTTAATATCAAATTAGGCTGCGACCCTACAAGTGCGGATTTGCATTTCGGACACAGCGTAGTATTAACAAAGTTAAGAACATTTCAGGATTTGGGACACAGGGCTGTATTGGTAATAGGTGATTTTACTGCTAAAATAGGCGATCCTTCCGGACGCGACACTACCCGCCCGATGTTAAGTGCAGAACAAATATTAAAAAATGCAAAAACTTATACCGACCAAGCATTTAAAATTTTAGACCCGTCAAAAACCGTAGTACATTTTAACAGCGAATGGCTTGACCCTTTCATAACAACAAAGGAAGTTTTGGGTACACTTTCAAAAGTTACTTTAGCACAAGTGCTTGAAAGAGATGATTTTAAAAAGAGAATGAAAGCCGGCAACCCTATAAGCGTGCTGGAAGTTATGTACAGTCTTTTCCAAGGGCAGGATTCCGTAGCGCTTAAAGCCGATGTGGAACTTGGCGGCACAGACCAGATTTTCAATCTGCTTGTAGGCAGGCAGTTGCAAAAAAATAACGGGCAAGAACCGCAGGTTGTTATGACTATGCCGCTACTGGTAGGAACTGACGGCGTTAAAAAGATGAGCAAATCTTACGGGAACTATATCGGCCTTAACGATACACCCGAAGATATGTTCGGCAAAATTATGTCTATATCTGATGAACTTATGCTGCAATATTACGAACTTTTGACTATTGAAGATTTAGACGCCGTAAAACAAAAACACCCTATGCAGGCAAAGAAAGATTTGGCTTCCATTTTGGTAAGACGCTTCCACGGGGAAGAAGGTGCAAAAGCAGGCCTCTCCCATTTTGAAAAGGTATTCTCCAAAAAGGAAAATCCGGATGATATGCCAGAATTTAATAATGCAAACGGCAAATTGGTTTCCGCTGTTTTAATTGAAGCAGGTATAGCAAAAAGTAAGAATGAAGCCCGCCGCCTTATAGACCAAGGGGCAGTAAAAATCAACGGGGAAAAAGTATCTCACGACGAACCGCTTAATTTAACGCAGGAATCAGTCTTACAGGCAGGCAAAAGGCATTTTTTGAAATTGGTTAAATAGAAATGAAGAGAATACTCGTAATTTTATTTTTTGTTTTAGTAATTGCATCTGTCCCTGCGGCTTTTTTAACTTATAAATATATCCAGGCCGAAGGAGAAGCAACTGAGGTTATTATCCCGCCGGGTGTCAGTGCAGGTAAAATTGCAGATATTCTTAAAGAAAACGGCATAATAAAAAGTACTATCTGGTTTAAAATATGCCTTAAATTCAGCGGGGCGGCTTCAATGTTAAGAAGCGGAGAATTTACCTTAAATAAAAATATGTCCACAAGTAAGGCTATATGGCGCTTGGTAAGCGACCCCGGCACTAAAGACATACGCGTAAAGATTCTTGAAGGCTGGCGTATAGAAGAAATTGCCGACGAACTTGAAAGAAACGGCATAGTCAGCAATAAATATGATTTTATACAAGCCGCCAAAGACAGGAATACGGAAGGTTTTTTATTCCCGTCTACATACTTATTTCCTAAAGATATGCGCCCCAATGATGTAATAGATGTTATGCTTGCCGAATATAACAAAAACATCAAACCGCTTATTGATACTTATTCCGGTAATCTTACGGAAAAGCAATTACTTACTATGGCTTCCATAGTAGAAAGAGAAGCCGTTTTAGATGCCGAAAGACCGAAAATAGCGGCAGTTTATTTAAACCGCGTAAAAATAGGTAAAAAATTGGAAGCAGACCCCACAGTCCAATATGCTTTAGGCTATAATGAAGCGGAAGGCAGACATTGGAAAAAGGGACTTACCCTTAAAGATTTAAGGGTTGATTCCCCCTATAACACTTACCGCTATAACGGCATACCGCCAGGGCCTATTGCAAACCCGGGTGTAAATTCTGTTAAAGCGGTAATTACACCGGCGCCGGAATTTGATGCCTTATACTTTGTTGCCGATAATGAAACCGGCGGGCATATTTTTAGCAAGAGTTATCACCAGCACCTGCAAAGCATAAGGGCCGTACGCGCTAAAAAGAATAAGTAAATATCTTTAAGCGTTGTAGTAAAATTTAAAGTAAAAAGCCTTGCTTAATGCAGGGCTTTTTTACGGATGTTTAATATTGCTATAAAAAATACCCCGCTTAGCGGGGCTTTAAAACATATAAAAGCAAGGTTGTAAATTATAAATTTTTTAAAGTATAATCTTTTTTGCTTTTTAGTTGTCCGTCTTCAAAAAACCATTCTTCAAGCAAATCGCCGCTTTCGGAATATTTTTTTGTTACGCCGTGTGCTTTGCCGTTTTTGTGCGGGGCTATCATAGCAATAGTACCGTTTTTATGATAGGAAATCTTATCCCCTACTATCTGATTGTTTTTATACATACTTTCCGACATTACATTGCCGTCTTCATCATAGGCTTTGCAAAGGCCGTCCATATCGCCGTCAACATATTCCGCGACTTCCAATATTTTACCGTTTGGATAATAGCGCAGACGGCGTCCGTTTTCAATATCTTTTATATAAGAAAATTCCTCTCTCAAACGGCCGTTAGGATAATATACATAAGCCTTTCCGTGCAACATACCGTTAAGATATTCCTTTTCAACATTTAATTTACCCGTTTCATAAAATATTTTGCTTGTGCCGTTGCGTTTTCCGTCTTTAAAATAACATTCAAAATATGTAAGGCCGTTATCAAAAAATTCTTTTACAAGACCGTCAGGTAATTTACCTTTAGTTTCTATAATTTCCAAATTTTCGTCTAATTTTTCGCTGTAAACTTCTTTTCCCTCAAGCATATAAGAACGCAAAAATTTCCCCTTATCTGCCCCGTCAAGAGCCTTACTCTTTCTTACTATTAAAATTTCTTCCATATTTCACCTCTAATGCTTTGGCTGCGGCATAACCGCTTGACCAAGCAAACTGTAAATTATATCCGCCGCAACGGCCGTCGACATCTAAAAGTTCTCCGGTTATATAAAGCCCTTCTGCTTTTTTTGAAGCACAAGTTTTATATTCAATCTCCGCAGTATTTACCCCTCCTGCAATTACGGTACATTCCTTAAAAGAACGCAAACCCGCTACCGTAAAAGGCCACGCTTTAACCGTTGATACTATTTTATCAAAAATATTCCCTTTAAGTTCAAAAAGTAATGTATTTTTTCTTATTCCGCAAAAATCTATAAGCAAATTAGCCAAAGCAGAAGGCAAAGCCCCGCTAAAAAGTTCCTTAACTTTAAAATCAGGGTACATAGCCGCACGCTTTTTAAAAAGTTCTTTAACTTCTGCGCCGCTTAACTGAGGCAGAAAATCTATCAAAATTTTATCGCCCTGCTTTGCATTGCGGCTTAAACTTAAAATATTATTGCCCGCAGCCCCTTTATTGCCGAAAGTTATCTCGCCTTCTTCCCTGTCTGACGGATTTTTGGCGAAACTGACAGCACAATAAAGTTTCAGGCCTGCAAGGCGTGATACAGCGCTTTCTTTAAAGTCTATTGCGCTTAAAGCAGGTTTTGGCGTTTTAACGCTATGCCCTAAACTTTGTGCAAGTTCATAACCTTTTGTCGTCCCGCCGGTTTGCGGATAAGCCGCGCTGCCGCAAGCCAAAACAATATTTTTTGCCGTATAAATTTGTTCGCCGCCGCAAATAAGTTTAAAGCCGCCGGCAAATTTTATTATTTGATTTACTTGCGTCTTATATTTTATTTCCGTTCCGGCAGCAATAAGCGCGGCAAGCAAACAATCATTAACGCAAGCCGCTTTGCCGGCCAACGGGAAATAGCGCCCGTTATCTTCTTCTTTAAAAAGTAAGCCTAAACCAGAAAAGAATTTTAAACAATCTTGCGCGCTAAATTGTTTTAATACGGAAGATACAAAATCTTTATCCCCGTAATATTTACAGGGAGCAGCATTAATATTAGTAAAATTACAACGGCCGTTTCCGCTTACCGAAATTTTACGCCCTGCCACAATTTCCTGTTCTAAAAGCAAAGTTTTAAGGCCAGCACGCGAACATTGTAAAGCGCATAGCATTCCGCTTGCCCCAGCCCCTATTATTGCTGCATCGTAATCAAAAATCATTTTTTATTTAGCGCCCGTACTGCCAAAACCGCCGGCCCCGCGTTCCGTATCGGAAAGAGATTCAACCTGTTTAAAGGATGGATAAAGTGTAGGCAAAACAACTAACTGTGCAATCTTTTGCCCTTTTTCAAAAACAAAAGTTTCATCGGTAAGGTTGAACATACATACAAGTATTTCCCCTCTGTAAGGTGCATCAACAAGGCCCGCCATAACCTTTATGCCCTTGCTTTCAACGGAACTTTTCCCCCAAATACAGCCGCTTGTACCTTCCGGCAGTTCAACTGCTATACCCGTACGGACCTTAACGGATTTGTGCGGCGGGATTTCAGTTTTTTCAAGTGAGAACAAATCAGCCCCGCTGTCAGTAGGATGCGCCCTTTGCGGAAGTTTGGCTTCTGCGTGGAGTTTTTTTACATTTATTTCCATAAAAACCTCTAAATAAATTTTAAAATAAGGATTAAAACCAAAAAAACAAGCCCGATAATTCCTATAAGCCAAGGCTTGAAAGATTTTGCTGATTTTTCTTTCTGCAAAGCAATTGTTTCATCTTTGGATTTATTCTGTTTATCCAAATCCCAAAGGCATAACACACCAAGCAAAAGGCCGTCGCCGTCGGTTATCGGCAAAACGGCAGTATGATTTTTTGCAAAAACAATGCGGGCCTTTTCAACGGATTGAAAAGGTGTAAGACGGGCAAAATCTTTAAGCATAACAGAACCGGCCAAACTCTCGGCAGAGTTAAATGCAAGATGGGCAGAAGGCAAAACACCGCAAAGTTTACCTGATTTATCGGAAATATATACACACAAAGGCGTTTTTGAAGCAGGCAGATTTTTTAATTTAGCGGTAATATCTTTAAGTTTTGTATCCGTCTTAAAACAAAGGAAATCAGCCTTCATAAAACGCGCAGCACTATTGGCCGGATAAGAGATAACATCTTCCAACATCTTAATTTGACCGGGTTCTAAAGCGTCAATAATGCGCTTTTTATAGTGGACAGGCAAATTAAGCATAATTTCCCCTGCTTTGGATGCTGATAACCCCTGCATTATTCGCGCGGCCTGTTTTATATGCAAACGGCGCAGCAGAAAAGCGGCTTTTTTGCTGTCGGCTTCTTCCAGACAGGCAATAAGGGAAGATGCCCTTAAACCCGATACCCAAAAGACGGCTTCGCTCAAGGCCATTTGTTCCAAAGCGGCGGCGGCTTTTTTAGGTGATGCCGAGATAAAATCTTCCAGCATTTTCTCGCCGCTGGTCTTATGCTGCATTGTATCAAACATAATATTTACACTTTTATAAAATTTGACAAAAGTATTGATAAAAATAAAACTTTATATATAATTTTTATAGGTGCTTAACAGTTTAAAGCCGTTTTATCCAACGATACTGCGGCTATTAAAAAAATAGCGGCATATATGTTTAAAATGCTCTTATAATACTATAAAACACCTATAATAATTATAGTATATTACAAAGCAAGGGCAAAATATTATAAAGGGGAAAGAATATGTTTTTCAATAAACCGATAAACCGCCTTACCTTCCACGATGTAATCCACTTTTTAAAGCAGGGAGTTGCGGAAAACACTATGCTTGATTACAAATATATGCTGCCCGGCAATAATGAAAAATTTGCAAAAACAATAGCCGCTTTTGCCAACTCTATGGGCGGAACGGTAATAATCGGAGTAAAAGACGAAAACGATAAACCAAAACCGCCATTTAAAGGAATACCTTTCCAAACAAGAATACGCGGGCAAATAGAAAGCATAGTTCAAAATTACATAGACCCTGTTGTCTTTGTTGATATAAACACTTGTAAAGACCCGCAAAGCGATAATATGTTTATTGTAGTAAATATTCCCCAAAGCAATTTAACTCCGCACCTCGTAGGCAAACTAAAAAGGGCTTATGTGCGTACGGGGCAGGCTTCAAGACCGGAAGTCCTTGTCCATCCAGACCAACTTCCCTGGCTTATGGATAACCGCCGCAAAAGCCAAAATCTGCGCCACATTCTGCTTGATAAAGCACAAGCACACTTTTATAATTTCCTGCGTTCGCAAAATAAAGAGCCTTCAATACAACACGCGCTTTGCGCTTTTACCCTGTTGCCCCTTTATCCGCAAATACCCGTTTTGGCTTATAAAAATCTGCCCAATACTTTAAAGCAAATCGGTTTTTTATATGAAAATACCCCTTGGCCGGAAAACGGGGAAGTCAGCGGAGTACAAGACGGTATAGTTTTAACTTCCCCCCAAAGTTTAAGTGCGTGGGAATTAAATGCTTATGGCCTTATTTCCCATACAACTTTACTTGCGGATTGCAATAATTTTATTGATAAAGAAAACTTTTTCAAACGCTGCATTTTATTTTTTAAAACTGCCGCAAGATTTTATGATGCCGTCGGTTTTATAAGCCCGCTTTTATTAAGAATAAAAATAGCCAATGCACGCAGTTGTAAAATCAAAACGGCACAAGGCGAAAAACAAATTATAGAAGATTATGTCCGCACCGATAAAAACGCAGAACCTTCACGCCTTTTTACAGATTTGCACGATTTTTCAGCCTCTTTGCTTGAAGAAATTGCGTGGTCTTTAAACATACCTTTTGAGCAAAACTCAAGCGGCCTTGCCAAAGCGGAAGAAATTCTAAAAAAATGCAGATGAGTTTAAAGATGTAATAAAACTAATGAACAGAATTCTCATCTTTTACGGTCATATAAAACCCTTTAATACCACATAATTTACAGGTTTATTATATTTAAAATAAGCATAATCAGATTAAACTCCAACTTTTACTTTAACATAAAAAACCCGCCGTTAAGCGGGTTTTTTATTGCAACTATTTTAAATATTAAAAGCAACAATTATCAGGCGCAGCATATTCCCATCCGCTGCCTACAACTATATCAAAATCTTTAGATTGGATACAGGTTTTATAATTTTGTGCGTAGCATTTGGTAATTACATAACCTGCAGAATCTTCTGTATCGGGTACAGTAAGGGTAACATAACTGCCTGATAATGCCAATTCCGCATTTCCTATTTTATCTTGTCCTTTAGGAAAGCCGTCTACACCGTCTTCAAGTTCAGTAAAAGAAGATGCTCTTATGCCGCCGTGTTCATCGGTATATTTATTCTGGAAATGTGCTATTAAAGTAAGCAAATCACCTTGTTTATTAAGAATATCTTTTTTATCGCTTGAAAGATTTAATATAGGCCCGTTACCGGTAGCAGAACATACGCCGTTTGAACATTCTTGAGGGCGGCCGCCTCTGTTCAAATTCATATTGCCCATTTGTCCGACAATAAAGAAAACTACCATAGCAATTAAACATACAACAATTATGAAAGGCGCTAAAGCACCTAAAATTGCTAAAAATACCATACCGGCACTTGTTTTAGGTAAAGGAGGGAACTCCGTTTCCCCTAAAGCAGAAGCATTGATAACAAGTGCATTTGCCATTTTATCGTGAAGGGCTTGCTTTCTGACGGTAAAGCCTGCCATTACATAAGCGATATTTAAAGTAAGGCTTGAAATGATTTTACCTAAATTCCTGCCCAAAGAACGCCAAAAACTTAATCTTTGCCCGTTCATATCAACAACTTTTATACCCAATGCCAATTTGCCGGGTGTTGCCATTAAAGAAGATGACTCAAATGCAGCAAAATATACAAAATATATAACTGTTGTCAGCCCCATAACGCCAAGCATTTTTGCCAACATTGCCGGCCCCATAGTTGCATATACATCTTGGGAAAATGTATTGGGATTTGTCCCCGAAACAGTCATTATTGTATAGTTAACTATATTAAGTATTACACTATCAATTATAAAGGCTGCAAACCTTTTCCAAAAACCTGCGTACATTTTTACTTTCCTCCGTATTTTTACTATATTTTAATTTTACAAATTTATAACATATTATTATCAAAAATAATGCAAATTTACTGCTTGCAGCATTTTTCAGGAGAGGCTATCCTAAAATCTTTATCACCTAAATCCCTGTCGATACAAAAGCGGTCAATATCATAACAGGCCGTAAGATTAAAAGAAGGTTTATTTTTATAAACCGCTACTACGCTATCAGGCCGCAAAACAAAACTGAAACTATTGTTATCTAACGGAGATTTATCTGTCTGTTTTTTTAATTTTGACTCAGGCCGCAATTCTTTAAAATCCAGAGCATAAACACCGTGTGAGGAATTATATATTTTCTGTTCCGTTTTTATCATTAAAAGTTGTGATTTACCTGCTTTAGCCTGAAAAGACGGTGTAGCAAAATAAATGGCAAAACCTATGCCCGCAATAAGAATAACAACTAATAAAAACATAGGCAGCAATGCCAAGACACACATTAAAATTGTATACCATAACGGCTTTTGTGGCAAAGGTTTAAGAGAATTTATATCTGCATTTTTATCAATTACCAAGCAATTTGATATTATATCGTGAAGGGCTTGCTTCCTGACGGTAAAACCTGCCATTACATAGCCGATATTAGCAGTAAGGTTAGAAATTATTTTGCATAAGTTTCTGCCTAAAGATTTTACAAAACTCAGCCTTTGGCCGTTTAAGTCGCATACTTTTATACCCATACACATTTTACCCGGTGTGGCCTGATAGGAAGTACTTTCAAAAAAAGTCCAATATAACATCGGAAACGACGAACTGAAAATATATATAAA
>CADAXZ010000030.1 GCA_902791965.1 Candidatus Proelusimicrobium bovinum | reverse complement strand
ATAAGCAGACAGGTCAATATTTTGCAAAAGCGGTTCGCATATAATAAACCTGTGTTGAAGCGGCAGAGCAAGATATTCCGGCAGGCGCTCGTCTGCGCGTTTTTGGTTTTCAACGGTGCAGGCTATACTTACATTTGGGTAGCCTTCGCCCCAATCCGGCGGCAAGTTTTCCCTAACACGCAAAATACGTTTTGTAATGATAAAAAAGTTAAGGTCAAAACGGTATTTGATTATCTTCCAGGCTTCTTTGCGCCAAGCGTCGGCTTCCTCTAAAAAGAAATCAGAACTAAAACAGGTATAAACCGTTTCGCCGGAGGGAATTTTAAAGCCGCCTTTCCTTGTGCGGCGCAGGGGTAAATTAAAATCTTTATTACGCAGGATAATACTGCTGTCTTTGCCGTGTCTTTCGTCAATGCGGTAAACATAGCAGTTAAGGCAGCCTTCCGAAAATTTCTTGCACCCGTGCCAAGGATTCCATCTCATAAATAAATTCTATAAAGTTTTTTAAATTTTGTTTGCGGATAAAATATTTTTGTGTTTTTGATATTCCACCGTATAAAAAGGTACAATATTTATATGAAAATAACACCTATGCAGGCGCTTTGGCTTGCTTTGTTTATAACGGCTGGCTCTCCGATAGCGGGCAAATTTACCGTAGGTTATATGTCGCCGTCTTTTATTTTGCTTGCAAGCACTTTTACGGCTTGGCTTTTGTATATCCCGTGGCTTTGTAAAAATAAAATGTGGGGGCGGCTTGTTGATAAAGATATTCATTTCAGGCTTTCCGTTATGGGTCTGTTTGGAACGGCTTTGCCGTTTATGCTTTTGCTTTTAGCCTTAAAATGGACTACGCCTTCCAATTCCGCAATTTTAAATCAGGCAGAGAGTGTTTATTCACTTATTTTTGCTTTTTTGTTTTTGGGGGAAAGGCCTTGCCTAAAACAAATTATCGGAACGGTAATGGTGGCGGCAGGTGCGGTGCTGATTTTAGCCGTCAACGGTTATACGCCTATGTGGAAAGGGGATTTGCTTGTTTTGGGAACTGTTTGGATGTTTCAGGTTTCCCACATAGCGGCAAAAAAACTGCCTGCTGATTTAAGCGTGGATTTTATAACCGCCGCACGCTGTTTTTACGGTTTTTTGTGGAGTATTTTACTTGGTTTTGCGGCCTTGCCTTTTGGTATGGATATAACTTGCAAAGCGGATTTAAAAGCGTGGGCAGGGTTATTTTATATCGCCGTTTTTGTCTATACTGTGCGCAATAAATTTTGGTATCAGGCTATAAGGAATATGCCTCTTGCCAAAGCCACCGCAGTAATTTTATCTTACCCTGTTTTTACTTATATTCTTTCTGTTGCTGTCGGATTTGACAGCATACAAGCCTATCAAATAGTCGGGCTTGTTTTGGCTTTAAGCGGGGCTTATCTTGTAGTTTTAACAAAGAAATAATATTTTTTTATCCGTTAAGTTGTATTTTTAATGTAAAAAGCCCGCCTTAATTTTGGCGGGCTTTTAAGATTATTTTGCAACTCTTTTTTTAGTGTTTTTTAATTGGGTGTTCAAATCCAAGGCGTATTTTATGCCTTCAAGCAGTAAATCAGGTTCGTAAAGGTCAAAAACGCCGCTCTTTTCAAACAATCTGGCAAAGCCGCCTGTGGCTACAACTACGGCCTGCTCGTCATTAAAACATTCTTTTCTTAAGCGGAATATGTATTCTTTTATTATTCCTAAATTACCGAAATACAGCCCCGATTGCAGTTGGTGTTCGGTAGTGCATCCCGCGGCTTTGCGCGGTTTGATAATTTCCACATTGGAAAGTAAAGCCGTATTTTGGCAAAGGGCATTCATAGAAGTCCCTACGCCTACGGTAATTGCACCGCCTTTATATTCCTTGTTTTTTGAAATTGCATCAAAAGTATTTGCCGTCCCGAAGTCCACCACTATTAAATTTTTATTCGGAAAGCGCTTCATAGCGGCCATACAATCGGCAACTCTGTCCGAGCCTAATTTATCAAATGAAGACGGGATTTTTATTCCGGTTTTTACACCTGCTTCCACGATAAACGGCTTAATGGAAAAATATTTTACGCAGCAGTTCATTACTGTTCTTAATAAAGAAGGCACTACGGAAGATATTGCTATATTTTTTATATCTATGGGGTTTATTTCGTGTTCGCGCAAGATAGTTGTAAGGAAAATACCTAACTCGTCGGAAGTAATTGACCCTATGGAAGTTTTGCGGAAACGGGCTTTTATGTCGTTGCCTTTAAAAACGCCCGCAAATATTTGCGTATTACCTATATCAATGGTAAGTATCATAATGCTCCCTGCTTTAGTCCCCGAGGGCAACTTTAGCATTTATTGTTAATGTTCAGGCGGGTTTTTGTAGTTAAATCAAGCCCCGCAAATATATTTTAGCATTTTGTAAAAGGGAAAGGCAGCCTAGGGGTACAGGCTGCCTTGGAGGGTAAATTAATGATTTTTGTTTCTTTGTACTTATAATCTATCTAATTAGTTTGTTTAGGGAAAGGGCCTAAAGACCTATAAATCAAAAGTTTTTGGGCCTACAAATTTTTGGGCCTTATGGGGAAAGGTTTGTTTAAGGGATAAAAAAGCGTTTACCTGAAATGTTTTTAAAGAGCGGATTGTTTGATTTATTGGGACGAAATTTAATAAAATATAAATGTAATAATTACTTTAGAGTGCGCAGGCTTACTATGCTTTGCGTGTTATTTTATTTATGGAGAATGCTATGGCAGTAAAGAAAACTGTAAAAAAAGCCGTTAAGAAAACTACGGTAAAGACGGCAAAAAAAGCAACCGTAAAAGCAAATAAAAAAGGTTTTGTTTACCATTTCGGCGCAGGTAAAGCCGACGGTAACGGAAAGATGAAAGAACTTTTAGGCGGCAAGGGTGCTAACCTTGCGGAAATGGCCGGACATCCTAAACTCAAACTGCCTGTACCGCCCGGGTTTACGATTTCTACTGAAGTTTGTACTTATTATTGGAATAATAAAAGAACATATCCCGCTTCTTTAAAAGCGGAAGTTAATGCAAATCTTAAAATGGTGGAAAAAGAAACCGGAAAAGTTTTCGGTTCTGAAAAGAATCCGCTTTTGGTTTCCGTACGCTCCGGCGCAAGGAGTTCTATGCCCGGTATGATGGAAACTATTTTAAATGTCGGCCTTACTTTAAAAACTATCCCTGGTATGATTGCCAAAACCGGAGATGAAAGATTCGTTTATGATGCCTACCGCCGTTTAATTATGATGTATTCCGATGTCGTTATGGAAAAGGCTGCCGGTATTGAGCCTAAAGATGATAAAGGTATCCGCAAAATTTTAGACGAAAAACTTTTGGCCGCAAAAGAAGCCAAAGGCTATAAATCCGATACGGAACTTACCGCTACGGAACTTAAAGCACTTTGTGCTGATTTTAAAAATACCGTAAAGAAAGTTTTGGGTAAAGAATTCCCTGATGACCCTATGGAACAACTTTGGGGTGCAATCGGCGCGGTATTTGCTTCTTGGAACGGTAAAAGAGCCGTCGCTTACAGGAATATTGAAAAAATCCCGCATGATTGGGGTACTGCCGTAAATGTCCAGTCAATGGTATTTGGTAATATGGGTAATACTAGCGCAACCGGTGTTGCCTTTACAAGAAACCCTGGCAACGGCGACAGCCATTTCTACGGGGAATATCTCGTAAACGCACAGGGCGAAGATGTCGTCGCAGGTATCCGCACACCCAGCCCGATTAACCAATATTCCGTTTCCGGACACGGCAACGATAATGAATTTTTGGCAAAAGTAATGCCTAAAGCCTATAAAGAACTTGATGCTATCCAAAAACGCCTTGAAAAGCATTTCAGGGATATGCTTGATATTGAATTTACCATTGAAAACGGTAAACTTTGGCTTTTACAGTGCCGCGTCGGTAAACGCAACGGTATTGCCGCCGTACAAATGGCGCTTGATATGTTGAAAGAGAAACTTATTGATAAGACAACTGCTGTTTTGAGGGTTTCTCCCGACCAATTAGACGAACTTCTCCACCCTATTGTTGACCCTAAAGCCGAAGCGGCCGTAAAGCCTTTGGCAAAAGGTTTGCCTGCTGGCCCGGGCGGTGCTTGCGGTTTTATCGTTTTTGATTCCGCTTCCGCTATTGAGGCAAGGAAAGCAGGTAAAGAATGTATTATAGTGCGCGAAGAAACCAACCCCGAAGATGTTGAAGGTATGCGCGCTGCCCAAGCCATTTTAACGGCCCGCGGCGGTATGACTTCCCACGCTGCATTAGTCGCCCGCGGCTGGGGTAAATGCTGCATCGTAGGCTGTAGTGAAATTTCCGTTGATAACGCAAAACGCACAATGACCGTAAACGGCAAAACCTTTAAAGAAGGGGACTATCTTACGCTTAACGGTACAAGGGGTTTAGTCTATGAAGGCAAACTCAAGATGTTAGACGCAGGGGAAAAGAATACCAATTTAATCAATTTCCTTAAAGTCTGCGACAGCGTAAAACGCCTTAAAGTCCGCGCCAATGCGGAAACCGCCGCAGATGCCGAAAAGGCAAGAGCATTCGGTGCGCAGGGTATCGGTTTGTTCCGTATTGAACATATGTTCTACGGTGCAAATTCAGAAAAGCCGCTTTTCGCTTTAAGAAAAATGATACTTTCCGGTACTACTCAGGAAAGGGTAAAAGCCTTAAACGAAATCTTCCCGTTTATGAAGAAAGATATTAAGGCTGCTTTGAAAGCGATGGCCGGATTCCCTGTAACTATCCGTCTTATGGATCCTCCTTTGCACGAGTTCGTCCCGCATAGTGCAGATGCCGTTGAAGCAATTTGCAAATCCTTAAAGATTAGCAAGGAAGAGTTTGAAAAACGCGCCGAAGCCCTTCAAGAAACGAACCCGATGATGGGACACCGCGGTATCCGCTTGGGTGTAACTTATCCGGAAATTACGGAAATGCAGGCCAAAGCCATTTTTGAAGCCGCAGCCGAACGTATTAAAGAAGGCTTAAAGATTACACCGGAAATTATGATACCTGTCGTCTGCGACGAAAAGGAAATCGTAAACCAGAAACCCGTAATTGAAAAAGCCCATAAAGAAGTTTGCGAAAAATTCGGTAAAAAGATTGTTTATACCGTCGGTACAATGATTGAAATTCCGCGTGCGGCAATCAAATCCGCCGATATTGCTCAGGTTGCCGATTTCTATTCTTTCGGCACTAACGACCTTACGCAAATGACTTTCGGCTTCTCCCGCGATGATATTGGCGCTTTCGTGCCTGATTATATCTCCAAAGGTATTTTAAAGAACGATCCGTTCCAGGTACTTGACCAGAACGGTGTAGGTTTCTTAATCCGCCACGCCGTAAAAGCCGGCAGAGGCGTTAAGAAAAATCTTAAAATCGGTATCTGCGGGGAACACGGCGGCGAACCTTCCAGCGTGGAATTCTGCCACCGCGAAGGCTTTGATTATGTTTCCTGCTCTCCGTTCCGTGTGCCAATAGCAAGATTGGCCGCGGCACAAGCCAGCGCAAAGGAAATGAAAAAATAAGCCTTTAAAGCAGGTTAGAAATAAATTTAAAACCCCGGCATATTGTGTCGGGGTTTTTGTTTCTTTAGGTATATATTTAAAAAGAGATAAAAAAATAATATAATATAAATGAAATAAAAAATCCAATTGGAGGATATTTGTAATTATGATAAAAGTAGGTATTAACGGCTTTGGCCGCATTGGCCGCTTTGTATTCCGCGCGGCTCAGGAACGCAACGATATTGAAATCGTCGGCATTAACGACTTGTGCCCTGTTGATTATTTGGCTTATATGCTCAAATACGATACAATGCACGGCCAGTTTGAAGGCAAAGTAGAAGCCGATGTAGAAAAAAATCTCTTAATCGTAAACGGTAAAAAAATCCGCGTAACCGCAGAAAAAGACCCCGCCAATCTTAAATGGGACGAAGTCGGTGCGGAATATGTAGTAGAATCCACCGGTTTATTCCTTACTCAGGAAAAAGCACAGGCCCATATTAAAGCCGGTGCAAAATATGTTGTAATGTCTGCCCCTTCCAAAGATGCTACCCCGATGTTCGTCGTCGGCGTAAATGAAAAAACTTATGTAAAAGGCACACAGTTTGTATCTAATGCTTCCTGCACAACAAACTGCTTAGCCCCTATTGCTAAAGTTTTACACGATAAATGGGGTATTAAAGACGGCTTAATGACAACCGTACACTCCACCACCGCCACACAGAAAACCGTTGACGGTCCTTCTATGAAAGATTGGAGAGGCGGCCGTGCTGCTTCCGGCAATATTATTCCTTCTTCTACCGGTGCCGCTAAAGCCGTAGGTAAGGTAATTCCTTCCCTTAACGGTAAATTAACCGGTATGTCAATGCGCGTTCCTACGCTTGATGTTTCCGTAGTAGATTTGACCGTAAACTTGGCAAAACCTGCCACCTATGCGGAAATCTGCGCCGCTATGAAAGAAGCCTCCGAAGGCGAACTTAAAGGCATTTTAGGCTATACGGAAGATGCAGTAGTTTCGTCCGATTTCCTCGGCGATAAACGCACATCTATCTTTGATGCTAAAGCCGGTATCGCTTTAACGGATACTTTCGTAAAAGTTGTTTCTTGGTACGATAATGAAATCGGCTACTCCAACAAAGTGCTTGATTTGATCGCCCATATGAACAGCGTAAACAAATAAGTTTGATGTAAAATAAGGGCGGGGGGAAAACTCCCGCCCGCAAGATTTCAAAATTTTAATTTTTAATATTTCGGGGAAATAAAATGAACCTTAATGATATTGTAAAAATACAAGATGTAAATTTAGATAATAAAACCGTTTTGGTCAGGGTTGATTACAATGTGCCTTTAAAAGACGGCAAAGTTGATAATCCTAAACGCATTACCGCGACGGAAAAGACCATAAAATATCTTTTAGGGAAAGGCTGCAAAGTTGTTTTGATAGCACACTTGGGCAGGCCCAAGGGTAAAGTTGCGCCGGAATTTTCTTTAGCGCCTGTTGCTCCGGAAGTTGAAAAAATTATGGGAACAAAAGTACATTTTGCTTCTGATTGCGTCGGCAAGGTTGCCGAAGCTGCAGTTAAAAATGCCAAAAACGGGGAAATTGTACTTTTGGAAAATCTCCGCTTCCACCCCGAAGAAGAAAAGAACGATAAAGCCTTTGCGCAGAAACTTTCCAAATTAGGAGAATTTTTTGTGCAGGAAGCCTTTGGTACAGTACACCGCGCCCATGCTTCCACCAGCGCAATTACGGAATTTTTACCCAGCGCAGGCGGCTTTTTAATACAGAAAGAAGTTGAATTTTTAGGCGGCGCTTTGGAAAATCCTGCCCGCCCGTTTGCCGCAATTATCGGCGGTGCAAAAGTATCTGATAAGATTATGGTATTAAATAATCTGTTAGATAAAGTAGATGTTTTGATTATCGGCGGCGGTATGGCTTATACTTTTAATACCGCATTAGGGTATAATGTTTCCAATTCCCTTTTGGAAGCCGATAAAATAGATGAAGCCAAAGCAATTATGGCAAAAGCAAAAGCAAAAGGCGTAAAACTTTTACTGCCTGTTGATAATATTGCCGCCAAGGAATTTGCAGAAGGCGTACCTACGGTAATTACCGACAGCCCTAATATACCGGAAGGTTATATGGGATTGGATATAGGCCCTAAAACAATCAAATTGTTTGAAGATGCTTTAAACGAATGTAAGACAGTTTTCTGGAACGGACCTGTCGGCGTATTTGAAATGCCCTCTTATGCCAAAGGCAGTTTTGCCATTGCCGAAACTTTAGTAAAACTTACGGAGAAAGGCGCAATTACTATTATCGGCGGCGGCGACAGCCTTAATGTGCTTAAGAAAGCAAAAATTGCTTCAAGCAAAGTTTCCCACGCTTCTACCGGCGGCGGTGCAAGTATGGAATTTGTTGAAGGCAAAGAATTGCCCGGGCTTACGGCTTTACTTAAAAAATAATCAGGAGTTAAAATAATGTATACATTAGTTTTAGTTTTACATTTTATCGCTTGTATCTTCCTTATAATGCTTATTTTAATGCAGAGCGGGAAGGGCAGTGCCGCAGGTATCTTCGGCAGTTCCAACAGCGATAGCGTGTTTGCAGGCCCTACGGCTACTACATTTATTACCAAACTTACAGCGGGAGTAGCAGTTTTGATAATGTTTACTTCAATATTTTTGACAGTAAGTGTATCAAAACGCGGTATGAGTTCTGTAGTAGATAAGGTTCAAATACCTGTTAGTGCGCCGGCAACCGACAGCGGAAGTGAAAATAAATAATTTAAGCCCCGCTTTTTTTGCGGGGCTTTTAATATAAATAAAGATTAAAATTATGTAGGTCCAAAGACCCATATCAAAATAGGCACAAAGTACCTTGTAGAAATCAGTTCAGTTTTTTAAAATATTTATAAGAAGTATAAAAAATCTTCAATGGAGAATAAAAAATGCTTAAGAAATTTTTAGTAATGTTTTTAGCGGCGAACTTACTTGTATCGTCTGTTGCTTTTGCACAATACCAGCCTAAAGAAGAATTAACGGCTGAAGAAGTAGAATTGTATATGTCTACTCTTGATAAAAAAGTACCAAGTATTAATCCGGCTATATACGGTGTTGGGGCAGTCGGTGTTTTGGGCTTTGCGTATGCTGTTAAAAAGATTATAAAGAATCCGGAATTAGGTGCCTATTATGTAGCCGCACAAGATCCTAAAGCCTATCAAAAATTGATGGATACCGCAGCAAAAAAAGCAGGTACTGCCGCGGAAAAAAGAGCAATCCAAAATGCTGCACAGAAAGAATTGGCCCGTATGAAAGAATATCGTGCCTTGGCAAAGACTCATAAAGGTATGATAAATAAAATAAGCAGGGCAAATTATTGGAAATTTGTAAGATCTACTTATGCTCGCGATTGGGCAAAGGCAAATAAAGCATTAACACAAATGAAGCGTGCAAAAAGTATGCTTAAATCACCTGCTACTGCCAGAACTTGGGGAAAGAGATTAAAACGCGCAGGTTGGGTAGGACTTGGTATTACTTTAGCTTGTTATGTTGCATTTCATAATGACAGAGAAGAAGAAATTGAAATCTCCAACAATCGTATTAAACTTGAACGCGATGTAAGAGATTTGATGACTAAAGACCCCGATGCCCTTGCATTGTTCATCGTAGGTTTACCGGATGAAGCCAAACCGATTGCATACTCCATATTGGCGGAAAATCCTAAACTTTTCAAAATTGTAAAACAACAGGTAAATGAAGCCTTCTCCAGTGAAATGTTGAATGACTATAATGAATACGAAACTATATCTGAAGAGGCTCTTAGAAAAGAAGAAGTATTATCTATAGATTCAACTGAAGTGTTCTTTGGTGGATGGAGTTATTAAAAAATAAATCTTAAGCAATATTTAAGGCGGCCTTTAAGGCCGCCTTTTTTGTTTGTTGTGCCATCAGTTATTATCTGTTTTTTTGTAGTTATGCTTTGCTATATCTATGTTGGGGGATGTTTATTTTCTATTAAAGCAGCCACGCTGTTTTTAAAATAATAAGATAAACATCAAATTAAATTATAAAACTATATAAGCAATTAAGTTTTTGCCATAATGTCCAAATTTTTTATTGAAATGCTATAAATAATAATTGTATTGTCTTTTAAACGGTTTTTATATTAGATAATCAAAAAAGAAAATTTATACTTAAGTTGTATTAACGGCATAAAAAATCCCTGCCGTATATACTAAAGGCAGGGATTAAATTGTTTTGAACAGATTATTTGGAGAGGGTTTCTTTCCAAGCGTTCTTTTCATCTTTTAATTGTTTTTTGACGGTGTCAACTTTTTCTTTAACGGCATTTTTTACTCCGTCGGTAACCATACCTGACACATTTGTAGCATCATCAACTTTTTGGGCTGTGCTGTAAGCCTCTTTTGCATTTTCTACCTGCTGTCTGTATTCCGCAGATTTTTGCAACATATCTTCAACGCTCATATTTTGTATTGCGTTTAAAGCATTAGAAGCCGTATTGTTATCTTCTTGTGTTTGGGCACTTGTACATCCGGCAAAAGCGCAAATTAAAGCGATTGCGGCAAGTGTTAAAGTTGTGTTTTTCATTATAGTATCTCCTTTAATTTTCTCTTTTATATATTGTATAAAAAATTAGCGGTTAAATAAAAATATCGGTTTATACTTTACTTTAACTGGTAAAATATTGTTAAAATTAGCCGGTAATCTTATATGAGGAGTTATTATTCCGGCAACATAATAAACAGCCCTAAAGATGTTAAAAGACTAAATGCCGAAATACAGAGCCTTGCGGAAGAGATAAGAAAGGCCATTTTAAGAAAAGTAAAGGAGTTTATAGACAGGTTTAAAATTGATGATATACTGAAAGCCAACCGCCTTACACTGCAGCAAATAGCGACAGATATAGCAAATTTTGTGTTTTAATATACCGGTTGTAAATACTAAGACAAAAAATAAATATCCCAGTTATATTTGAAACAGGGATATTTTTAAAATTATATTTTATTTACTGCTTTTATAAGAAATTACTGCTTGTTTACTGAGCGTTTTACAATAGGTAAATAATCGCATATACGCATAGATTCTGAAACATAATCCTTACTTAAGTATTTTTGGTTAAAATAACTTGCAGGGAAAGTTTTTATATCACTTGTGCTTTGCTCTGTCTTATCGCTGTAAGGATAGCCTTTAGGTATTTTATTCCAGTTATCACGGTATATTTTATAAAATACTTTCAGTCTATCTGTATTATTGTATTGGCAGGAATTTTCCTGCGGAATATTAAAAGTGTAAATTTTACCGTTTAAAGGTATGCGGAAAGTTTTTTCATCGGACAGGATATTGATTTTCATATCAGGTCTTTTTCCGTCTGATGATTTAACATTTATGCTAATTAAAGGCTGGCTGGCATTATATTTGTATGTAAAAAGCCATTTATTTTGCCTGTCAACCATACGGGTAATTAAACCGTTATCATCAACGGCTAAATCCCTGTTTTTGAATAAAAAAGGTTCAGGGCAGATTTTTCCGGTTTGTTCGCCCTTTTCATTATAATTTACCCAACAATAATTGCTTATATAAGGTTTAGCGTTTTGGTAATAACTGTCATCAGAGCAGAAACTTACCCAGCCTTTTTGCGCACGCTCGGAGTAAGCACCTGCGTTTATTTTTGCCAAAGTATAATCAATTAAATTTATTAAGCCGTCAGCATCATCGCAAGAGGGGGGATTTAAAGAATTATCCATTACGGATACCTGAGATTTTATCCTGTCATTATTATATTTGTTGGAAGATAAACCGTAATCATATTGGTCCGCAAGGCCGAAATAATGTCCTATTTCGTGTATTAAAAGATTTTCTAACGGCTGTGTGGATTTTAAATCAGAAATTGGTGCGATAATATAACGGAAAGTATAGGTAGGGCCGCCTTCAAAATGTATTTTTTGAAGGTCATAGCAGGCGAGGGCGTTATGGCAAAGTTTATCTACTTTTTCAGGCGTAGTAAACATAAATGTTATATCCGCTTTGTTTTGATTTTTTTCCTGTTTTAATTTTATAGGAGTGCTTAATACAGGTAAAATATCTTTAAATTCTTCGTTTCTGCCGGATGATTCTATTTCCTGTTTAATTCTTTCAAACCATATATTAAAACTGTATGTTATTTTATCAGGCAAAATAGCAGAGTTAACTTTGAAATCTACATATTGCTCTTTTGTAAGTTCTCTTTTGTTTAATTTATCTATTTTAATATAGTAAGAAATTTCTTTATTCTTAATAATTTTATGAAGCGGACCTTCGGAAATATCCGAATCTTCCACATTATTGGTAAAACCGTAAGGTGATTTGCCGTAAGACGGCAACACCAAAAATAAAGAGATTATGATAAGAAATATTTTATTCATAACATAATTATATATTTAGGCATTTACCGGCCTGTCATCAATATAATATTTATTTAGCCTCATCGCAATTTATGCCTTGCCATTGTTTTGATACTTTGCATAATTCTTTAGTGTAAGGCTGGCGGAATTCCGGATAAAAGTGGAAATTTTTAGTTAAATCTTCTGCTTTTTTCGGATTCACAAATTGGTACACACAGGCCTTTTGGGTATATCCTTCCGCCTGAACTTGTTTAGGTCCGCCGTCTGCTTTAAGGAAGGTATAAGGCATAGCAAATTGTTGTTTGCCTTTAATATAAAGCGGCGCGCCGAAATAATTGCGGATTACAACAGCATCCTCGGTTTCATTTAAAGTTTTATTACCTTCTGTTCTTATGTAGTAAATTGCGCCGGAATTATCGCAAACACATTCTTTTTGCATAGTGCCGTCTAAATTTACCCCGCCGCAATTTTGAAGTAAAAGCCCTTTATATTCAGTATGGAATTTTTTACGGAAAGCATTTCTTTCCTTACCGTAGAAAGGGGCGGCAAAATTATTTAATCGGTTATAAATTGCCATATATTTATCTGCTGCTTGTTCAAAACATTCTGTTGCGGCAAGGCAGGCTTTATCATCTTCTTTGCAGGAATAAGGCCTTTCATTAGCGGCTTTATGCTGGTAATTTTTTGCAGGATATGCAATAAGGCTGTATTTATCGTAAATAAAAGCAATAAATTCATAATTTGTTTTTGCCGTTTTGCTGTTTAATTTTAAATCTTTAGGGGCATATTTTTCCAAAGCATCGTTAAGGAAGGCCTCATTACTATCGGTAGGAACGGTATTAAGGCTTTGCAGTACATCCTGACATTGTTTTGCCTGCATATCATAAGGCAAAACTCTTTGTTTTGTGCGCCAATCTTGATTTTGGGCATAAACCTTAGCCGTAAAAGTTAAGGCAGATAAACAAAATAAGAGAATAAATAACTTTTTCATTTTTCGCTCCTGTAATAAGCGCAGTCAATCCCTTTCCAATCCGCGGAAAGTGCGCAAAGTTTCTTAAAAAATATTAAATTAAATTGCGGATAAAAATAATTATTATCCAA
>CADAXZ010000029.1 GCA_902791965.1 Candidatus Proelusimicrobium bovinum | reverse complement strand
GAAGAAGTGCTTAAAGAACACGATTTATCTTCTTCCTCTTATCTTTCCCCTGCAATTACAAGGCAACTTGGTAAGGTTTTAGGCGTTGATGTGCTTTTAACGGGGGAAATAACATCCTATATGCCGGAGCAGAAAACTTTAGTTTATAATATGTCAAGGCGCAGTAGCAGCGAACCTGTATTTTCCAAAGAAATAACAAAAAATCCGGAAGGCGAAATAAAAGTAAAAAGCACTTATGCGGGGGAAAAACATAATACCCAAAAGGATGTTTATCCGGTGGAATATACAATTTATGCGCAGGTAGGCGTTGTCGCTAAAATGATTGATGTGGATACCGCGGAAATTATCTGGGTTGGTGATGATACGCAGGAGGCGGCAAGCGGGCTTGATGCTTTATCTTCAAGTGCAAAAGCACTTATTAAAAGTTTTGATAAAAAAGTTAAAAAAGCGAAGAAGGCCAAGTTATGAAATATTACGGCGGAGATGATTTAGAGTTGCGCGGCAACAGTTCGGCTTTTTGGCTGATACTGTGTGCAGTTCTTTTACCGCTGGCCTTGTTTTTTGTAAGACAGATGATATATGTTCCCGTAGATACGGAAGTGGTTAAAAATTTTGTTTTGGACGAAAGCAAAGAAAAAGCAAGCCCGATAAAAAAATATTTTCCTAAGCCGTATTCGGTAAATGATTTAGCGAGAGGAGATTATGATAGACATTAAAATTTTAAATGCCGATACAGAAAATACTAAAAACAGATTGGCATCAAGAAATCCCAAATATGTGGAATTGGCAGACAAAATACTTGAAACGGAAAAATCTTATAAATCGGCTCTTTTGGAAGTTGAAACCTTAAGAGCAAAAAGAAATGAACTTTCAAAAAAAATCGGTTTTGTAAGGGCTAAAGAAGGCCCTGCCGCCGCAGAAGAAGTAATGAAAGAGGCTAACAACCTTAAAGAAACTATGCAAGGCAAAGAACAGGAAGTTGCCGCACTTAAAGATAAAATTACTGAAATTTTATTAACCGTTCCTAATTTGCCGGATTTATCTGTTCCCGTCGGTGCTGATGAAAAAGCAAATGTAGTAGTTAAGGAAAATACTTTGCCGGTACCGCAGTTTGATTTTAAAATTAAAGACCACCACGAACTTGGCGAAAATTTAGGTATTTTGGATTTTGCCACGGCAGCAAAACTTTCCGGCAGCCGCTTTGCTTTATTAAGGGGCGACGGCGCAAGGCTGGAAAGGGCATTAATTGCTTTTATGTTAGACTTGCACGCCAAAAACGGTTATACGGAATTTATGCCGCCTGCCATAGTTAATGCTGAAGTCCTTTACGGGACGGGGCAACTGCCTAAATTTAAGGAAGATATGTATCATGTTGACGGCGAAGGCGACCAATATCTTATTTCCACGGCGGAAATACCTTTGACAAATCTGCACCGCGGGGAAACTTTAAGTGATACTGATTTGCCTAAAGCCTTTACTGCTTATACTCCTTGCTTTAGAAAAGAAGCCGGTTCTTACGGTAAAGATACACGCGGGCTTATCCGCCAACATCAGTTTAACAAAGTTGAAATGGTATGGCTTGCCAAGCCGGAAGAATCAATGGATATTTTGGAAAAGATGACCTGCGAAGCCGAACTTGTACTTAAAACTTTGGGTTTGCCTTACAGAAGGGTTTTGCTTTCTACGGGCGATATGGGCTTTTCTTCAGCAAAAACTTTTGATTTGGAAGTTTGGTTCCCCAGCCAGAATTGTTTTAGGGAAATTTCTTCCTGCTCTAACTGTACGGACTTTCAGGCAAGGCGTATGAATTTAAGGTTTAAACGCACAGGCGCAAAAGGAACGGAATTTGTTCATACCTTAAACGGCAGCGGTGTTGCTGTGGGCAGAACTTTTGCCGCTATTTTGGAAAATTACCAACAAGCCGACGGAAGTATTATTATACCTGAAGCCTTACGCCCGTACTTTGGTAAAGACAGGATAGTAAAGAATGTTTAAGAAGTTATTTGTTGTTTTAGTTTTTTCTCTTTGCTTTGTAAATTTAAAAGCCGATTCTCTTACGCCGGAAATAGCATCTTTGGCAGAAGCCGGCGTAAAAGCCATTTACGGTTTGGATTTTAACGAAGCGGATAGAAATATTAATGCTATTTTGGAAACAAATCCTGATTATCCTTTGGCTCTTTTCGGTAAGACAATGATTGAGTGGTCTCGCTTTGAATATGAATATGAAAAAAGCAACAAAGCACAAGCAGCAGTTTTTGAAAAAAGTATTAACGCCTCTATTGACGGAATAAAAAAGTGGATGAAAACTAATGAAGAAGATGCCCAGACATATCTTTCTTTAGGCGGGCTTTACGGTATTAAAGCGCGTTTTGAACTTGCAAATAAAAATTATGTAAAAGCCTATTTCAGCGGTAAAAAAGGCCTTAAATTTATGAATAAGGCCGCTAAACTTAATCCGGAAATGTATGATGCTTATTTGGGCGAAGCCATTTATCAATATTATGCAGGGACTTTGCCTGCAGTTGTAAAGGTTTTGGCTAAACTTGTTGCCAGCGGCGATGCCGATAAAGGCATAGAGTATCTTAACCTGATAAAGGAAAAAGGCCGTTTCAGTGCTGATACCGCCGCATTGCTTTTAGTGGAAATTTCTATCGAGAGCGAAAAATATCATAATCCTGAACTTGCAGATAAATATATCCGCGAGATTTTAGCGAAATATCCTGAAAACCCTTTATATAATTTTGTGGCAATAATAGCCGCCTATGAAAACGGAAGATATGAGGAAGTGTATAATTCGGCGCAGGATTTTTTAAATAATATCGGCAAAAAACCTTTATATAAGGATATTTATATCGCCCGTTCTTATACTGCAATGGGTACGGCACAAATGGCACAAGGCAATTACGAAAAGGCCGCAGAACTTTTTGCGCAGAGTATGCAAGCGACACAGAATCAGGAAATGAGCCGTTGGCAGTTGTTTAACCAAATGCGTCTTGCACAATGTTATGATGTTTTAGGCAAAAGGGAACTTTCTGTTCCTCTTTATAAAGACATTATTAACCGTAAAGAAAATTGGGCTATGGACGATATAGCAAAAAAATATTTAAAAAATCCTTTTAAAGAAGGTACTGCCTTAGGCAGAATGTCCCCGCCGTAAAGTTAAACCCCTTGACATCGTAAAAAATAACCGTAGTCTATTAAGCCGGCGCCAATGCCGGCTTTTAAACTGTAAAGGGGGATAAAATGAATAAGAAAAAATATATTACGGTATTATTAAGCGTAATTTTAAGTTGCTGTGCTGCCGCGGCTTTTGCCGCTACGGGTAAAGAACATAAAATGCACAGTGATACTAAACATATATTACACAGCGCAGAATATACGGCAAATAATTGTTCTGTAAAATTTGATAATGCTTTACGCGGGCATACGGCCGGTTTTGCAGACAGGGCGGAAGATTTCCTTGAAGATAATGCCTTTTGGGAAGATTGTGTAATGCCTGTTTTAAATAAAGGGGAAAATGCACATATAGATTTTAATGTCTTTACAGCAAAACAAGAAGCGCAAGCAAACGAGATTAGCCAGGCGGTAAGGGCTGCAATAAGTTTTGTAAAGGAATTTAATGATTATGTTGAAGATGTGCAGGAGTATACAGGCTTATATGAACATCCGCAGTATTTTACTTATTTAAAAGTTCCTGCGGATGTAAACGAATATAAAGGTTTAGTTAAAGAAGTGAAAAAAAGCAACCGTTCTTTTAAGACAAAACATAGTATTCCTAAAGTACATATAACTGTAAATATGATGAAGGCCCAACAAGATGAGGATATTGGTTCTGTTAATATAAATATCCGGAATGTTTCCGTAAATAAAAACAACTCAATATAAGCAAGTACCGATAAGCCAAAAACTACTAAAAACCCCCGTATTTTTTACGGGGGTTTAAATTAAGGTGTTATTTATTTCTTTGCGTTTACCATTCTGGCTTTGGAAATATTTCCCTTTTTATCTAAGAAATAAAGGAAGCCTTTTTCTTTAGTAATGCCTACTTTGGCTACTTTTTTGGCTTTACCGCCTTTTTTGCCGCCGCGGGCCATTTGTACTCTTGAAACATCGCCGTCTTTATCAATAAAATAAAGGAAGCCTTCTTCTCTTTCTACGCCAACTTTTTTTACTGTTTCTGACATAGTCTTTCTCCTGCTTAAAATAAGGACTTTAGTCCCAATAAAAAAAGTCTAATAAAAATTTTTAATATATGCAAGAGTTTTTTAAAGGATTTTTCGTCAAAGAAAGTTATCCTGTTTTTTATTTTGTTTCAAAATCCCATGCCTGCGTGCCGAAAGTTTCTTCAATAAAATTGAGCAAAGCATTATTAAGTACAATTTTATAAGGTGTTTTTATAAGAACTTTTTTACCGTTTTCTTCAAAATCCATATATACCATAGTAAGGCCTTCGGTTTTCTTTAAAGAATCGTCTAATTTAAACAAATCTTCTTTTTTATAATCCTGCGGCAAATGGATAATTATTTTTAACGCGCGTTTAGCGATGGCAGTAATTATAGATTCTATATTTGAAACTATAATTTCAGGTTTGGCGGATAATTCGTCGCCGCGGATTTCTCCGCTTACTATTACGGGCTGGTTAATTTCCACATGCCCGCTTATATTTTCCCAAGTGCGGCTAAAAGCATTAGCGGTTATGGATTGGGATTCGTCTTCTATAACAAGTTGCGCCCAATTTTGTTTTTGTTTGTTTTGGCGTTTTTTTAACCGCGCTACTATTCCTGCGACTTCAACATTGCCTATGGTAGGGTTTTCTTGCAAAGCGGTAATGTTTTGTTTAACTAATTTTTGCAGATGTCTTTTAAATCTTGTTAAAGGATGACCGGAAAAATAAAGCCCCAAAACTTGTCTTTCATCATTAAGAAGTTGTGTTTTTGTTAAAGGCGGTACTTTTTTAAGTGCCGGCTTTGCCTGTATAGTTAAATCTACAAATCCGTCTCCGAAAAGTGTAGTATTTGCGATTTTCTTTTCTTCTTTTATTTGCAGAGCGTGTTGTACTACCGCATCAAGGTTTGCCAAAAGAGTGGCCCTTAACTGCAAAGGGTCTTGACCCTGATATAAGGAATCAAAAGCCCCCGCCATTGTAAAAGATTCTAAAAATTTTCTGTTAATGCAATATGAGTCAAGCCTTATGCAAAAGTCGTAAATGTCTTTAAAAGGGCCGTTCTTTTCGCGTTCGGCAACTAAATTTATGCAGCCTTCTATGCCGACATTTTTTATAGCATTAAGCCCAAAGCGGATTGCTTCTTTACCGTCTTTTTGTTTTTCCACGCTGAAATCCGGCTGGGAATGTTGTGCATCGGGCGGCAAAACATCAAAACCCATTTTACGGGCTTCTTCAAGATAGGTAACAATTTTATTTTCTTTATCTGACGAGCCGATAGCATTGTGCCCTATTTCGTTTGAAAGGGAAGCACACATAAATTCAACGGGGTAATTTGCTTTCAAATATGCCGTTTGATAGGCTACCAAGGCATAGGCTACGGAGTGGGATTTGTTAAAGCCGTATTCCGCAAATTTAGCCATTTGGTCAAAAATTTTAGTGGAAAGTTTTTCTGCCACGCCGTTTTTTGTTGCACCGTTTATAAACTTCGTGCGGAATTTTTCCATTATGTCAATTTTCTTTTTACCCATTGCTTTGCGCAAGGTATCGGCCTCACCGGGGGTAAAGCCGCTCATGGCTTTGGAAACTTCCATAATCTGTTCCTGATAAATCATTGTGCCGTAAGTTTCCGCCAAAATAGGCTGCATAAGTTTATGGTCAACTGTAATTTTTTCCGTTCCGTTTTTACGCTTGACGAAACTGTCTAACATACCTGCCTGCATAGGCCCCGGCCTGTAAAGGGCTACCAAGGCTGAAATATCACTAAATACACTTGGTTTTAAGCGTTTTACCAAATCTTTCATTCCGCCGCTTTCAAGTTGGAATACACAGGTAGTTTTTGCGTCTTGCAGCAGTTTAAAAGTTTTTTTGTCGTCAAGAGGTATATTATCTATATCAATATCAATGCCGCGC
This sequence comes from Candidatus Proelusimicrobium bovinum, assembly GCA_902791965.1. Taxonomy (GTDB): domain Bacteria; phylum Elusimicrobiota; class Elusimicrobia; order Elusimicrobiales; family Elusimicrobiaceae; genus Proelusimicrobium; species Proelusimicrobium bovinum. Next base: position 7,108 of record CADAXZ010000029.1, on the reverse strand, counting down.
AGTTTCTTTACCATTTTTATAGTGTTATCTATAACAGTTAAAGTTTTTAGGCCCAAAAAGTCTATCTTCAAAAGCCCCATATCGGAAACGGTATTGCCTTCGTATTGCGTCGTAATGGTATCATCTGCCGCTTTGGCAAGAGGGGTATATTTTGTAACTTCTTCTTTAGTTACCAAAACGCCTGATGCGTGTACGCCTGTGTGGCGTTTTAAGCCTTCTATTTTCATTGAATATTCAAAAAGTTTTTTAACTTCAGGATTGGCTGCCATTTCCTTTTTGATTTCCGGCACTTGTTCTATTGCACCTTTTATGGTGGCTTTTATATCGTCTGGGATAAACTTGGCAAGGCGGTTTTGTTCTGTTGCGCTAAAGCCCAAAGCCCGTGCGGTATCCCTTACGGCGAGTTTGGCTTTCATAGAACCGAAGGTTATAATCTTTGCCACATTCTTTTGGCCGTATTTTTCGCGCATATAATCTATAATAGTTTCACGGCCTTCATCGGAAAGGTCAATATCCAAGTCCGGCATACTTACACGGTCCGGATTAAGGAAACGCTCAAAAAGGAGTTTGTTTTTTAAGGGGTCAAGTTTAGTAATATCCATACTGTAAGCAACTATTGAACCTGCCCCTGAACCTCTTCCCGGCCCTACCGGTACGCCGATTTTCCTTGCGTGTTTAATAAAATCGGCTACTATCAGGAAATAAACATCAAACCCCATGGTTTTTATAACGGAAAGTTCATAATCTAACCTTTTAAAATAATCATCAGGCAAAGTATCTGTTTTTAATTTCTTTTTAAGCCCTTGTATACAACAATGCCTTAAATAATCGGCGTGATTTTTGAACTCCGGCGGAATAGGGAAGTTAGGCATAACAAAGCCTTCTTTTTTAAACTCTAAATTACATTTTTCCGCTATTTCTAAAGTGTTTTTTATGGCTTGCGGCGCATAACTGAAAAGTTGGGCCATTTCATCAGGGGTTTTAAAATAAAGTTCGTGTGTGTTTATTTTAAAGCGGTTTTCGTCTTTGACTGTGGTTTTTGTACCGATACATAAAGCAATATCCTGATACAGCCAATCTTCCGGTTTTTCGTAATGGCAGTCATTAGTTGCGACAAGCGGTATGCCGGTTTTTTGGGAAACTTCCATTAAAATTTTTAAAGCGGCTTGTTCTTGTGGGATGCCGTGGTCCATAATTTCAATATAATAGTTGCCTTTGCCGAGCATTTCTTCATATTTTAAGGCAAGTTGGCAGGCGGCTTGTTCGCCTTTATTTAAAGCAGTTTGGGCAAGTTCTCCCTGAAGGCAGCCGGAAAGGACTATAATGCCTTGTTTATGTTGTGAAAGTAAATCAAAATCTATTCTTGGTTTATTGTAAAATCCGTCAACCCAGGCATCGGAATTTAATTGCATTAAGTTGTGGTAGCCTTCTAAATTGGTGCTTAAGACGGTAAGGTGGTTTCTTGTATTTTTTGTCTTGTCTTTTTCCGTATATTTGAAAGGAGTTGTATAAAATTCGCAGCCGATAATCGGTTTTATGCCTACTTCCCTTGTGTTTTTATAAAATTCCATAGCACCATACATATTGCCATGGTCCGTCATAGCCATAGCCTTTATGTTTTGGGCTGCTATATTTTTCAAAAAATCTGATGGCCCTTTTCCGGCAATGCGTATCATACCGTCAAGGAGTGAATATTCCGTATGATTATGTAAGTGAACAAATTCCGTCATTTTTATTTACCGCTAAAAAAAGATATTATTAAAACAGGCACTTTGGAGACCTTATATGACCTATTATAGTAAATTAGCAGAAAAGAAAATAAGCAGTAAAAGTATTTATCGTGGAGTAATCGGTTTTAATGAAGATACTGTAAAACTGATAGACGGACAGATTGATACCCGTGTGTATACTTTACATTCGGGAGCGAGCGCAGTTTTGGCTTTTGCGGAAGGTAAAGTTTTATTTGTGGAGCAATACCGTTATCCGATAAAAAAAATTACTTTGGAGATACCTGCCGGAAAACGCAAAAAAGGACAATCTTATTTAGCATGTGCCAAAGCCGAACTTGAAGAAGAAACAGGTTTTAAGGCCCGCAGCATAAAAAAACTTATAAGTTATAATCCTTCCGGTGCGTTTTCTGATGAAACTTTGGATATTTATTTTGCCCAAGACCTTTATAAAGGGAAAAGACATCTTGATTATGATGAATTTATAAATGTAAAACTTATCCCTTTTGAAAAGGCTCTTAAAATGGTGCAAAGCGGAAAAATTACAGATTCCAAAACGGTTATAGCCTTGCTTTATTATAAGGCTTTTTGTTTGCAAAAATAGGTTCGTTTTGAAAGAACGGTAAAATTTTATAAAATTTTGGTAATGGAAACTATACTTGAAGGTAAAACTTTAGCCGCCAAAATACGGGAAACATTGCCGGCAAAAGCGGCCGAAATTACAGAAAAATTAGGGCGCTCGCCGCGTATGGTAGGTATTTCCTGGCAGGGCGATTATGCCGGACATTTATATCTTAATAAAGAAGTAAATGCCGCAAGGAAAACCGGTATCCGCGCAGATATAGTACTTGTAGATGAAAACACCAAAGAGCAGCAATTCCTTGCTTTGCTTGCCAAAATTTATGAAGATAAAACTATTGATGCGCTTTTAATTCCGCGTCCTTTGCCGCCGGCTTTAAATTGTTTGGATGTTTCCGTACTTATAAATCCCGCGCAGGATATAGACGGTGCAGGTTTAATAAGTATGGGGCGGCTTTTTATGTGTAAAACTTGGCAGGAAGTAAAAAATCTGCATACTTTTATACCTTGCTGTCCGTTGGCTGTAATCAGGCTGGCAGATTACCATAAAATAGAATTAAGCGGTAAAAAGGTGGCTGTAATAGGCAGAAGTAATACCGTCGGCGGGCCTTTATCAAAAATGTTGTTGTGTAAAAATGCTACGGTTAGTGTTTGCCATACAAAAACAAAAAACTTAAAAGAAGTTCTTTTAGAGCAGGATATTGTAATAAGTGCGGCAGGCCGCGCAAGATTTATTAAAAAAGATATGCTAAAAAAAGGTACAATACTGATAGATGTAGGTACCAATCAGGATGAAAACGGCATCTTTTGCGGAGATGCGGATTTTGAAAATATAAAACAATGTTGTGCAGTATCGCCTGTTCCGGGCGGAGTAGGGCCGGTAACTTTGGCGTGTTTGTTGGAAAACATATTAAATGCAGCAGAGAGGAAAACAAAATGAAAAAACTTTTAATTTTTGCTTTTATCCCCGTTTTGTTTGCGGGTTGCTATGGCAGCGGAAGTTCTTCTGCAGGTAATCTTAGAGGAAAAACATTTAATGAACAAATCGCGGAATTGGAAAAAGAACCTATTCCGGAAGATTATAAATCTTACAAATCAACGCCCGGTATTTTACAAACTGCCGATGATCGCGCTATAGAAGTAGCGGAAGAAGCCCAAAAAGAACGACGCGGCGGAGCACCTATTGTGGAAAGCAACTATATATTTAATGTGATGCCGGATAAAGGTACATATAGTTTTGATGAATATAACCAAGTTTGGAATGACGAACCCAAACTTAAAGAATATCAGGAAAAGAAAAGACTTTGGATTAAACCTAAAGCCTTTAAACCGGAACAGATTGAAAGTTCGGACGGCGGTTCTGAAAGTTCGGAAGACTATTCTTATTCCGAAGAATAAAATTTTCCGGTATTGTAATTTAAAAGTCCCGCATAAAGCGGGGCTTTTGCTTTTAAAAAATTGTATTTTGTGAGTTGCTGTTTAATATTATTTTGTGTCCTGTTTATAAAACAAATCAGGATAATCACTAAAGATACCGTCAACACCCATATCTTCAAGTTCTTTTGCCAAAGAAATATCATTAACCGTATAAACTAAAACTTTTAATTTGTTTTCTTTACAGGTTTTTATTATTTGCGGCGTAATTCTTTTGTGGCTTATATTTACGCTGTATGCGTTTAATTGTAAAGGCTGTTTTATATCAAAATCTCTTGTAAGTACACCTATTTTTATATTGTTATCTAAAATGCGGATTTTCTTAAGCGTTTGAAAATCAAAGGAAGAAATTAAAATATTATTTTTACTTGTTTGGGAATTTAAAAAATCAAAAATTTGTTTTTCTATGTTCGGGTAAATATTACCGTCATTTTTTATTTCAAGGTTAATATAAAAATTTTGCGGGGCAACGGCAAAGAGTTCTTCAAGTAAAGGAACTTCAAAGCGTTTTAAATAAGAATAAGAACAGTCTTTGATTTGTTCTCCCGTTTTAAGTTTATAATCGTGGTATAAAATAAGTTTTCCGTCGGCAGTTCTTTGTATGTCTGTTTCTAAATATAAAGCATTCATTTCAAAGGCTTTTTTAAAGGCTTTTAAAGTGTTTTCTTTTTTATAAGCGCTTGCGCCGCGGTGTGCAATTATTATCATAAATTAAATGCCGTTTTAAGTTTTATAAAAGTTTCTTGCGGTATATCAAAACCTGGTTTGCATACCCTGCCGCTTTTTAATCCGTGAAAGTCTGTCCCCGCGCTTATAAGAAGATTATACTTTTGCGCTATGGCAAATAAATCTTGTTTCATCTGATGCGAATGAGCCGGATAATAAATTTCTATACCGTTTAGGCCTGCAGTTATCCAAGAAGGAAAATCCCAAGATTCTTTTACTATACCCGGGTGGGCAATAAAAGCAAGCCCGCCTGCTTTGCGGATTATTTTTATTGTTTCCTGTGCGCTTACGCCTCTTGGCGGGGCATATCCCGCTTTGCCTTGCACAAGATATTTGCGGAAGGCTTCCTGCCTTGTAGGGGCGAACCTTTTCTTTTTTAAGGCATCGGCTACATGAGCGCGGGAAGCAACATTCTTTACCAAAGAAAAAACATCTTGCTCGTTTATATCTGTACCTGCTTGCTGTAATTGTTTGATAATTGTTTTTACGCGCTCTGTGCGTTGCTGCCGGTTATAGGCTAAAAACTCCTGTATTTCTTTATTTTCGGGGTCTATATTAAAACCTAAAAAGTGAAGGTGGTCATTTTCTTTTGCGCTGATTTCAACGCCGTTTACAAATAAGATGCCTGATTGTTTGGCTTTTTCTGATGCTTCTTTATATGCGGTTAGGGTATCGTGGTCCGTTATGGACATCAGTTTAATGCCGGCTTTTTTATAGTATAAAACAACTTCAGACGGGCTGTTAGTCCCGTCCGAATGATTTGTATGTGCGTGTAAATCTACCAGCGGCATTATGCTCTTTCAACAGCAGTTATTTGGGGAATATTTTCTTTAAGGTAAGCCTCTATGCCGTTTTTAAGGGTCATAGTCGCCATAGGACACGACCCGCAAGCACCTTTAAGTTTTACGCTAACTACGCCGGTCTGTTCGTTAAAATCTACAAATTCCACATCTCCTCCGTCGGCTTGAAGAGCGGGGCGTACTTTTTGAAGTAATGCAACTATTTGTTCTTTCATATTAAATCTCCTAAAATCTTTACTGTATAAATCATATCATTTTTTGCCGGATGAGAAAAAAGAAAGTATAATTTAAAGGAGTAATGTTTATAATTCAAAAAAATATGATATACTGTTTCCAGTGGGTAATTTGATAATAACGGAGTTTGACTAATATGAAGAATATCGCAAAAATTTCAGTGGCTGTAATAGCCTTGTTTTTAGGAATAAATGCTTTTGCCGCAGCAGAATATGCAAGCGTAGGCGTTAATGAAGGTAATGTAAGAAGATGCGCAAGTACCAAATGTAAAATTATGTTTAAAGTTTGGAAATATACTCCCCTTAAAATGTTGAGTGTAAGCCAAGATAAAAATTGGGTTGAAGTAAAAGATTTCCAAGGATTCAGAGGCTGGATAAATAAAGATCTTCTTTCCGAAACTCCGGGCCTTTCGGCAAAAAGCGATGCAAATATCAGAGTTGAACCGAGTTCTACCGCAGAAGTTGCTTGGATTGTACAGGAAGGTTATCCTTTAAAATTTATCAAAAAGCAGGGTAAATGGCTTAAGGTCGAAGGTACTGACGGCGTAAAAGGCTGGATACATTCTTCCGTTACCTGGGGCTTTTTGGAATATAAAAAATAATATTTAAAAAACCAAATTTTAAGCGGGGTTTATGCCCCGCTTTTTTATTTTTGTTTACAGGAAAAGAAAAATCCTTAAAAATAAGGTATAATAAAATATATGAAATATGTAATCATTATTCTTACTTTGCTTGTGCTTGGCTTTGGCGGGTATATAATAAATACCACAAAAGCGAGCGAAGGTTTCAATCTGGCCGGCCGTATAGAAGTTGCAGAAAGGTTGCGTGTTCCCGCGCAGGCAGATAATGTTTCCTGCTCAATAGTAGTAAAAAATGAGGCCGATGTTCCTATTGCTGTAAAAAGAGTTATAAACCCTAAATTCCCTATGGAATTTAATATAGGCAAAGAAGATTTGCTTATAGATGAAGTGGAAGGGAATATTAAATTAGAAGTACAAATAAATTCCCACGGCAATTTGGGCGTTCTAAAGAGCGGAGACATCTTTGGGCAGAGCAATGATTTATACGCTTCCGGCAGTAAAGATATTTTGTTAGTGGCTGATAAAATGATGGGTAAACCGACTTTGGGTAATACAAGCCGCGGAAATTTCTTTAGAACTGCTGCAAGATAAAATGTTTTTTTTAAGAATATAAGCCCTCGCTTTATGCGGGGGCTTTTTGTTCCTTTTTTGACGGTATTTTTTAGTATAATATAAATATATAATTTGGAGATGTCTTTATGTGGGATTATACAGATAAAGTGATGGATCACTTTAAAAATCCGAGGAATGTAGGCGAAATTAAAGATGCAGACGGTACAGGGCAAGTTGGCAGTTTGATTTGCGGCGATGCTTTAAAACTTACTATTAAAGTTAATAAAGAAACAGAAGTTATAGAAGATGTAAAATTTAAGACTTTCGGCTGTGCAAGCGCGATAGCATCTTCTTCCGTATTGACAACCGTGTAGGTAATGTCGTGAATCTTACTGACGAGTACTTTTGTCTTGAAGCGGTCAACCTCTTTATGGAAATAGGAAGAAACACGACTCTTGAGGTTCTTTGCCTTGCCA
>CADAXZ010000028.1 GCA_902791965.1 Candidatus Proelusimicrobium bovinum | reverse complement strand
GCCGCTTTTTTAGTATCTTTGCGCTTCTTTTGTTCCGGCTACTCTTGTAGCCGTTCACAAAACAAGTGCAAACCTGCTTTAAAAATCAAAGCGGCACAAAGTACAGTATAAGACTTTGCTTTACCTAACACTTGAGCCATAGCCTTTTGCTTACTTTTCTGTGAGTGAGAAAAGTAAGGCGCGCTCAAGGCGCGAAACCTGTTATTTTATTATAAAACAGTAAAAAAATTTAACGCTTTTGTATTCTTACAAAAGGCATATAATTATTATAGTATAAGTAGTAGGTGTTTGTAGTGCCGAAATTACTGTTTTGTTTTACAAAATATTTTTTATTTTATACTTTTGTGTTGTTATAAAATATATTATGAATCCGATTTTTTGGTAAAAGGCAGGCATGTTGCAACGGTTGAAATACGATGTAAATCATACGCTATTATATAACCGGGGCTAAAATGCCCCGGCTCTCAACTAACCACCTTTTGCAAGGAAGTATAACCCCATTGTAGCATAAAAACAGTCTGTTAGAAACTTCCGCCTAAAACAAAAGAAACCTGATTTGAATAATCGCTTAAATTATAGGTATAGTTAATCCCAACGGGAAACGGAAAACGCCAAAATTTATAAAAAAGAGAAGCCCCTGTACCGCTGTGATGTTTGTATCCTTTATTATAAAGATAAGCAAGTTCGTAAAAAGGTTGCAGGGATAAAAGCCCTGTATTATTCCTTATTAAATAATAAGTAAAAGATGTGCTTATGCCTGCGCCCCTTTGCCCGTACAAAATGCGGCTGTATCTGCCTTGAGCGCTTAATAAATCATCTGAGCGGACTTGCTGTGCAAACGGCGTTGAAAAACTGTCTTGTGCTTTTAACTGTACATTAAACAAATGCCTTGTTTTTAATTCTGTTATACTTTGCAGGTGCAGGGACAATTTGGAAATATTAAAATCAGCACCGCTCCACTTGCCGCCGTTTTGATAAGCAACTTGCGCACCGTAGCCTAATATAGGTGCGGATAAATCTTTAAGGCTTTGTTCCTTATCTGTAAGGCCGTAGCCGAATAATGCTCCCATATTTGCACCGGAACGGATATTTTTTGAAAATTTTACTGCGAAAGTTATATTGTTATAATTGCCCGAAGGTAAATCCGCAGAGTAGAGTATATATTCATATTGCGGAGTAAGTGAAAATAAAAAGTAGCCCGCTTTCCTTGCGTAAGTAAAATTAAAAACATCTTTTTTTGTGTAAAAAGTGCTTAAAGGGTTTTTGAAATCTTTTTCATCATCGCCGGTATTAAAAACAGAGGTGTTGTTTATCCAACCGCCTTTGTAAAATCTTTGGTCAAAATTCATATTTGAAAAGAAAGCATTATAAATATTTTTCCCTTCTTTAAGCATAATGCTTGCCATTTCCCCGTTTTGCCCTGCCCCGCCGAAAAACATTAGCGTTTCGCCGCGTTTAAAAAGGTTGCCCGTTGCCAAAGCCAAACCTGCGGCGCTATTACTGCCGCCGGTAATAAAAAACAACGGGAATACATAATAGCCGTCATCTGCTTTTATGGAAATATCAAGTTTATTATTTTGTTTAGGAATAAGGGTAAAATCCAAGTTTTTTGCAATTCTCAAATCGTGCAGTTCATTTTGGGCGTGCAAATATTTTTCCTGCGAAAAACTGTCGCCCTGTTTAAGCGGAAAGTAATTTTTTAGGACTTCCGGCTTTATCCTGTTGGAAGAAACTTCAATTTCATTTATTGTAAAACCGTTATAATCCTCTGTTTGCTGTGCTTGAACATAAACGGCAGCGGCAATAAATAAAAACAAAAAAATATATTTATTAAATCTCATCATCCCCCCGAAACTATATATTACGGTCATAGCGGTAAATTGTCAAGCGTCGCGGGAGTGCTTTAATTTATATATAATTTATTATTATGAGTAAAAACATTTCCCAAACGGTTTTTGAAAAAGCACAAACGGTAGTTTTTAAAGTAGGTTCTTCCCTGATAGTAGGTGCAGACGGGGATGTCCGTACGGATTGGATAGATTCCCTTGCGGAAGATATACGCGGTTTATTATTGCAAGGCAAGAAAGCAGTTATAGTATCTTCCGGCGCGGTTGCTATGGGCAGGCTTCGCCTTGGCCTTGGCGTGCAAAAGTTAAACTTAAGCCAAAAGCAGGCGGCGGCCGCCGTAGGGCAGATAGAACTTTCAAGTATGTATCAGGAAATTTTGGAAATCAAAAAAATAAAAGCCGCACAAGTCCTTTTAACGCAGGATAATGCCGAAAACGAACATACTTTTATTAATGCCGTTACAACACTTAAAACTATTTTGGAAATGGGAGTAGTGCCTATCATTAATGAAAACGATACCGTTAGCAGCGAGGAAATGAAATTCGGCGATAATGACCGCTTGAGTGCTATTGTGGCGCATATGGTTAATGCAGATGTGCTTGTTCTTCTTTCCGACATAGACGGCCTTTACAGTGCAGATCCTAAAATAAATCCGTTGGCGGAATTTTATCCCGTAATAAAAAAGATAACACCCAAAGTAGAGGCTATGGCCTCAAGCAGTAAAAGCACTTTAGGAACAGGCGGTATGAAAAGTAAACTTATGGCCGGACAGATGTGTATGGGCATAGGATGTGATATGGTTATAACTACGGGTGCGGATTTATATCCTTTGCGCCGCCTTTTAAACGGGGAAAGATGTACTTGGTTCTTACACGGGGATAAATAAATGCTTGAACAAACAATAAAAGATATATGCATTAAAGCGAAAGAGGCCTCTTGCGTTTTGGCCTCGGCCGGTACTGAACTTAAAAATAAAGTTTTGTTAAGAGCGGCGGATAATATAATCAAAAATACACCTGCCATACTTAAAGCCAACGGACAGGATATTGAGGCTCTTTCGGCAGAAAAAGCACGCGCTTTTAAAGACAGACTTCTTTTGACCGGTGAGCGCCTTAAAGCCGTAGCAGACGGCGTAAAAAAAGTAGCGGCTTTGCCGGACCCCGTCGGTAAAATTTTGGCTTCTTGGAAAGTTGAAAGCGGGCTTGAAATCAGCCGTATAACTATCCCTTTGGGTGTTTTATGTGTTATTTTTGAAGCGCGCCCCAATGTTTGCGCGGATGCGGCTTCGCTTTGTTTTAAGGCGGGCAGCAGCGTAATTTTGCGCGGCGGGGGCGATAGTTTTAATTCCTGCACGGCTTTATATGAATGTTTTAAAGAAGCACTTAATTTTTATAATCTGCCCGAAGGCTGCATACAACTTGTTCCTTCAAAGCAGCATCAGGCGGTGGATATTCTTTTGGAACAGAAAGATTATATAGATGTTTTAATACCGCGCGGCGGCAAAAAACTGATAGAAAAAATCGCCCAAAGCAAAATACCTTCCTTTAAACATCTTAACGGGATTTGCCATACTTATATTCATAAAGATGCCGATATTGCTATGGCGTGCAAAGTTCTGCTTAATGCAAAGTTAAGGCGCACATCAATATGCGGTGCTACGGAAACAGTTTTGCTTGATAAAGCCTTGGGCAAGGAAAAAATCAAACAGGTTTTGGGTGTTCTTTTGGAAAAGGGCTGCGAAGTCCGCGCCGACGAATATATAAAAACTTTTATGCCTAATTTACCTTGCGCGAGTGAAGAAGATTGGTCAACTGAATACCTTGATGCGATAATTTCCGCCAAGACTGTTGAAACTGTTGGCGAGGCTTGCCGTCATATAGCAAAGTACGGTTCAAGCCATACAGAGGCGATAATAACTGATAATGCACAGGCCGCGGAGGAATTTTTAAATACCGTAAACAGCGCCGTAGTTATGCATAACACATCCACGCAGTTTTGCGACGGCGGGGAGTTCGGTATGGGTGCGGAAATCGGCATAGCAACAGGCAAACTGCACGCAAGAGGCCCTGTCGGTTTAGAGCAGTTGGTAACTTTTAAATACCAAGTTAAAGGACACGGAGAAACAAGGAAATGATAGACGGTAAAATTTTGTTTTTGGGCTGCGGCCATATGGGCGGCGCACTTCTTAAAGGCTGGGTAAACTTCGGCGGGCTTGAAAAGACGCAGTTTGTTATAGTTGAGCCTTCGCAGGAAATAAGAAAAATTTTAAAAAAAGACGGTTATAAAACTTTTGCCGCTTTACAAAAACTGCCTAAAAAAACTGCAATAAAATTGGCGGTATTGGCTGTGCGCCCCGATGTGCTTAAAACAGTTTTGCCTGTGCTTAAAGGGAAACTTTCTGCGGAAAGTTTAGTTTTAAGCATAGCCGCAGGAAAGGAAATTTCTTTCATACAAAAGTTTTTGCCGGATAATGTTGTTATCCGCTTAATGCCTAATATGGCAGTTGCGGAAGGTTTGGGCGTAAGCGGATTGTTTTCGTCGCCAAAAGCAACGCAGGAACAAAAAGATTTCATTTACAATTTAATGGCTTCTTGCTCAAGCGTGCTTTGGCTTGATAAAGAAGCCGATATGCACAAAATAGTTGCTTTGGGCGGCAGCAGCCCCGCATATATTTACAGTTGCGCTTTGGCATTGCAGCAGGCGGCAAAAGAATATAAATTGCCTGATGATTTTATTGCACAGGCGGCGGTAAATGTGTTTTTGGGCAGCGCCGTTTTATTTGCCAAAAGCCAAGGCAGTTTGCAGGACAGCATAAACAAAATCTGCACCAAAGGCGGCACGACAGAAGCGGCAGTAAAATGTTTCAACGATAAAAATGCTCTCGTTAAACTTTTTGCCAAAGCAATGAAGGCTTGCGCCGCGCGCTCCAAAGAGTTGGCAAAATAAAATTTTATTTAATGCAGGGGAAACTTCGCTTGCTTTTAGGGTAAGCGAAGTTTTTACTTTCTGATTGGCAGGTTTTTAATAATACTATTCAATTTCTATATTGATAAATTCAAAACGGGCATGCTGTGCTAAAAGGTTTTTTATTTCCTGCGGCGTCTGTTTTGCCTTACATTTTAATAAAGCAATATGTCCGCCGTTGCCGTTATCTAAAATGTGCAGATACTGCGTTTGGATTTTTTCGGTTTGCAATATTTTAAGTAAGTCTGTTTTAAGCGGTTGGACTTCCCAATCTGTAAGTATTTTAGCCGTATTTTTTATAAGGCCAAAAGCCCAATAACATATCATAAAACCGCCCAAAATACCAACGGCGGAATCCAAAAAATTAAGTTTGGCATATTTGCCTAAAAGCAAAGCGGCTATCGCCAAAACGGAAGTTAACATATCTGCCAAAATGTGCAGATATGCGGATTTAAAATTATAATCGCGGTGTTTGGTATGTTCGTGTTTATGATTGTGTTTGTGGCCGTGCCCGCCCATAATTACTATACACGCACCGTTTACAATCAGGCCGATAACGGCGATTAAAACGGCTTCGTTAAAGTTAATAGCAAGCGGATTAAAAAATCTTTCCGCAGATTGGTAAAGTATCATAAGGCCGGATATTGCTAAAATTACGGCACTTGCAAAGCCCGCAAGAGGATTAAATTTACCGCTGCCCAAAGCAAGTTTATCGGAAACGGAAAACTTCCTTATCAGTATATAAGCAAAAAAAGTTATTGAAAGCGCAAAAGCGTGCGTGCCCATGTGCCAGCCGTCGGCAAGCAGAGCCATAGAATGGCTTAAATAGCCGAAAGTTATTTCCGTAAACATTGTAAGTACGGTCAAAATTATTACAATTAAAGTTTTGCGTTCGTTATTATTCATAAATTACGGGAGCATTATTAAGGGCCGGCCTTTCAAATCTCCGTCGGCGGAGTATAAAATAAGTATAGCGCTTTTGGGGCTGTTTTGTCAAAGCGGTATTTGTTAAAATAAATTATGCTTATAAGAAAAACAACCTTGCAGGACTTGCCGCAAACAGAAGAACTTTACCGCCGTGCGCGCTCTTTTATGCGCCTTAACGGAAATGCTATGCAATGGGGCGGCAGTTATCCGCAGAAAGAAATTTTGCTTAAAGATATTGGACAAGGGGTAAGTTATGTTTGCGTGCAAGATTCAAATATTTGCGGGGTGTTTGCTTTTATTAAAGGGCCTGATAAAACATATAAAATTATTGAAAACGGCGCTTGGCTTAATGACGAACCTTATTATGTTATACACCGTTTTACTACGGGCGGGCAAAGGAAGGGTATTGGTAAATTTTGCCTTGAATGGTGTTTAAAACAAGGTAAAAATATCCGCATAGATACACATAAAAATAATAAGCCTATGCTTAATCTTATCAATAAAACCGGCTTTAAATACTGCGGCATTATTTACACGCACGACGGCACGGAACGCTTAGCCTTCCAAAAGAAAATTTAATAAAATAGTTTGCGGAAATAAAAAATACCCGAAATAAATTCGGGTATTAGGTAAATAAAATAAAAACTATTACAGTATTTCTATTGTTTTAATTACATCGTCTACTATTATTTGATTGGCCGCATTCATTTTTGCCATTACTTCAAGTGCGGAAAGTTTATCCTGATTTAAAATATTGTTGTTTTCTTTTGGGGTTGCAAGGAAAGATTGAAAGAAAACATCCCAAGATTGATTACCTTCTTTGCAGGAAACCATAGTAAGAACTCTGTCCATTTCAGAATCAACGGCTTGGCTTTTTTTGCAGTTCTTACCGCTTATTGTAATATCTTGCACATTATCAAAACCGAAAGGTGTATCGGTTTCAAAAATATTTTTGTTTGCTTTTGTATATGCGTAAGAAAAACCTATCGGGGCATAATTTTCAAAATTATCATACATAGCGGCCTGCAATTCGTTAACGGCAGGGTCTGTTTGCTGATATTGTTTTAACATAGCGGCATTATCTAAAGGGACTTCCCTTATAGAGCCGAATTGCTTAACAGGTAAATTTATTTTAAGCCCGCCTTTAAAGGAATATTGGCCGTTATTATTGTTTGCGGGCTTGTTGCAGGCTTGCGATATTAAAACGGCAGATAAAAGCGTAAATAAAAATAGAAAATTCTTCATAAATACTCCTTGCATAAAATAATAACTGCTTTGTTTTATAGTACAAAAAGCCTTAGCCTTTAAGCAAGATTTTTGTTCTGCGACAATATGCCGGCGCAGGTATCTGATATGCTGTATATGCAGTATAAATTATTAAAGGAGAAACTTATGCCGGAAAAGAAATACGAATGTATGAGATGTCGTCAGACATTTACATTTACTTTCCCGCCTGTCGGGATGAAATGTCCCTCTTGCGGCGGTGCTTTAATACCCAGAAATTAGTTATACAAAATGCCCCGTCATTTTATCTTTGGCGGGGCAGATATGTTTACGGGTATTTTAATTTTGGGGTAAATATGTCAAATTATCCTTACGAAGATGATGAGTTAACCCATTTATTTGAAAGTATAGGACTTTTTATTTTGTGTCCGGTTTTGATACCTCTTATGCCTTTGTTGATATATGATGATTATAAAAACGGGAGAACGGGAGAAGCGGCAATCTTAACAGTTATATTTATAATGATACTTGTATTAGCGGTATATATAATGGCAGATAATATTAAATGGATTCGTTATAGCGCATAATTTTTGCTGTTGGCGGTAAGCCTTACAATCATAAAATGACGGAACATCATACTGCCGCAGATGGATATTACTTAAAAGGGAATATAAATTTGAGCGTTAGGTATAGTTTGGAATGATTCTTTGCCGCAAAAAGTATAATGTTTGCGGCAATAAATTTAAACAAATAAAAAACCCCGCGTTAGCGGGGCTTAAATGGCGGAGTCAACGGGATTCGAACCCGCGGTCTCTGCCTTGACAGGGCAGCGTGTTAACCAGGCTACACCATGACTCCTTAATAACCTGTAAATAAATTTTATCTTATTGCGGGTTTTTCGTCAAGATTTATTTAGGTTTGTCGGCGGTGTTTTGTTATTTTTCTGCCGTATTATCGGCCGTATCAAAATCACCCCATAAAATTTGTTCCGTCTGCAAGGCTATGCCTGTTTGCTTTTTTACTTCGTTTTGGACTTTGCGTATCAGCGCAAAAATATCATCTGCGGTTGCGTTGTTGTAATTGATGATAAAGCCCGCGTGTTTTGTTGATACCATAGCCCCTCCTACGCTTAAACCGCGCAGGCCGCAAACATCTATCAAGCGGCTGGCATAATCGCCCTGCGGCCTTTTAAAAACGCTCCCTGCCGAGGGATATTCCAAAGGTTGTTTTTCCGCGCGCCTGTTTAAAATTGAGCGGCGCGTTTTTAGTAGTTCTTGTTTATCTGCGGGTTTTAAATTCCAAACGGCCTGTAAAATTATATGGTTTTCTATTCCGTTTACTTTGCGGTAGCCGTAGGTTATTTGTTCTTTATAAATATCTTTTATATTGCCTTGGGTATCTATAACTTTAAAGGATTTTAAGGTGTCAAAAGTTTCCTGATTAAAAGCACCCGCATTCATATAAACCGCACCACCGCAACTGCCCGGAATGCCGCTTAAACATTCTATGCCGGCAAGGCCGTTATTGACGGAAATTTCTATGGCTTTATCAAGCGCAGTCCCTGCTTTTGCACAAAGTTCCGTGCCGTTTATTTCTGTACCTTGATAATTTTTAAGGCAGCAGGTTAAGCCTTCCAAACCTTTTTGGCTTACTAAAATATTTGAGCCGAGCCCCAACATCCTAAAAGGGATTTTTCTGGTTTGACAGAAATCTTTAAGATACAAAATCTGTTCTTGGGTTTGCGGTAAAGCAAGCACTTGGGCAAGGCCGCCTGTTTTATAGGTGGTAAAATCCTTCATCGGTGCATTTTTGATGAGGAAGGGTGTTATTTCTTTATTAAAATCGTTTATCCAAGTCATATTATTATTTGTTTTTGCAAAATAAATTCTATAATACAGTTAAGGTATATAACTTTGTATATAGTAGTTATATTAGTTTTGTAGTAATACAAAAACGGTAAAAATTAACTGTTTTATAATAAAAATAACAAGTTTCGCGCCTTGTGCGCGCCTTACTTTTCTCACTCACAGAAAAGTAAGCAAAAGGCTATGGCTCAAGGGCCGACTAAATTTTGATTTTTGTTTTTTATGGGCAACTCGCAAAAAATTAGCAAAAGCAATAAAGAACGCTAATAATTTTTTGCTCGGACAAAACCCATAAAACTAAACAAAAAATTCCAAAATTTAACGACGTCGGCTAATATCGCCAAAACGGCAGACATAAAACTTGTAATATAACTATTATATAAAACATTACGGAGGAGTTTTATGGTACACCAAAACGCAGGTAAATTACCGTCCGAAACTATTGATTTAAAATCTTTGGAAACGGAATTTTATAAGCCTTCATCCGTTCCGGCAAAGGTTAAATTCGGTACTTCGGGGCACAGGGGGAAGTTAGGTGCGGGTTTTTGTGCTTTGCACGCTAAAGCAATAGCACAGGCCGTAGCCAAAATGCACCTTGAAGAAAAAATAGAAGGTAAAATTTTAGTGGGCGGGGATACAAGGCTGATGTCAAAAATCACATCGGAATTATGCGCCTGTGTTTTGGCTGCCAATGGTTTGGAAGTTTTGCTGCCGGATATTCCCGTTCCAACCCCTGTATTTTCTTTTGAAATTATAGCCAAGCGTGCAGTTGCCTGCCTTAACGGTACGGCAAGCCATAATCCGCCTCAGGATATGGGGCTTAAATATAATCCTTCCAACGGCGGCCCTGCTGATGCTTCAATAACATCAAAAATAGAAAAATACGCCAATTATTTTATGGATAATCCCTCGGAAATAAAATTTATTTCCCTTGGGGAAGCCAAAGCAAAAAAACTTGTTGAAACACCGGATATAATAAAAAATTATGTAAAGGCTTTGGGACGGAAAATCAATTTTGATGTTATCCGTAAAAGCGGCCTTAAAGCGGCTTTGCATCCTATGGGCGGTACAAGCCTTCCGTTTATGCAGGTAATAAAAAAGGAATATAAATTGGATAATGTGGAAATCGTCAGCACTCTGCAAAACCCTGCTTTTAATTTTATTCCTTTAGACCACGACGGCAAAACCCGTATGGACCCGTCGTCAAAATATCCTATGGCACCTTTAATTGATTTGGTACTCGGCGGTAAATATGCTTTTGCCGGCGCTTGCGACCCTGATGCGGACCGCTTTGGTGCGGCTACGGAAAAGGGAGGTTTAATCAACCCAAACCACGCACTTTGCGTTATGCTTGATTATTTAGCCTCAAGCGGAAGATACCCCAATGTAAAAGCGGCCGGCAGAACAATCGGCACAACGCACCTTATTGATAAAATAGCGGCTGCAAAAGGACTGGAAGTTGATGAGGTTAATGTCGGATTTAAATATTTTGTGCATGGTTTAAGCAGCGGCAGGCTTATTATGGGCGGGGAAGAAAGCGCAGGTATGTCAGTTGCTAACTGGGTGACGGAAAAGGACGGTATGCTGGCGGTATTTTTACTGCTTGAAATTATGAGCGCTACCGGACAGGATATAGCAGGGCTTTATAAACAACTTACCGCTTTATACGGAGAACCTGTCTATACCCGTATTGATATGCCTGTATCGCAGGAAGTTAAAGACAGCCTTAAAAAGATTACTAAAGAAAGTCTGTCTTCCTTAAAAGAAGTTGCAGGGGAAAAGGTGCTTAAAATCAGGGACAGCGACGGCATTAAAGTTTATTTGCAGGACAGCTGGTTTTTAGCACGCCCTTCCGGAACGGAAGCGATAGTAAAATTCTACTGTGAAACTTTTAAAGGGGAAGCACACCTTAAAAAGATTATAGAAGAAGGCAGGAAAGTATTCGGCATATAATCGGCCGGTTTAATATTGATGTAAAAACAAACCCCTCTTTAACGAGGGGTTTGTTTGTTAAAACTTTATTGTAATTGTTAAGCCATTATCAAATTTGTTTGGCGTCCGCATTCTTTTGTCTTTGTATTTATATCTTCAAAGACATAAGTTTTGGGTTTACCTCTGTAAAAAGTTCCTTTATCGTTGGCAACCGGTTCTATACGCATATAGTAATTACCGTTATATATTTGCATATTTTCCCCTGTTGTTGCACTTGTAAAGGAATCGCAATTACGCAAAATGCCTTTTTTGTCGCGGATAATGCTTTGCGGCGGTACAGGCAGCATAATAAAATCACTTTTATCTTCAATCTTCTTATAATAAACTTTTTTGTAGTATAATTTTTTAGGCAACTTTCTTAAGTTATTTATCATGCCGTTTGTTCTTTCTATAAGATTAGAAGAACTTGAAGATCCATATTCCTGATTATCCGGCATATTTCCGGTAGGAAGATAGTTCGTCTTTTTGTCTGCATTCCAATGTCCCTTTTCATAAGTATCAAACTCTTTAAAGTCAAAGAAAACTTTTGGTTGAGTTGAATAAATATTCATTAAATCCAATAACGCAAGGTCGTATTTATAAGATGCATTTGATAATGATAAATAAAGATTTATAAATCTTAATGCGTATAATTTGCGTACTGCCATACGGTGTTCATCCAAATCCGTCCATTTATTTGGTAAAGGTTTTTGACTAAAAGTTATGCTGTTTTTTTGTGCATTATTTATAGATTGCTTTAAGAACTTGTAATTATCCTGCAGGAATGTAAATCTGGTAATTATTTCCTCAAAAGATGCACCTACGGCTTTTAAATTGGCTTCATCTATAGCGGTATAAATTCCCATATACATCATATAATTTAAAAGTTTTTTTGCATAAAAGCCTATTATAGGTTTTGACCACCAATGTAATGCAGAAGTCGGTGCGGTAATCTTTGTTATGCCGGTAAATTTATATGTTGTTACCAAGGTAAAAATACTCATTAAAATAGCATCATCGCGCTTGGTTTTGTTTATTTTTTTAACTTCTTTTTCCAAAGCGATATAACTTTTGTATCCCGGGCTTTGCATCATTTTATAATCTATTGCAGTAAGTTCCTGTTTTAATAAATTTTGTAATTGCTTTGGAGATAATTTATAGGTAGGATATATTATATCCGCTATTTCTTTAGATGGAAGGGCAAAGCCTAATTCGCCCGTATCTTTTGTTTTATTGCCGTACCATTGGCTTGAACTTTCATAAAGTTCAAAAGCCTGGTTTATTTTTTGCTGAGCAATTAAACTGTTAAGATTGTTAGAAAAATTTGCCGGTTTTTTACTTAAAAGTGCTTTTCTTTTATCCAGAAGAGAAGATATTTGATTTTGCAACTTTTGCTTTTCGGTAAGTTCCGTTTTAGTTTTTTTATCCTCAAGTTTTTGGATTATGTTTTTTGCTCGTTTTGTGTATAGGGGCGGAATAATGCTTACTCTCGTATTGTCTGCCGGTGTTGTTTTGGCTATTTGTTCTTTTACGGTTTCTTGCATCCGGATATTTTGTATTTTTTTTGTTAAATAATTAATTTGACTGTCAATAGCGGATAATTGGATATATGCGAGATTATCTTGGGGGCTTAAGTATACAGGCACTTTACGCGGTTCTATTGATGAAACGGAAGATGTCTTTTGTCCTACGGATACTTCTACTTTATGTGCAAAAGGTGTATGCTGTGCAAAAGAAGGTAAAGCACATACCGTTAAGAATAGTACAATAAATAAAAATATATTTTTCATAATATGCCCCTTATAAATGTTCCTAATATAATACTAACACTAAGGAGAATAAAGTATCAAGGGTCAAAAGTCCTATTAAAAAAAGATAAAGGACCTATGAAAATAACAGAATAATTAAATATAATAAATAAGTATGGTTTTAAATCCCTTGGACGGCCGCTATAAAGCAGGTTTAAAAGAACTGAACACCCTTATAGGGGAAGACAGCCTTATACTTAACAGGATAAAGGCAGAATGTTTATATTTGCTTGCTTTAAGTAAAGCGGGTATTTTTAAACTTACGGCAAAACAAACGGAAAAAATAAAAAGTTTTACAAAGCCTGATGAAATATCAGCACAAACCGTAAAGATAATAGAAACACAGGGCTATAAAGATATAAAACCTACCCGCCACGATGTTAAAGCCGTAGAATATTATTTGAAAGATTTATTTACACAAAACGGCCTTAAAGATAAAACCTGTTGGCTGCATTTTGCTTTAACATCTGAAGATATAAACAGCCTTTCTTATGCCCTTATGATAAGGGACTCTTTGGAGTATTGTATTTTGCCTGCGCTAAAAACAATTTGTTTGGCTTTGGATAATCTTGCCAAAGAATATGCCGGTGATGTTTTGCTTGCCAGAACACACGGGCAGGCTGCAGTGCCAACGACTTTCGGTAAGGAGTTTAAAGTTTTTTCTTATCGCTTAAACAGGCAGATAAAACAACTTGAAAAGCAGCAAATATCGTGCAAATTCAGCGGGNNNTGTTATAATGCACACAAAGCGGCTTTTAATAATATTGATTGGCCGGAATTTTCCCGCAGGTTTATAGAAAGTTTCAATAAAGGCCGGAAATGTAAAATATTTTTGTGGGAAGTTTCAACCCAGATTGACCCGCATGACACTTATGCGGAACTTTTTGATAATTTGCGCCGCATAAATAATATACTTACGGATTTTGCGCGTGATATGTGGCAGTATATTTCAGCGGGACTTATTAAACAGAAAGCCGTTGAGGGGGAGATAGGTTCTTCCACAATGCCGCAGAAAGTTAACCCCATAGATTTTGAAAATGCCGAAGGTAATTTGGGCTTGGCTAATGCTTTGTTTGATTTCTTCAGCAGGAAACTTACTGTTTCGCGTTTACAAAGGGATTTATCGGATTCAACCGTATTAAGGAATATAGGAGTATCTTTGGGTTATTGTTTAACTGCGTATAACTCTCTTAAAAAAGGGCTTGGCAGAGTAAAACCGGACAGCGCAGCGGCAAAAGCGGAGATTTTAAACCATCCTGAAGTTGTAGCCGAAGCCCTGCAAACTCTTTTGCGGGCATGGGGCAGGGAACAGTCCTATGAAAAACTTAAAGATTTTACGCGCGGTAAAAAAATCACACAGAAAGATTTGGAAAACTTTATAAAAAGTTTAAATTTAAACAAAAAACAGCAGAAAGTGCTGCTTAATTTAAAGCCCTTAAATTATACGGGGCTTGCCGCAGAAACGGCAAGGAAGGTGTTTTTATGATAGATATAGTATCCGGCGGACAGGCAGGAGATGAAGGAAAAGGTAAAATATCGGCCTATCTTTCTTATAAAGGTAATTACAGTTATTGCGTACGCATAGGCGGCCCTAATGCGGGGCATACCGTTTTGCACAAAGGCAATAAATACACTTTAAAAAATATTCCTTCCGGTTTTTTAAACCCCGCTACCAAACTTGTTTTGGGGGCGGGTGCTTACACCAAAACAGATTGGCTTTTAAAAGAAGTTGAACTTACCGGTACAAAAGACCGTCTTATAATAGATCCTATGGCCGTTTTGATTGAAGAAAAGCATACCGCCGCAGAAAAAGGCGACAGCCATTTTATGTCCGCCGTAGGCAGTGTGGGAACAGGGCTTGGGCAAGCAGTAAAAGAAAGAATAGAACGCCGCCAAATAAAATTTGCCAAAGATGAACCTTTGCTTAAAGATTTTATACAGGATGTGCCTGAACTTTTAAATAAAGCATTGGCCAAAGGGGAAGATATTTTGCTGGAAGGTACTCAAGGCGTTAAACTTTCTCTTTTACACGGGGAGTATCCTTTTGTAACTTCAAGAGATACCACCGCTTCCACATTTTTGGGGGAAGCAGGTTTAGGCCCTAAAGCCGTAAGGGATTGCTGGGTTATATTTAAGCCTTATGTCAGCCGTGTAGGGCCAGGCCCTTTGGCAAGGGAAATATTTGATGAAAAAGAACTTGAACTCTACCACGGCAAAGGCTGCGAAATAGGCAGCGTCAGCAAACGTCTGCGCAGGATAGGCCTCTTTGAGGATGAAACCGCTAAAAAAGCAATTATGCTAAATACGGCAACAAAAATAGCAATTACCCATATTGACCTTTTTGAAGGTAATGATGCAGGTAAAGTAAATTGTTATGAACAATTTACGCCGCAGGCAAAAGAGTTCCTCGGGCATTTGCAAAATATTTTAAAGAATACATATCCGTATCCGGAATTGAAACTTATTTCAAACGGTCCGGAACTTGAAGATATGGTAATACTTTAAAACTTATTTTTATTTAAAGCCGCCTTTATTGGCGGCTTTTCTTTTTTAAATGCTATTAAATATATTTGCAAAAAAGATAAAAATCGGCAATAATTGATTATAGAAGTATACGGAGAATTTGTTATGAAGTCAAAAACTGTCGAAGGTATTTTTATTGTTGTAATAGTTGCTGCGGCATTATTGCTTCTTCCTTTTTTTGTTCCGTATGAAGGAGATGAACAAAGCGCTTTAAGAGCGGGGCAATATTCCATAGGGGAAGATGAAGAACCCGAAACTTTTATAAGGATTATAGAAAGGGTAGGTTCTTTTTATGGAATAAAACACCGTAAGAATAAAACTGATACAACAAAAACCGCTATATCATCAAAAAATACCAATAATCCGGCAGTTGCTTCTTTATCTTCCAGTAAAGGTAAATTAACAGCCAATAAAGATTTTAAACATAATAAATTTGCAAATACTTCTGTTGAGAGTGTTATTAGCGCAAACGGTGAGCAGGTTTCAAGGGCTAATGCAAACAAAACTGGTGCGGTAAGGGAAATATATCGCAATAAAACAGAAACTGAAAAAGTAGAATATAACGGGAAAATTTATCCGGTAGAGCCGGATGCTTACGGTAATAAATATATTATTACGGATAAAGGCCCTGTTGCGCTTGACAGTGCTTTAAAACAGGGCGGGCGTTTTGTAAACGGGACAAAGGCAGCACAGGAAAGAGATTCTTATGCATTAGGGAACAGGAATTTTACAGAAACGAATCTCAATTCGGCATATTTAAGAAAAACTGTTAATGATATATCCAAATCTAAAACTAATAAAATAAACGGGTTTAATAGCGGCAGGATGAAGCCTGTTGCGTCCGGAAGTAAACATAAAGACGGGGCAGGGAAAAGTTTTTTAGGCAATTCGGGCAATAAATCTTTCGGCAATTATGATTTTAATTCCAAGCAGGATTACGATAGTTTGACTAATACTTTACACGCAAACAGTAATAGTAATACAGGCGGAGGATCATCTTCTTCAAAAACAAATACTGCGGTTAAGAAAATATATACTCTGCAAAACAGCGAACCTACAATAGGGGAAAAACCTAAAGGCATATCCGTAGAAGATACACCAAATACCATAAATACAATAGATAGCAGCGATATATCTGATTGGGGTGATGCTATTTTAGAAGAGAAGAAAGAAAAAGAAGGCAATATTATTACTATAACGCTTTCTGAAGATTATGAAAAATCCGACGGTATATTACCTGAAAGTAAAAGTATGCGCAGTATGATGACAAAAGAATTATTAAACGGGAAAATATATACTGCTAATACCAAACAGGGGGTAGAAGAAAATCCTTGGATATTGCCAAATGATATAAAAGACAAACCCGGGGACTCTTTTTACCAAATGAACCAGCAGGCTCTTACAAACGGAACTTTTACTAAATTAGATTGGGATGAAAGCGACAGATATTATATACAAAGCCAAAAGAACATATCGGAAACTTCAGGCGGGAAATATATACCTGTTGCTATAATAGACAGACAAAAAGATGCTTTCACAATGAATACTATGCCTCCAAATACATTTTATTATAAAACGACTTCAGGCTTGCTCAGCGGGAAAATAGTAGATGCCGCTAAAAACGGTACAGTGGATATTAGTTCTATAGATAAAAATAATGTCCTTGTTATTGTGCCTGAAAAATCTTTGGCCGATAACCTTAAAAAAGACGGTTATAAAGTAGCACTTTTTGACCGGTATTTAATTACTCCTTCCCGTTTAAAGAAATTTTACGGGCAGACGGTTTCGGCAGTACAAGGTATAGCACAAGCGCGTGAAAATGATTCCAAAATGCGTAAGGAAAATTTAACCCGTTCTTTAAGTGATTTTAAATAATTTTAGGTCTTAAGACCTATATTTTATTAGGTCTTTAAACCCTTGAAAGGGTAATAAATTTTTAATAGATTTTAATAATAGAAGGACTATCTTTGGATAAGCCTGATATTTTTGTCTATTTACGGGAGTATATTAGTATATGAAAAGAATATTAACTTTATGTTTTGTTTTAGCGGTTTTGTTTTCAGTAAAGAATTGTTATGCTTCTTCAATATGCAGTGTCGATAATGTAAATTATGAATTAGGCGCGGCAATAGAAAAATTCGGCAATAATCCGACGGTAGTAATAGGTTGTTGCAAACAAACGGGTATGTGCGGCCCCGGATATGCCTATGAAAAGGGCGGTATCGGTAAAGATTTAACATTAATTGCTGCGGAAAATAATTATTTTAATGCGTTAAAATATTTTATAGAACAAAAAAACTGCAGAACGGAAAGTTGGCCTTATGATGTCGCAAAAGCAAAGGAAATAAAAGATTATACACCTCTTATGTTGGCTGTAAGGAATAATAATTATGATATGGCCCAATATCTCCTTTCAAAGAACGGATTTTTGGTTAAGACAGTAAATAAATCGGGGAAAACTGCATTGGATTATGCCTATCAGACTAAAAATACAAAATTGATAAAATTACTTTCTGATTATGACAAGTTATATCTTATAGATCTTGATGAATAATATTTGTGTGGAAACACAAATATTCTGGAGATTCTTATGAAGAAAAGAAACAGAGATGTTATTATTTGGGCTTTTGTAGGGCTTATTATATTCCTTGCAGTTCCGTTTTTATTTCAGGAAGAACAACAACTCTCTAAAAAGCGTCATTTTGCAATAGATTCCGAAGGCGCTCTGCCCGTATTGGATAATGAGAATCCCTTAGAACGGTATTTAAACAGACTTAAAAGTTTTTACGGGATTAAAAATAAAAAGAATCATTCCGTAGAAGCCAAAGAAGCCTTAGCGCGTGTCATAGAAAACGGTGGAAATGATGTCTATAACAGTAAAAAAACAAAAGCAGATGTTTTAAAAGATAAGAAAGACTCCTTAGATTTGTTAATAGAAGAAGAGGGCATAGATGCCGTAGTTGATTCTTATAAAAAGAATCCTGCTAAATTTTTAGGCAAAGATAAAATAATAACAAAAAACGGTATG
>CADAXZ010000027.1 GCA_902791965.1 Candidatus Proelusimicrobium bovinum | reverse complement strand
TAAAGAGCGCTAATAATTTTTTGCTCGGACAAAACCCGCAAAACTAAACAAAAAATCTCCAAATTTTAACAGCGTCGGCGATGTCGCCAAAACGGCAAAGAACCGTTATAAACTTGTATTATAATAATTTTATGAAAGCAAGTACAAAACCTACAATTTACCTTATAGACGGACTTAATTTTATAAGAACTTTTCTGTATGGCAACGGCTCGGTAAATGAAGAAAATTTAACCGCGGAACTTATTTCCTGGCTTGATGAATTAGGCTCGGATAAATTATACGGTTCTGAATTCCGTTTATTTTTAGACGGCTCTTTCCGTAATGTAGGCCCGATAAAAACGCCCTGCGTAAACACAACTTTTACGGAAGAATACAGCGCAGATGATTTAATAATAGAACAGGCAGAATTTTATAAAAGCAGTTTAAAGAGAACCGTTGTAGTAACTTCCGACAGGGAACTTGCCCAAAAAATTAAGGATATAGGGATTAAAACTCTTTCCTGTTCTAAATTTTTTAATGCCTTTTATAATTAAATTTGCTAAAATATATTTAACAATTTGATTTAGGGCTGGTGGCGGAATTGGTAGACGCGACAGACTTAAAATCTGTTGATCGCAAGATCGTGGGGGTTCGAGTCCCCCCCTGCCCACACTTTAGATGCCGCCAGTAAAGGCGGCATATTTTTTATAAGTTATATAAGGAGAGGTTTTATGTTTGAAGATTTTAAAAGAACATTAGGCTCTGTATGCGGATGGATTTTTACAATTCACCCCAGAGGCAAAAAAATGTCTGCTTATCTTTTAATACCGGGCATAGTCCTGTTATTACTTTCCTGGTTTGTTTCTTTTGCTGATTGGCTTACAAAACCTTTGGCTTATATCTGCTTAATTGCAGGTGCATTTGTTGCTTTCTTTTTCCGCAATCCCAAAAGGCAAACTATTTTTTATGAAGATGAAATTGCCTGCCCTGCAGACGGGACAATCCTTTCAATAAAAACAGAAGATGACCCTGATGTGGTAGTAATAAGGATATTCCTTTCTATTTTTAATGTTCATATACAAAGAGCAACTATGTCCGGATATGTGCAAAATATAACATATACCCCCGGAACTTTTGCTTTTGCAAATAACCCTAAGGCAGATAAGAACGAACGCAATTTAATTGAAATTGCCGACGGCGATAAATTTGCCCATGTAGAACAAATAACCGGCGCTATAGCAAGAAGGATAGAATGTTGGGTAAACCCTGCGGAAAGATTATTTGCAGGCCAGCATATAGGCATGATATATTTCGGCTCGCAAGTGGCTGTCTATCTGCCTAAAGATAAAGTACGCATTACAGTAAAAGAAGGCCAAAGCGTACAAGGAGCAATAACAGTTTTAGGTGTTTGGATATAATTATGAATTTACAAAAAATAAAACATGCAGGTTTAATAACTATTCCTTCCCTGTTTACAATGGGGAATATAGGGTGCGGGTTTTTCTCTATAATGGCATCCATAAACGGACAATATTCCAAAGCAGGATGGCTGATTTTTATCGCTATGTTGCTTGACGCCTTTGACGGCAGAGTAGCCAGAATGTTAAATGCGGAATCTTCCTTCGGAGTAGAAATGGATTCCTTGGCGGATTTAATTTCCTTTTGCACAGCACCTGCCTTTTTAACTTATTATATCGCACTGCAATATAATGCCTTCGGCGCACAAATTGCTTTCCTGTTTGTGCTTTTCGGCGCGATAAGACTGGCAAGATTTAACGCTATGGCACATGCCGGTAAATCTTCCAAAATATATTTTACAGGCCTGCCTGTACCGGCCGCTGCCGCGGTATTAGTATCTTTTGCACTTTCTTACAATATTTTTGCTTTTGATGCTAACGGAAAAATAATGCCGTTTATGCAATCTTATCTGCCGCATATCCACAGCGCAATATCATTCATTACAATAGGCTTGGGCTTTTTAATGGTATCAAATGTACCTTATGCAGCCTTTAAGGGTAAAAAAGAGAATAAAGATAACCGCCGCAAGATGACCTTAACAAAACTTGCCGCGATAGCAATTATTATTGCTTTGCTTTTTAAATATCCGCAAGATGTTGTGTTTATAGTTTTCGGATTATATGCTTTAATAGGTTTGATAGTATTTATCTTTAAAGCATTTAAAAATATCGGTAAAAAAGATTTTTAAACTTTAATATAAACTTAAATATTACCAATAAAAGCCCCGCACAAAAGCGGGGCTTTTATTGTTTATGAATATATCTTATAAAATCATTTTTAAAACGGTATTACCAATCTTTTGACAATTAGACCTAATTATTAAAAAATATACAACAAATTAAATTATCTAAACTTAATTTGTATAACCGTATATTTTTTGTGCAATGCGGTCAATAAATCCGTCGCCTTCCTGCGCAGTTATTTTTTCTAACTGCCGGTTTGCTTTCTCAAACGAGCCTTGTTTAAACAAGGCAATATATTTAGCAAAAAGGGCAAGTTTATCTTTAGAATCCTGCTTTAAAATTTCTTCCGCCATTTTAAGGCCTTCAGCACAAGTTTTAGTATTAAAAGCAAGCCAAAGCATTTTTATCATATAAATATCTTTACGGGAAGAATCTTTTTCCAATGCTTTATCTAAATAATTAACTGCATTATCTAAGTCTTTTTTATTTTTATATATTTTTGCGATAAGCAAATATCCGTCGGCATCCGGTTTAAAAATTAACGAACGGAAAGCAATTTGCAAAGCCCCGTCATTATTATTTGATAAATATTCAGAAACTGCATAATAATAAAGAAAGTCCTTAGGTTCTTTTGCGCCGGAATCTTCATATTGTTTAAAATAAAAAGAAGCCTTTGAGAAAAATCCTTCCTCAAAATAAGCCTTTGCAAGCCCTAATAATGCAAGTTTGTTGTCTTTATCAAGTTTTAAAACTTTGCCATATATGCTTTTGGCATTATCGGTAAGGTTGCCGTCTAAATAAATATCGCCTAAAGATAAAAGCATATCCGTATCTTTAGGCAAAAATTCTGCCGCTTCGTTATAGATAAGCATAGCCTTATCCGGCTGCCCTTCGGCAAGATAGGCCTCTCCTAAAAGCATATAAACCTGCTTAAGCCTTTTTTTGGAAGCGGAAGGATATTTTATAAGGAACTCTCTGCCCAATTCTTCCGCCGCATCATAATCCCCGGCAGAAACATTTTCTTCCAAACGGGCAATAATATTTTTTTGGGCTTTATTAGTTTCAATACCAAACAAAGCATCGGCCTTAACAAAAGGCAATAATAAAAACACCGAAAGTAAAATTGCTCTTTTACTTAAATACATAATCCACCGAATATAAAAGTAAATTTTCCTTCATCGGGTTTAGGGAACGGTATGCCGATTTAGCACCGATTTCCACTGCCTTAAAGGCTTGGCGAGGGTCAAAAGGGCTTATATCACCCACGCGTGATTCTATAAGGAAATTAGCATCCTTTTCAGAATTTTCCGTAAGAAAAGCGCCTCGCAAATCTGCCGTACGCATAATATAACCTAAAATTGTAGAGGGAACTTTTTGGGAATAATCCGCAAGGGAAAATACAGCCAGCACCCAATCTGCCCCCATATCACGCACCAAGTCAACAGGCATATAATCAACAACACCGCCGTCAACTAAATATCTTTGGCGGTATTCAACCGGCGCAAAAACGCCGGGCAAATTCATACTGGCGCGCACACCTACGGCAACAGGGCCGTTATCAAAAACTATTTTTTCTCCCGTTTTTATATCTGCCGACACACACGCAAAAGGAATTGAAAGTTCTTCGTAATTGACAGAACCTACTTCCGCATTTATAAAATCTTCAAAATTCTCAGAAGAAAACAATTTATTGCCAAAAACATATTTCAATACACCGACGAAAGTTAAATCAGTAGAAAGATAAGAAAGTTTCGGGTTGGCTATAATTTCAAGCATACGATCTTCGCTTACACCTGCCGCAAAAAGAGAACCTACAATACACCCCATAGAAGTACCTGACATATAATCAATAGGCATTGCGCTTGATTTTATAACTTCCATAGCACCGATATGAGAAAGCCCCCTTACCGCACCCGCCGATAAAGTTATGCCTATTTTAGGCCTTTTATCTGCGGGAAGATTTATAAATTCTCTCCATAAAAATTCCCGCATAATATCATCTTCGCTTTTACTGTCTATTACGCCGCAAAAAAGGATATTTGCCCAAAGCATAAAAGCGGTAAAAACGGTAAAAAGTTTTGCTGTCATTTTACTCTCTTATATCTTGGCCGACGGCAAGTTCCAATTTGGCAACTGCAAGCATATGCTCTTTGATACCTTCCAAATAAGAAACTCCCAACTCATAGTAATAATTTAAAAGGTTAGCAGCATCTTCTTTATCCAAGGTGTTAAAATTCAAAGCAGACATTTCTTTATTGATATTATCCCAAGTATCTATGCGCAAAGCAGCCTCCTGCTGCCAAAAGACCAAGTTATTATAGGCTTCAAGTACTTCTGTGCGGATGGAATCTTCTATTGCGGCTCTTTTTAAATTACTCTGGCGTTGTTCGGCGCGTTTTTGTTTTATCTGAGTGCCGTAATCATAACCGAAAGGCAGTTTTAACGCTAAAGTCGCCTGAATATTTTTATCTTTAAGATTATCTTCCCCCTGACGGTCATAGCCGACGCCTAACAATATATTAGGATACCTGCGCGCAAGAGAGAGTTTTACGGAAAGATTATCCATTTCCAATTTATAAAGAGCACTTTTAAGTTCCGGACGGAATTCCATAGCCCATAAAGTCGCTTTTGATAAATCAACATTTATCGGATTAAATTCAAAACTACCGCTGATAACAAATTTACTGTTAAGTTCTTTATTAAGAACAGCAATCAATCTTAAATTGGAAGAAGAAATTTCCTGCTTAAGAGTATTTAATTTGCTGTTCATTTTTGAAAGTTCCGCTTTTGCAAAAATTTTTTCCCATTGTTTTAATTTTTTGCTGTCAAAATAACTTTGCATTTTGTCTATTATATCTTCCAAAAGGACTTGCTTGCGCTGCAAAAATAACTGTTCAAAAAAGGCTTCTTTTACTTGATAAACAATGGAATATTTTACGGCTTCGTAGCGGCTCATAGCCTCTTTAAGTCCGGCTTGCGCTATACTTACCGTGCTTGAAGTCCTCCCGCCGGTATAAAGATATTGCGTAGCAGATACGCCTATGCCGTAAAATAAATTTTTGCTTTTGTGGTTATCAGACGGCCCTATATACCTTAAACCCAAATTATCCGGTAAAATCATAGGGGAATCCAAATTATAAGCGGTTGCGCCCGCATTAAAACTTATTTCCGGCAAATATAAAAATTTGGCTTCTTTAAGGCGCTGCTCTGATATTACGACATCTTGCTCGGTAAGAAGTAAATTGTAATTGTTTTCCAAAGCAATACGGATTGCATTTTCTAAAGATAAAGGGGCTTTATCATCTGCCGAATATTTTATTCTATACTGCTGGGCAGAAGCAAAACACACAGTTAAAAAAACAAATAAAATTGCTAAAATAAATTTATTTTTCACCTTTTTGTTCTCCTTGTGAAGTCCCTTTTTTATCAAGCACTTCCAGCATATTGTTAAATTCTTTTTCTAAATCTCTAAGGCCGTCGCCGTTGCGCAGTTTAACGCGCACTTTATAATTACCTTTGGCAACTTCTTTGCATACGGATTCAAAACGGTAAACAGGCCCTGCTATTTTATTTGAAAGTACAGCCGCAAAAATTGCTATTACCGCAAAAAATATACATATTTTTAATAAAGACATCGGTATTGCGTATGTACCTTTATCTATAAGTTCCTGCAATAATACGGGGTGTTCAGTAAAAAACACTTGCGTAAGAGATGCAAATTCATATACGCAGACAAGCACGCAAAACAAAGCCAAAAGCAAAGTTAAGGCTATAAACTTAAGTTGGAAATTCCTCTTAATAAAAATAATATTACGCTTAAATTTAGGTTTATTTTCCTGCATAGTATCATAAACCGCACGAATATTTCAACTGTGCGATACGCTCCGTTTTTTCATTAAAATTGCGTAAAGCCAAATCCAAGGCAAAATTTTCCGTTATATAAACCCTTACGCCACCGTTTAAACGGGATTTTTTTATAGAATGGATATTATCCCATTCAAACATCAAATTTACGGAATCTTTTATATTATATGCCAAAGCGCTAAATCCGGCTAATTTATCAAATTCAAAGTTATCTGTACTGATATTAAGCCCCGGGTTAAATACCAATCCGGGTAAAAAGATTTCCTTCGTGGCTGCAAGATACAACCCCTTTGCTTTATGTATATACTCATCTTTATCGTGGTCATAACCGAAGCCCTGATTATCAAAACCTAAAGCAAAAGCCGGCACATAATTACCGCCGTCATAAATACGGTATTTAACCTGTAAAGCCGGCACAAGCGCTTTTATCTTTTGGTCGTTTTCACCTATAAGATGTTCAAATGTAAAAGATGCCCCGATACTCAGGCGGTTAATAACAGTAAAATCAAAATAAGTAAGAAGTCCGCCCCCGCTGAAGAACCTGCTTTTAATGCCCAAATCCCTCAAAGGCAGTACTTCCGCCGTAGGAGTATCTATAAGATAAGTATCGCCCTGCATAGCACAGGCAAAAATACTGCCGCACAGCAGGGCGCAAAAAGAAAGAAAAATCTTCTTAAACATACATTTTAGTCAAGGAATATTCTCGGGTCCCTTACGCCTTCGGGCTTTAAGATAATACGGATATTATCAAGCAAATAAACTTCTTTGGTAGCCATAAAATCATTTCTGTCAAAAGGGAACTCAAGCATTACTTTTCCTTCGCTTAATTTATCCAAATTGTAAACTACACCTTTACGCCATAAATCTATACGGCTATCATCATTATGGACTTTAGGATTCCAATGATTTACTAATACCGCCATACCTTTTTTAACTTCATCGGCACGGGCAGGACGCGTTTTTAAAATGACATCCTTTGTCTTTATTGTCTGGCCTTCTTTAGGGCCGTTTTTAAATTCCATTTCATAATAGCCTTGCTTATCAGGCCCGCTTACTTTTTTGCACAAACCGTAATAAGCATAAAATTTATCTTCATACATAAACGGCGCAAAGGAAGAATATCTTATTCTGTTTTCATAACTTGCTTTTTTGGAACGGTTATAAGGTTCTTCCTCATATACCTGCTTTTTACTGCAAGCCCCAAAAATAACTGCAGCAAATAAAACCGTTAAAATTAACCATGACTTTTTCATTATTTTCCTCCGTAAACTGTGTTTCCTTTAAAATCCTGCGCTACTACCAAAGGGAAATTTTCCGCCTTCAGTTCATAAACCGCTTCCGCACCTAAATTTTTATATAGTACCGCTTTACTTTTTATAATACATTTAGCATAAAGTGCACCCAAACCGCCGTATGCGCAAAAATATACACAACGGCCTTTCATAGCGTTTGCGGTTTCAAAATTGCGTTCACCTTTGCCTATAATACCAATTATACTTGTTTTTTTGATTATTGTAGGCGTATATTTATCCATACGGGCGCTTGTAGTCGGCCCGCAAGCACCGCAAGCCCGCCCCGCACGCGCAGGAGTAGGCCCCATATAATAAATAATAGCATCTTTTAAATTTATAGGAATTTTATTTTCAGCAAGCAAAAGAGCGTGGGCTTTATCCCTCATAGAATAAAGTGTTGCGGTTAAAAAAACTTCGTCGCCGGATTTTAACAGTTTAAGTTTTGCCTTATCCTTGGGCAAGGTAATAAAATATTTCATATTTCACATTGTGCTGTTCTGTGACTGTGGCAACAGATATTTACCGCTACGGGTAAACTTGCCATATGACACGGAGCATATTCCGCAAAAACGGCTAAAGCCGTAGTTTTGCCGCCAAGGCCCTGCGGTCCTATATTTAATTCGTTTACTGCATTTAAGGCTTCATCTTCTAATTGACGGTACATTTTATTTTTATGTTTTGTTTTACGCAAAAGGGCTTTTTTGGCAAGCAGGCTGCATTCTTCAAAATTACCGCCTATGCCTACGCCTATTACCAAAGGCGGACACGCTTTTGCACCGGCCGCTTTAACTGTATCTCTTATAAAGGAAATTATTTCTGTTTTACCGTCGGAAGGATTAAACATTTTTAATTTGCTTGTATTTTCCGCACCGCCGCCTTTTAAGATAAGTTTTATCTTTATTTTATCCCCTTTAATAAACGAAAAGTGAACAACAGCAGGTGTATTATCAGCCGTATTTTTACGCACAAAAAGAGGATCTGACACTATTGATTTACGCAAATAACCTTCCTTAAAACCAAGGCGCACCCCCTCATCAACAGCCTTGTTTATATCCCCTTTTATAAAAATTTCCTGACCGATTTCAATAAATAAAACTGCGCTGCCGGTATCTTGGCAAAGCGGATAAAGTTCTTCTTTTGCTATTCGGGCATTTTTTAAAACTAATTTTAATATTTCGGCCGCACGCCCAGTTTCCGCTGCGGCGGCTTTTTTTATCAGACGCAAATAAGTTGCCGGCAAATTATATGCCGCCCTAATACATAAATATTTTATAACGGGTATTAAAGTTTCGGCTTTTACGGTTTTCATAAGTTTTTTAAAGTTTCTTTAAGTGCGCTTTTAAGATATTTTTGCGGCAGTTGTTTTATAATTCCGTCTTTATATAATTTTTTACTTAAACGGTGCACCTGCGCAATATCTGCTTTCGCCTTAATATATGCTTGCTGCGGTGTGATATTATTTTGGGCAAGGCCTTCCTTTATTGCTTGTGCAACTACGGCTTTTACCTGTAAAGGATATACTTCTTTATCTGACATATCAGGCAAAATCCTATCTGTTTTAAGACCTTTTTTCTGCGCTGCTAACGCTATCGCTTTTGCTGCGGCAATACCCATAGTATCCGTTATGGCTTTAGCCCTGCATAAAAGCACTGCTTTAAGTATCCCGGGGAAACATAAAGAATTATTTACCTGATTTGGATAATCCCCGCGCCCTGTTGCCGTAATAAACGCACCTGCCGCAGAGGCCTTCTCCGGAGATATTTCCGGCACAGGGTTAGCGCAGGCAAAAACTATTGCTTTATTTGCCATAAGTTTTATCCATTCGCTTTTTACTGTATCAGGGCCGGGTTTTGAAAGCGCTATAAGCACATCGGCATTTTTAAAAGCATCTTCCTGCGTTTGTATATTTAACGGATTTGTTTTTAGGCATAAATCCCATTGCCGGTAAAAATCCGGATTGTTTTTTAAGTCAGTACGCTTTTTACTTAAAGCGCCTTTGGAGTCAAACAAAATAATATTTCCCCCGTTTGCACCCATAGCCATTAAAAATCTTGCAACCGTACTGTTGGCTGCCCCCGCTCCGTAAAGAACAATTTTTATTTGTTCTATTTTTTTCCGCACAAGTTTAAGGGCATTTATTAAAGCAGCACAAGTAATACAGGCTGTACCTTGTGCATCATCGTGCCAAACAGGGATAGGGCAACATTTTTGCAATTCATCTAAAACTTTATAACAGTTAGGCTGGCTTATATCTTCCAAATTGATTGCCCCGTAACTGGGGGCAGACATAAGTGCAAAATCTATAATTTTTTGTGCGGAAGATTTTCCTTTTTCATCACGGCTGTTTATACACATAGCAGAAGCATCAAACCCGCCAAGATATTTCATCAAAATTGCTTTACCTTCCATAACGCCAAGCCCGCCAGGGGCAGTACAATCCCCGTCGCCTAAAACACGGGTACTGTCGCTTAGCACCAACACTTTGCCGCCGCGGCTTGTAAAATCAAAAGAAAGGCTGTTTTCATCTCTTATGGCAGTAGATACTGCCGATACACCCGGAGTATACCAAACACCAAGCCATTGCCCCGATAAAGGCCATACCTTAGGTAAAACAGTTAATTTACCTCTATAAAACTTATGGGCTTTTAAAGATAAATTCTTTAAAAAAAGAGTTTTTGCTTTTAAGTGCTTATCAGCGGATAAGCCTTTGGGCAAAAACTCTTCTATATTAC
The DNA here is from genome assembly GCA_902791965.1 of Candidatus Proelusimicrobium bovinum. GTDB lineage: Bacteria > Elusimicrobiota > Elusimicrobia > Elusimicrobiales > Elusimicrobiaceae > Proelusimicrobium > Proelusimicrobium bovinum. The sequence continues at coordinate 3,371 of CADAXZ010000027.1, read as the reverse complement.
TTAAATCAGATTTTAAATTCATCTGCTTGAATTAATCCTCTGCCGCATATTTACCTGCGCCTGTTATTTCTCCCTTATATTGGCTGTTTCTTGCTTCTTCTCTTGCTTTGGCTTGGGCAATAAGATTTTCTTTTACTTTTTCTACATCTATTTTATTAAGGTTTGACGCTAAAGATTTCAGTTTACTGATTTTGATAAAATCTCCGTCCTGTATAAGTACGGTACGGTCAGGATATTTTTGCTGCACTTTAGCATCATTGGTTATAATTACGGCTACATTATTAGAATCATTAAGATACTTTTTAAAATCACTATCGCTTATAGCAGAAAAGACCTTATCTATTCCTTCTCCTGTTGCTAAATTATCAACACCTATTCTGTGCAGACCGGTATATGAAAGATTGCTATAAGAATCCGGCGTAAGGGTTCTTCTCATTGGTTTACCTTTTACATTTACAGCACCTAAATCAATAATGACCCTGTTTTGTCCGCCTTTTCCTATTCCGATTGCTCCGCTAACTTGGCTGTCGGAGAAAAGAACTTCCCTATCACAAGCCTTAATTGTATCATCTTCCTTAGCAGAAGATTCTTTTTCCGCTGTTGCTTCTAATTTAGCAGTACCGTTTTGAGCAGATTGTCCCGCGGTATTATCCGTTTCTTCCGGCGCAGTGTCTTCATCCCATAATTCTATTTCCTCACCTTCTGCACATTCTGACACTTCTGCTTCTGTTATTTCCGGATATAAACTTGTATCAAAAGGTTTTTCTTGATCTTCAGGTTTAGTATCATCCGAAGAAGCAGGAACATTACCTTCATCTGTCTGGCCATTTCCAGATGGTTCTGTTCCATTTCCGGCGCTGCGCGTAGCATTTTCTTCTCTCATAGTTGTAGCGGCAGAACTTACCCTGCCTGCAGCATGACCCGTAACAGATTCAATATCAGGTAAAATGCCGCTTCCTCTTAAACTGCCAAAAGTCCCTTTTTTATACGCATACAATTCCCCGCCGCGGCTGTCTTTATTACCGTTTGATGAATTACGGCTTGCAATACCTACATACTTGCGGTTAAAATTCTGCAAATTATTATTTTGCTCTACAGCATTATTCTGTATCGGCTTAGCATAATTATTTTCCGGCAAATTTCCGGCGGATATTTCTTGCCTCTGAGAAAGCCTTTTCCCGTTTTCCGTAATTACGGAAGGCCTTTCCACTTTTCTCATCACGCTATTGTAAACCTGAGTAGCCTTTACTTTACTTTCGGGTGATTCTATAAGGGATGTTTCATACAAACCTTTTACAGGGGCATTATCGTGCATAGTTTGCCTTACAGGCATAGAAGAACCTACGACATAACTGTCGGTATAACTGTCATAAAATAAAGCACCCATTGTTTCTTCTTCATAATCTTCGTTATAAGAAGATCTTGCACTTGCAGATTTATCATCCGACAACAAATAAGACATCGCCGAAGAAAGATCAACATTGCTGTCGCTGTCATCAGTATTTTTTGCTTTAGCAAAAGAAACCCCGTCTTCCTCTCCGGCAGGAACACCAAACAAAACTTTACCATACATTTTTTTAAATTTTCTGCTGTATTTTTTAAATATACTCTCTTTATCGTTTTCAATAATGGGGATAGTATCCGCATCTTCACTGGGCGAAAAAGATGTAGCATTTTCAAAAGCGGATTTTTTGGGGGTTTCTTTATTATCTTCGTCAAAAACTGCCGGAAGCAATAAAAAAACAAATAAACCGCATAATAAAATCTTAACAATTGTTTTTTTCTTCATATCTGTACCTAAGTAAATTATATAAAAACTGATAAATTAATTCTGGTTTTCCTCTTCGCTGATTTTTTGCATATGTTTAGAAAATTCTTTTACCAGCACATCGTCAGATTTAATCTGATCGCCAATAATTACGCTTAAGTTATCCAATACCGTGTTAATATTTTCCGGAGCACCCGAATATAAAGTATCAGAATCTATAACCCTTACATTTTTAACTCCGTTTCTTTTTAAAACACCTGCCACAGCAGAATCATTGACTATAACAATATTATTGCTGCCTTTTGCATTTACATTGCGTAAAAATCTTTCCGGCGACATCTTTTCCATCAGCAAACCTCTTTTTGTACATTCCCCTTCACATCCTTTGATGACAAAATCAGGGGCCATGGTCGGAGCATAGGCATATAAGAAAGAAGATGGCGAAGCAACCGCTATTTCATTTCTGTTGTCTTTTACTTCGCTTGGCACTTTACCTAAATAGAAGACTATTTTAGGCATTCTTTTTTGTAAAGATTCATTATCAGCCAGCAAATTAAAATATTCACTATTCTTCATACGGCGGTCGTCAAGTTGGGAATATCTGTTTCCTAATTCCGTAATATCAGCCATACTGACACCCATAGTAGTAAACAAATCTTGCATACCTGATCTTTTGAGAAAAACATCAGTAAAATATATATTTTGCGGCTGTCCTGTTTCTTCCGATACATCAACATACGGACTGCGCGGGAAAGCCTTATAAGCATCTTTTATTTCCGAAGATAAATTCTCCAAAGCATGGGGTATTCTTGATACCGAAATGACCTTTATTTTACCGTTTTCACGAGTGTCATCTATTTTCTTTATCAACTGTTGCGAAACCTTTTTTATCTTTTCCGCATTTCTTAAATCGGAACGGCTATTGCCCAAATCAACGGTAAAAGTATCAATTCTATTCTTATTTATTTGCTTAATGCCGTACTTTTGCAACAAGTCATCAAGTTCCATATGTCTGTTTTCTATTACTAAAACAGGAGAATCTTCATACTCATCTGCATTTATGTTATCAACAGAATCTTCCGAGCGGCGGCCTATTGCTTCTATCGGGACATAACTGGAAGCCTCTAAAATTTCTTGCGAAAAACTTTTTTCTATACCGGATTTTGCAGACGGTTTATCCTGATTAGCTGACGAATTATTACTCCTGAAAGAAGTGTAATATGCTAATTTATCTTCGACATCTCCGTATAATTTATCCATATTGTTAAGATTGGCTTTACTTAAAGACGGATTGCCGTTCAATCCGTTTTTACCGGTTATTCCGTTCCTTGAAAGAATTCTTATATTACCGTCGTTATGATGCTGTTTGGCCGAAGCCGTAAAAAATCCGTTCTGTGCATTATCTAAAGTTTCCTTATCTAAATACCTTACCGTTAAACTGCCGTCAGGATTTTTCATATATGCGGCATTAAGCCCAAGCCTGCCGGCAATATCTTTGTGGTATTTACTCAAAGCATTTTCTATTTCTTTTTTGTATTTTACATCAGGATATGTACCGTAATCGTAATATTGGCCGTCAACAACATAACCGCCTTGCGCGGGT
>CADAXZ010000026.1 GCA_902791965.1 Candidatus Proelusimicrobium bovinum | reverse complement strand
TCCCAGCATTTGCTTGGGCAGGCGGCGGATTTTATACCTGAAAAATGGGATTTGTCTTGTGCTTTTTCTAAAATTAACAGGGCTGAGTATTTGCATTTCGGGCAGATTATTTTAGAGCAAGGTTGGATACATATTTCTCTGGGCGTACCCTTCAGACCTCTTGAAAAGTGCAGGCAGATAATAAAAAAATGAAGAAATTAATTATATTTATTTTATTTTCCTTTTTTATTGTTATTTTTACGCAAAGTATGTTAAAAAATGAAAACAGGGAAATTTATTGTACTAAAGAAACTCTTGCCGATAATGTAAAAAAAGAAATATCTTTTAAGGGAAATACTCTTAAAATAAAACAAAAATTTTGTGCAATTAAGCAAAATAACGCGAAAGCAGATACGCATAGCGCTTATTTGCCTGCTTATACACAAATAAGTAATTTATATATTCCTGTAGAAGGGAGTTTTATTTATAAAGAATATACTGACGGCAGCACTTCGCTTGATACGCATACCTGCGGTTTGACTTTACGGCCTTACGGCGGGATGGTTTTTACTTCTAAGGAAACATTCTTGCCTTTTATCGGCGCAAGAATGTTTTATTACGGCTCTTTTGGCAGCGGGTTAATTGCCTGTAAAGAGGGTATTATGTTTTGTGCCGATAAGCGTTTGGATAATTTCCCGTTTTTTAAAAATACGGCTTTGTTATTGGGCATAAATAAAAATACGGCCGCTTTTGGGGCAGCCGTATTTTTTTAAATGAATATTTTAATTGAGCAGTAGTTTAAGACAGGCAGTACATTCGTATTGTTTAGCGTAGTCAAGAACTGTCAATCCTTTTTTATCCGTAAGTTCGTCATTCGCGCCTGATTCTAAAAGATACTGCATAATTTTTGCCTTATGTTCCTGTGCGCTGTATATAAGAGGTGTAAACTGTTCTTTTTTTGTAGGCTTGTTTATATCTGCCCCGTATTCAAGCAGAACTTCTATAAGTTCAGTAGCAGGATAATATGATGAACCCGTATATCCTTCTTGTGTGATAATGCGGTGTATAGGTGTTAAACCTTTTTCATCATAAATATTTAAGTCAGCCCCTTTATCAAGCAGCATTCTAACCATATCAACGCTTCCGTTGGATAATGCCATAAAAATAGGAGTAAAATCTGCATCGTCATCCGGAGAATTTACAGATGCTCCTTTTTTTATAAGTGCCAATGCTTTAGGAATTTCGTCAAAATATATGGCGTCCATAAGTTCGCTGTAAAGTTCTTCTTTAGACATATTTCTGTTTTTATATTGTTTATCAAAAGAAATCAGTTCTTGTTCTTGTTTTTTGGTTTTAAAATATTTATGTTTATCTTCTTTCTTCATTTTTTTTTTTTTTTTTTTGGGTGTTTCAGTTATATCTGTGTAATTATGCTGGGCGCTGCCTTCTTTAAAGACTTCTTTAATTTCCTTTTCGTTTTCCTCTCCTATATAACTATAATAATTATCTTCATTTTCTGTTTGGATGTACCCGTCTGCATCGTCATTTTGGGTGGTTTGTATCATAATCGGAGCATCTTTATCTATCTCTACATCAATATAAGAATTGGTAATGGCAGCACTTTTACCGCCTGTCGCAACTAAATTTTTATAGAAGAATACTACTATTCCCCCTACTGCGGCTAACACTAAAATAATAAATAATTTGCGCATATTTCCCCCAAGTAAGTTGTATTTATAAATTTTAAGATTAACTGAGTTAAAAATCAATAGATAAATAAAATATATTCGTCAAAAAAGTTTTATTATGCAGGATTAATAGGTATTAATTTGGAATAAATGTCATATATATTACATTAATATATGTCAAATATCCTGCATTGTTTTAGCATTATATTTTTACAGTTTGACTTTTATATTTTTAACATTAATATAAATATATAGGAATATATGCTTATATAAGTTGTAATTTTTGTTAAAATAAGATTAAGGACAGATATTAATATTATGGCTTATATTAAACTCTCGTCGTAATTGCAAAAAAAGTCCTATATTTATTATGTAAAAATTATATAGGACTAAAGACCTAAATGACGGTGGGCCTAAATTCTCTTGTGTAAGATATTTATTGGTGTTATAATGATAATAAGGAGTAAGATTTTTTTTAAATTCAAAAAATTATTTTTACGGTGATAATAATATGAAAAAAACAATGTATTCTTTAGGTGTAAAGTCAATTTCTTTAGTGCTTTCGGGCGTGCTTGTTTTCCAATGCACTGCCCCTGCGTTTGCCGAGGCGAACTCTAATTCCTTTATGGAAGCGGCTTCTGCCGAGAGTGCTGCTTTGGATGCTAAATTAGATAATATTTATACCAGAGAGGCCACATCCGCTCCTGAAATAGAAAAGGCCTTTAAGAGAGAAATACAGCGCCAGATTTCTAATATTACCCCCTTGGCGAATGAACTCTCGGGATACAGACAGACAGGTAAAAGACGATATGGTAAAAATTATATTGCTTATGCCAACACCGTAGGCATAAACACTATTGGCAGACTTACCTATGAACTTAAACAGTTTATGGGCGGAATGTTTGTTGAACCTAAAGTTATCAGTTTTAATGAATTTAAAAAAGAATACGATGCTTATATAAAGAAAGAAGCGGAAGATTATGTTAAAGCAAACAACTCTGCCCTTTCTTTTACCGTAAGAAATACATTGGGAAATTCTGTTACCAAACACATTACCGTAGATATGATGATAGAATCAATCAAGAAGGAATTTCCTGCTAAAACCCTTTATAATGAATATGTTGCTAATGCCAATAAAGAAATTAAATGGTTTAAAGCCAACCAAAATAAAATTAATGAAGAATATTATAAGGTATTAAGAACATATGTAAAAGCATTCGGTCCGGAAAATATTTCTTTTGAAGCAGCAAGACTTTTGGCTAATTTAAAACTTAACGGCAAGCCGGTCATATTACCTGAAGAAAAAACAATCATTTATAACTATGCCGTAGGACGCCTTGCGAATGAAGATTTAAAAGCCGTATTTGATATAAGTCTTTTCTCTTCTTCTGCTACTAAAAATGCAAAAACCAAAGTCGCAGGGCGCAAACTGCAGGACTTGGCTGATTTGATGATTATCGGTGCATATATGTCCGGTGATAATAATGAGGCTTATGCCAAAGCGGTACAAAGCCTTATATACAGAAGTTTAGATACACCGGCTTTCCCTCATATTTTAAATGCCGGTTTCGGTTCTTTATTAGGTTTAAAACGCTATGATAAATTAGATTCAATCTTAAATACTTTTACCAATCAAGAAAACGGGGTAAATAGCAGTTTTATTGATAATTTAGATAAATTCTCGTTTGAATATATAGGTAATTCTGTAGTAATGAATGCAAAATTCTTACGCGGAACGCCTTCTAAAAATGCACAATATGAAATTAACAGCAATACTGCATATAAGAATTATAGAAACGCTTTTACGGATATAGCAAGGCTTTTAGCGGAAGAAGGTTCTCCCTCAAGTTTAAATTTGCTTAAAAAATATAGTATAGGCAAGGGGCTTTCATCTATATATCCGTTCTTAGTAGGCGCACTTGAGTCTAAAAAATCAGGTGCAACTGTTGCTGATGTAGCCAGATTTGCAGGATCTAAGGCTAATGCCCAGCAAATTTTAAATAATGAAAAATTATCTGCCGATGCTTTTATCGCATTAAAAATCGCAAATTTATATATGGATGATGTGTATGCTACTCAGGAATATGATATAGATTTAGGTTTAATGAATGCATATCCTGCAATAAAATCCAAATTGACTGGCGGTGCTATTGTAAATGCTGAAAAATTATCTGAAAAAGCAAGCCGCCGCAATACCCAAGGTTATTTTAGCCGTGCTTTTATAGCCGGCGATATTGCCTTTATGATTTGGGCAACTTTTGACCTCGCTAAACTTGCAACTAAAGCAGTATCTTTCAGCAAGGCGATGTATATTTCCATAAAAACTTTAAAAATAGCAGATCCTGCCGTAAGAAGTGCCGCTATTATGAAGAACCTTCCTTCAATTAAGAGATATGTAAAGGCAAGAAGTTCATTAGTGGCTTTCTCCGGAAGGATGAAAGGTGCAATGGCAGGCGTTGTATTGAGCCAGAGAAACTTATATACTGCACAGGCTTTGCCTAAGATTGCCGGCGCCGGTGCGGAAAATACAACTACTGCCCGCATTTTGGGAACTGTAACTGCTAATGCCGCCGGCGACGGTTTAAAAGTAAATAAAGCTGCGGCTATGGCTGCTACTGCGGGCGACCCCGGCAGAGTAGCGGAAATAACTAAAATAGAACAGACTTTAAATCTTGCAAATAATGCGGCAAGAGAAAATTATCTTAACAGAAATTTCCTTAATAAATACAGAAGTTATTCATCTTTCCTTGCTTCTGCTACGCAAGATGCTTTCCGCGCTCAGGGCTATACAGGGTATTCTCTTGAAGCAGGATTGAGTTTCGGAGATGCATTAAAAGGATCTAATTTCTTTAAAGCGCCGAGTTTGGCTAATGCCAATGCTGCAACGGGCGGTATAAATTTCCTTGCAAGGCCGTTAAGTGCAGTGGGTACTCCTATGGGGGCAGTGGAATTAAGTTATAGAACTGCTGCCGGCGCTGATGCTATGGCAATGCCTGTTAATGTAAGTTTTGCCAACAAAGTGCCTGGTATCCGTGCAGATAAAGTTTCAAGGGTATTATTGACGGAAAAAGGCGATAAAATATTTGTATCTGTCGCCCAAGGCGAAAAAATGATTGACCCTGCATTCTTCAAAATCGGTGTGAGCAACGCGACATTTGCCGATTTGGCAAGGATGTCTCTTGTAAACGGCCAGCCTTTGAATCTTAAATTTATGGCAGAGCCTGCTACATTTGGCGGAAGATTTATGAAATGGGGGCGCGATTTCTTTACAAGTAAGTCCGAGTTGTTTGGCGGAACAGGCAGTGTATTTGTAAGGGAAGGCGGTGTTTTAAAACCCACAAATATTACTCTTGCTACACCTAAGGAATTTAGCGGTATTAAGGTTGTTGTAGGCGGTGATAATTCAATATCTGTAGTAGGCAGAAACAGTTTAGGTCAATTTGCACACTTTAAAAACCCGTATATGTTTGCTTTGCCTAAAGGTGAATTACCCCGCTTTATACAATATGCAAAAGGGGCAAGTTTCAAAAATCCTTTGGAAATTTCTCTTGCGGGCGCAAAAAATAAAATTAATACACTTTTTGCAATACAGTTCCTTTCATTAAGTGCCGCATCAACAGGTTTAATCGGGCCTTTAAGAAAGAACTACCCTGAAATGTCAAATACAGAAGAAGCCTTAATTGCGGTAGTATTGCCTTATGCTTCAAGTTTCTTATCACCTGTTTGGGCACCTTTTGTAAAGAGATTCGGTTCTGCCAATATGATGAAAGCCTCATTAGGCTTGGCAGGCGCTTCCCTTTTGATACCTACATTCAGCGGTTTCTACGGTTTTGGTGATGTAAATGACAGAAACCCAAATAAACCTTCCTTGTATCCTTTGCTTATCAGCGGTACTTTGATTGGTTTGTCGGCTTCAATTACAAGGGCTTCATTTAACCCCCTTATGGATGCTATCGGCGGCGGTGCCGGCCAGTTTAAGAGTTTTATGTTCAAGAACCTCAGCGGTTATGCGATGTTAGTTCCTCCCGCTATTGCTACCGGTGCTGACTTAATTTGGCCGAGATATTATAGAAATCCTGATGGCTCTGTTGAAACTAATGAGAAAGGTGAAGCGGTAAAGCATCCTTGGACGGACTTTTCTCTCTATAACCCAGTATTATTAGGTATTACCGGTGCTATCTTCTATAAATTCCATACCTCAAGAATGCCTACCCATATCGGCAGGGTAGAAGGCTATACATTCGGTTCTAATGCTAATTTGTTAAAAGGAACAGGTTGGGGCAGCCAGTTAGTAAATGCTACGGCAGGTATAGGTAAAGAGGCTTGGGCTTCTACAAAAACCATTGTAAGACCGGAAGTATTACCCTTTACTCTTGCTGCAACAGGTGCTTTGGGTGTTGAAGCCTCAATGTTCAATAAATACAGCAATGCACAGGCTAACGAATATACTGAAAATTATTTCGGTGTTAAAAACCCTGCTTTTAAACCTATTGTGGCTATGGCAAGTATATCTTTAGCACAATTATTTACCAGAAAATATTCTAAATCATTGCTTAATATTTTCGGCGGAGATAATCCTTTAGGCTATAAACGCCTTACGGCCGCAAGTTTACTTACCGCCGGTGCAGGCGTAGGGTTGCTCTCTGTTGAAAATGATCCTTACAGTTTCATATTAGGCGCATCTTTGGTTGGTGTGGGCTTTGCTAATACCACAACAGGATTTAAGATGTTAGGACAGAGCAAACTTAAAGATATAGGTGTTGCAAAATCTGTACTTACTGAATGGAATGTCGCTTATCCTGCAGTACATATCGGTATGGCTCTGTTGCCTACTTTACATAACTGGGCTGCTGATAGGGACAGAGAAAATGACCCCGAACTTAGCAAAACCGATGCTATGCAGCAAAATACTTGGATACCTGCATTAACATTGGCTGGAAGCGGTTTCTTCTACAGCAAAGGTATAGGCCTGTTAAATACCGCTAAAGTTGGCAAATATATTGCTCCTTTAGGCCATACAGCAGCATTTGCTTTCCCGATAGGCAGAGGTATAAATTATTGGAATAATAATCCTTTACAGTATAAACCTGCTTTAACGGCTCCACAGTTTGATTTTAATATGTCGCAGCCTACCCTTAATACAATTATGAATTTGGGCGGCAATAACGGTATAAATCAAAATGAAGCAACTGCGGAAGAAGCAAAATAAGTAAAAATAAGTTAAGTTTTATAAGCCGCCCTTCGGGGCGGCTTTTTTACGGCTAAAATATATTTTACGGTTTTAATTATTTATTGCGTGTATATAATTGCCGTTATAAACGCTAAATATGGATTTATAAAATACCAATTTAATATAATTTATTTATGGCTAATTATTATAAAAGACTTAAACAAAAAGGTTATGAACTGCTTGGCAAAAGTTGGTTTGTTAGCCTTATTTTGGTGCTGATTTTTTTAAATATTCCGCTATCTGTTTTTTCTCTTTCTGCGGATTTATCTGCGGAAGATATTGCTGTCATTAAATTTTGTGATTTGTTTATAACTGTTGTATTTTCAATAGAATATTTTTTAAGACTTTGGACATCGGACCTTTCACCGGATTATAAAGGCAGCCGTATTCGCTTTGCCATGCGCCCTGCTATGATAATTGATTTGCTTGCTATTGTGCCTATGGTACACATCAACATAAAACCTTTGCAGACTTTCCGCTTTTTAAGGCTTTTCAGAATTTTGAAAATAGTGGAATATTCCAAACCTTTAAAAACAATGTTTAAAGTGTTTTATACTAAAATGGACAGCCTTGTTTCCGTCGGGTTGATTATGGGGTTAGTATTGGCTGTAAATTCTTTTCTCATTTACTATTTTGAACACGCCGCCCAGCCGCAGGTCTTTAAAAATATTTATGATGCGCTTTGGTTTACAGCGATGACTTTCAGTACCGGCGGCGCAGGCATTGAAACTATAACCCCGCAGGGCAAGTTTTTAGCCGTTTTTGTAACTTACAGCGGCGTTATGCTTGTTGCTTTATATTCCGGTATTTTTGCCTCCGGTTTTATGGAAGAGCAAAAGAAGGAAAGGGAGCAAAAACAAAATGCCCGCTGAGCAACGACACGGCGCTTTTGATACACTTATCCGCAGCCGTTATTTTGCTTTTTTTGTAGTTGTAACCGGTAATTTTATAGGCGCGCTTGATGCAAGCGTCGTAAATGTCGCTTTGCCGGCAATGTCAAAATATTTTAATGTCGGTATGGCGGGTATACAATGGGTTATTACCGTTTATTGTTTGGGAATAGTCAGCATTTTACCAATCAGCAGTAAACTTGGCAACCGCTACGGCCAGAACAGAATTTACAGTTTAGGTTTTTTGCTTTTCGGATTAGGTTCGCTTTTGTGTGCGGCTTCCCCCAGCCTTTCTGCTTTGATTATTTCCCGCTTTATTCAGGCTATGGGCGGCGCTATGCTTTTTGCTTTGGCGCATAGCGTAATTTCCAATCTTTTTACCGGTATGCAGCGCGGACAGTTTTTGGGTACTATAGGCTCTGTTGTGGCGGTCGGAAATATAACGGGGCCGAGCGTTGGCGGTATGCTTTTGGATAACTTCGGCTGGCCTGCTTTATTTTATATAAATTTGCCTTTTGCGGCTTTTGGTGCATATTTTGCCTATAAATGCTTACCTAGTGTTAAAAGACCTAAATTAGGCAAAATAAACGCTAATTCCGCGGTATTGTTTATGGCTTTCAGCATTTGCTTTTTTACGGCCCTTTCTTTAGCGGAAGGGGCAAGTTTGTTAAGCCCCCATATTTTGGTTATGCTGGCGGCATCAGCCGTATTGGGATATTTTTTCTTTCATCACGAAAGGCTCACCCGCACGCCGCTTTTAAATCTTGCGCTTTACGGAAATAAAGTGTTCGCTTACGGGAATACTGCCATAACTTTCGTATTTATCGCAACTAATGCAAGCGGTATTTTGCTGCCGTTTTTACTTCAGGATATTTACGGGCTTTCTGCATTTAAAACAGGTACTTTAATTTTATTTTATTCAATACCTATGATTTTGGTTTCCCCTTTAAGCGGACGGCTTTCAGGCTATATGGGGTCGCGCCGTCTTACCGTAGGTGCTATGATTGTTATGATATGCGGATTTTTATGGTATATGGGTGTTGGTACGGAATTTAAGCAGTACCAGATTATTATCGGGCAGATTACTTTGGGTGTCGGCAACGGAATGTTTAATTCCCCCAACAATAACAGTATTATGAGCGCTATTCCCAGAAAATTCTACAATGATGCAAGCGGGCTGACTTCTCTGGGCAGGAATACGGGCATAGTTTTAGGGGTTGCGCTGACGGTAAATTTGTTTAATGCCCTTTTAGGGTTTTTTCAGAAAGGCGGCGTACAGCATACATTGGCTTTTATTACGGCGTTTCATCTTACTTTATGCCTTGCAATTTTTAGTGCATTCACGGCAGGCGTTTTATGCTATTTGGGTAAAGAACCTGATAGAACACTACTGTAAAATTTAGGATATTATATTTTGTGTGGCAGCAGGTATTTTTATAATATTTAGGGCAAAAGACCCATTTTAATATAGGTCTTTCTTCTCTTGTTTAAATTAAATATGTTTTTATACTATGGAATATATTAGTAGTTTAAAATAAGGAGACAGAATGAAAAAGATTTCTATTTTGGCATTTATATTTATGTCAGTTGCAGTATTATGTAATGCTGCTGTTAATTGGGAAAAGGTTAATAACGGATGCTATTCTATGGAAGATTACAGATTAGGTAGCGCGAACTATATTACAATGACATTAACACCCCAGGAATATACAAAGTTTAAGCAGGCTGTAAAAAATAAAGACCCTATGACTGATATGAGTCTTATTAAATATGATATAAAAGATTTCCTTCCTGCCGATGTAAACAGACAAGCACAAATTACAAAAAAACATACGGTTGTCTTTAAGGATTTGAATGCTTTTGTAGGTGCGGAATATTTAAGTAAAGAAAAGCGCACCGCATATTTAAAACAGCATTTTTTACCTACGAAGATTACCGACGGTGCTGTAAACTTTTGCGAAAGAGCATTTAGTGCTGCTTTAAAGGCCCGCTTACAGGGGGTTATAGAATATTGCACAAGCGAAAGGGTAGCGGCTGTCCGTTTTGATGATTTAACAGATTTCGGCATTACAAGCACATGGCAGACTTGGGCTATGCAGTTTGCCTGTTCGGGCAATTTGGCGGCTAACAGATATATGCTTAACAAGAAACCCAAACTGATAAATCATTCTTCCTATGATGACAGTTTTAGAGAAATGCATTTTTATATACTTGAGGCTATCAGGTCTAAAACTCCGGATAACGGATTTTATAAATTTGCTATAAACAAATGCAAGGCTAATAAAGAGTGCAATGATGTGTTAAACAAAGAAATGCAAAAAGATAAGCCTTTACAAAATAAAGTTGATAGCGTTTTAACTGCACAGGAAACAAATATTAAAGATAGCATTGTAGACGATATAAAAAATTATGATACGGCTTTAGAATCCTCAACGGATAACGAAATAGGATTTACTGATATTAACAATAAAGTAAACCGTATTTAATATTTTTATGCAGTATTAAAATTCCGGCTTTAAAAGCCGGAATTTTTTTTGTCAATTTACATAGTGTCTTAATCGGGACTCCCTGCCTATTACTTTAAAAGCCGGAATTTTTTTTGTCAATTTACCTGTGTGGTGCATAAATTATATAACCGCAGGCTTTATATGTAATTTTGGGAACATCATAGCAAAATAAAACACCCCTAAATTTTAGAGGTGTTTTTATATAATAATTAGGTTTTATAGGTAAAATGGTACTTGATACCTTCCTAAAAATTATTTTCTTTTTTTGCTATGAGAAAAACAGGTATGCCCGCTGCAAAAAAGATTACTGCCATTGCTAAAAATTTTAAGTCGGCCGCGTAAATCAGCCACAAGGCATAAATTGAGCCGCAAATGCCCGTTATTGCTATTTTGCGGCGGCTTAGCTTCCAAGCGTTATCATAATGTTTTTTGCGGGAATTTTGGAACAGATAAAAAGTAGCAACGAAATAGGCCGGCAGTATCATAACCGCCGTTATGTTAAGCAATGTATCCCAAGCATTAGCAGAGAAAAATGCCACAAATAAAGCAATCTGCATACCGGCCGTCGTAATTAAAAGGGAAAATGTCGGCGCGGCGTTTTTATTTTCTTTGGCGAAAATCTTCGGGAACAGCCCCGCTTTTGCCGCGGCGCAAGGCGCTTCTATTGAAATTAACTCCCAAGAAAGCCACGCAAACAAAACCGATACTATAAGCCCTACATTCATAATTATTGCACCTGTTTTGCCGATAGCCGCTTCAAGTACGCCTGCTGTTGAGGGGTTGGCAAAAGAAGCAATTTCCCCTCTTTGTAAAAAGCCGAATGGTAATAGTGAAATCATCATATAAACCACAAGGCAAAGCAAAAAGCCGGAAAGCGTTGCTTTTGCTACATCTTTTTGGTGCTTTGCCCTGCCCGATAAAATTACAGCCGATTCTATACCGATAAAGCACCAAAGGGTAATTACCATAGTTTCCTTAACATTAAACAGCATATCTTTAAGCCCTGCAGCGTTAAAAGTAAAATCTGCGGAAATTGCCGTCTTAAAAATATCCCATTTAAACATTATAAGTGCAACTATAATAAAAAATACCAGCGGCGTAATTTTGGCAACAGTACCGATAAGATTTATCAGCGCGGCCGTCTTAATGCCTTTTTGTATAAGTATCATAAAAGACCATATTACGACGGTAGCCAAAATAAGAGAGTTTAAATTATTTCCGCCTTCAAACATACCTTTAAAAAAGTAGTTTAATGCTTCCATCATAATAACGGCCATCGCAATATTGGAAAATACATTTGAAAGCCAGTATCCCCACGCTATAAAAAAACCCGTACGCTTGCCAAATCCGTCGCGTGCATAAGCAAAAATACCGGCAGTTAAATGCGGTTTTATGTCTGATAAAATGCGGAAAGTTTCCGCAATAAAAAACATACCTATACCGGTAATCAGCCAAGCAACCAGCACAGCATTTGCCGGTGCGGCTAAAGCCATATTCTGCGGGAGAGAAAACACCCCCGAACCCATCATAGAACTTACTACAAGCCCGCAAAGGCCTGCAAGCCCTAACTTCATTGCACTATTCATTTTATTTCCTTCTGTTCTCTTTTAGCGGCCAGATAGACAGGCACGCCTATAAGATAAAATATTAAAGCCAAAGCAAGATATTTAAGTTCCGCTGCATAAATAAGCCACAAAGCGTAAATTATCCCGCAGCAGCCTATAAAAATGGCTTTGGGGCGGCTTACATTACAAGTTTGCGTAAACTTTCTTTTGCGTGATATTTTAAAAAGATATAAAGTTGTAAGGAAATACACGGGCAAAACCATAACACCCGTAATACAAAGCATAGTATCCCAAGCGTTATAAGAGAAAAACGCCATAAATAAAGTTGCCTGCATAGTGAGTGTTGACACAAGCAAAGATACTATAGGTACTTTCCTGTTGTTTTCTTTTAAAAATATTTTGGGATAAAGGCCTTTTTTTGCCGCGCTGAAAGGAATTTCCGTTGCGATAATCATCCAAGAAAGTAAGGAGAATAAGACGGAAACTATAAGCCCTACCGTCATCAAAAGCCCGCCGGCTTTGCCTAAAACACTTTCCAACACTCCTGCCGTAGAAGGATTAGGAAAAGTAATAATTTCCGCCCTGCTTAAAAGGCCGAAGGGCAGAAGCGAAATCAGGGAATAACAAACAAGGCATATAAAAAATCCGCCTAAAGTCGCGCGGGAAATATCTTTTGTGCGTTTTGCCCTGCCTGTTAAAACTACTGCCGCTTCCACGCCGATAAAAGCCCAAATGGTAACAAGCATAGTTGCTTTAACTTCCCCTATCATAGCGGTAAAGTTAAAATCCTGTGAATGTATGTTTGATAAAATATCTGCTTTAAAAAGATTAAAATCAAACATAAAAAGCGCAACCGCGATAAAAATAAATATCGGTATAAGTTTAAAACAAGTGCCGATAAAGTTTACTATTGTTGCCGTCTTAATGCCGCGGTAGACAAGAATAAAAAATACCCAAATAATAAAAGTTGAAAGCAAAAGGGAATTTAGGTTGTTGCCGCCCTCAAAGTACGGCGGAAAGAAGTAATTTAACGCTTCCATTAAGATTACGGCTATGCCTGTATTGGCGCAAATATTGCAAAGCCAATAACCCCACGCCGTAAAAAAGCCCGCACCGTTGCCGAAACCGTCTTGGGAATATGAGTATATACCAGACGCCATTTCCGGTTTGGCTTTTGCCAAAAGATGAAAAGTATAAACTATGCAGAACATCCCGAAACCTGTTATAAACCACGCGGCTATTATGGATAAAGCACCTGCTCCTTTTGCCATATTTTGCGGCAGGGAGTAAACTCCTGAGCCTACCATAGCACTTATAACAACACCCAACAATCCCCAAAAGGATAACTTTACTACATAATTTTTAGTCGTTAGTGTTAATTCACCGTCGGGATTTTCTTTCATCGTGTTTAACTTTACACCTTCCTTAACAAAAAAATAAGCGTTTAAAAACGCTAATAAAAATTTTACAAAATTTAGAGATTTATTTATGTAATTATTTGAAAAATTTTATTTTATAATCATAGAACTTTGTTTTATTATCATAGTGTAAAAATTTACTTTATTATATTTGAAATAGTTCCGCACTCTTTTTACTATGACATATCCGTGTGTCTTTTAGAGGGTGTATCCTCATATTTTAATTTGTTGCCTTGAAATTATTTGAAAGTATTATTTTAAATATAGGTTTGCATCAGGTAGTTAACTAATCTAAGTATGCCAGTACAGAAAAGGATATTGCATATAGAAACTCTCTGCAGTAATAGAAATTACAATTCCATAAACAATACCGCAAAATATACCTTTTTATTTCATTTTCCCCGTCGTGTAAATAACATAATTTAAAAATCACTTGACACCCGTTTTTTTTTTGATACATTAACTTCAAGTTTCGGGCTGTAAAAGTTGTAGTATGTTTTATTTGGCTATGGTTAGGCTAAGTAA
>CADAXZ010000025.1 GCA_902791965.1 Candidatus Proelusimicrobium bovinum | reverse complement strand
CCGGAGTTATTCATAGCACCCATATTAAAACCGGAAATTAACGGATAGGCAAATACAGGATAAAAGCCGCTATCGCAAGCATTATAGGTTGACCAATCCGCACCTTTTGAAAATTCGCTCCAATCGCTTGTGCTGAAAGTTTCGACCGCACCGCCTTTAGTGCTTTTTTCCACATAGTATTTTGTCAAATTATGTTCATTAGTAACCGTAAAATACGGGCCGGAATAAGTTGCCCACATCCTGCCGCCTACAGTTACCTGTCCGTTAGCATCAGTAGTTTTAGGCGCTTGCGGAGTACCGCCCGCATTGAAAGAATAAACATACATATCCCTCATAGGCAAGGTTTGTGTAGAAAATCCGGGTGCACCAGGGTAAACAGGGTTAATTTCTATTGAAAATTTTGCGGCTTTATCTGCATATAACAGTTTGCTGATTCTGTTAAGAACATCTCCGTTTTGTGCATCAATATAATAATCCCATTTGGCAGGGGCATTTTCCCCGCCTTGCACAAGCACTTTCCAAGCAAGTTTCCCTTCACTGCTTTCTGGGACGGAATAGATTACTTTTTGAGGAGTATTTAAAGCAAATCCGCCGGCATCTTCAGCCGCTTTTTGGGAAGCCTGCTGTGCGGAAATACTCTCTTTTGTTTCAACTGACAAATCAGGTATATAAGTTGATTGGTAATTTATAAGATTACCGCTTTTATCAATATTTACCTTTACATAGGCATTTTCAACAGGTAAATTTTTATAATACTGTTTAAAATAAAAGTGTGTACCGATAGCAGACTGTAAAGGTTTTCTGGCAAGTTTCAAATCCTTTTCGTTTACGCCCAAAAAATCTTTATTGCTTTTAATAAATTTAAGTGCGCCGGAATCCCCTTTGCCTATTCTTATATTATCGCCGCCTACCAGAGAACGCGGATTTTTTGTTTTGCCGTTCATCCTGATACGATAACTTGCCCCTGTTTTCTTTTTAAACTTTTCAAGTTTTTCAAAACCGGAACTCTCGAGTTTTACGGGATCATTTGAGTCATTTTTTTGTATGGCAAATCTTTTTGCATCTAATGCCCTTGCCACATCTAATTGGGCTGCGATAGCCCCCTGCTGTAATAATAAAACAAAAGCCAATAATACCGAAAGCGGCTTTTTATGCGAAAGCATTTTTTCCTCCCTAATCAAGGATATTAAAAATAAAAATATATTTTTATTGTAGCATAAGATTAAATATTTGTATAATCTTTTAGGCAAATTATTCTTTAAAGGAGGTATTTATGCCGGCTCATTATTGGTTTATACTCGGTCTTATTCTGCTTATAGGGGAAGTATTTACTACTGATTTTTCTTTAAGTTGTATAGGTATAGCATGTTTTGTTTCTGCATTATGCAGTTGGTTAGGGCTAAATGTTTATTGGCAACTTGCAATAGGAGCAATAACAATTTATATATTGTTCTTTACGCTCCGTCCTTTTATGCTCAAATATATGTATAGAAAAGGAGAAAAATTTAAAAGTAATATTGAAGCCCTTTCAGGAGAATTACTAACCGTAAGCGAAGCAGATAATAAAACAAAAAAATATTTCGTAAAAAAAGACGGAGATATTTGGGAAGTTATCTGCGACAGCGAACTTGCAAAAGGCGATAAAGTAAAAGTTTTAAGAAGTGAAGGTATAAAACTTATTGTAAAAAAGGAGAATAATTAATGGAAACAGCATTGATAGTATTTGCAGTACTTGCGGTAATCTTTTTCTGCTTCGGTATAAGAACAGTACAACAGGCGACCGTAATTATCGTGGAAAGATTAGGTAAATATAACGGTATACTTACTTCCGGTATTAATTTTATGATTCCTTTCTTTGATAAGCCAAAACAAATTGAATGGAGATACCCCGGCCATATGCGTACGCAGTATATCTCCGTAATAGACTTGAGGGAAACAGTTTATGACTTTCCCCCCCAAGATGTTATTACAAAGGATAATGTTAACATAAAAATTAATGCCTTAATTTATTTCCAAATTACCGACCCGCTCAAAGTAGCCTATGAGGTCACTTCCCTGCAACTTGCTATTGAAAAACTTACCCAAACGACCTTAAGGAATGTCATCGGTGAATTGGAACTTGACCAAACATTAATTTCACGCGAAACAATTAACGCTAAATTAAGAACAATCTTAGACGAAGCATCCAATAAATGGGGTGTTAAGGTAAACCGTGTGGAACTTCAAGATATTACACCTCCGCCTGCCATCCGCGAAGCAATGGAAAAACAGATGAAAGCAGAACGCGAACGCCGCGCCGTTATTTTGGAAGCAGAAGGTACAAAACGCGCAAAAATTTTACAGGCAGAAGGTGAAAAGGAAGCCGCAATCAATAAAGCAGAAGGTGTAAAACGCGCAAAAATTTTACAGGCGGAAGGTGAAGCCGAAGCAAAAATCAAAGTGGCACAAGCCGAAGCCGAAGCAGTTAAAATTGTTGCCGACAATTTAAACCAATTTGCAAATCCTGCTAATTATCTTATATCCATAAAGTATATAGAAGCCTTACAGAAAATGGTTGACGGAAAAGATAATAAACTCGTCTATATGCCTTATGAAGCCACAGGTATTTTAGGTGCGGTAGGCGCAGTTAAAGAACTTGTAGCACAACAAAAGAAATAAAACTTAACTAAAATACTTTACCGCCGCAGATTTTTAATTTGCGGCGGTTTTATTTTTATATCCTGCCTAACAGGCATTTTTCTTTACAACACAGACAATATTTACTGTACGGATAAGTATTTCAGTTATAAAGGATAAAGGTTTGGCAATTATACCTTAACAACCGCAGTAGTGCTTAATTTAAGCGGCGGATAAAAGTACAGCTTGAGAATACAAGATAATTCCTTGTGCAGCGTTTGGATGAATATGGTCCAACAAATAATATTGCTGCGGATGTTTTTGGAGTTCCCTGTAAATATAGCCGTTGGGATTTATATATAATATACCGTTATTCTTACAATATTGCTCAAGAGCGGAACTATATAATCCGTTTTGTATTTTTTTATCTTCCGTTCCTAATGCGGAAAACGGATCTCCGCCGGAAGAATACCAAGGCGCAATAAATACAAAGGTTGCATCAGGTGATTTTTCCTTCAATTTTTGTTTCAGCATATCTGTTTTATTAACAAAATCCTGCGGCGTCATAGCACACTTGTCTGGATTGCGGTAGCGTACATCATTAGTCCCTATTGCAATAACATACACCTCTGCAGCGGGGATTTCATCTGCCTGTTTTAATATATCCCCGACAGTAGCCCCTCCGCGGGAATAATTTAAAACTGACTGTGCAGACAAAAAAGGTTCTAACGGTTCATACCAAGGGTGGCCCTCGTTTTTAGTACCTTCCGTAATAGAATCTCCTATAAAGCAAACCGTTTCTGCTTTATTAAGAACCTTTAAAAACTTGCTTGCACGCATATCTTTTGTAAGTTCCATACCTCTTTGTTTTGTGCTTAAAAAGCCGTTTTCATCCATATAATAGCGCGGAGCAACTGCTCCGCTTATATCCCAAGAATGACCGAACAAAACTTTAGTAATAATATTATGGGCATATGCAGCGAACTTCAAATCATCGGTACTGAGTTGTTTACGCAAAGATTTATTATAAAGCATTTCAAAAACAGGCAGTGCGCGGTAATTGCCGTCCGCAGGGGACTGCGTATAAAGCGGAACAATACTTGCACCTATAACTTTTTTGGAAGAACGGTCTATGTAAACATCTACAAGCATACTTGTATCCCCTTGATTTTTACGATAGATATTAGCAAAATTACCCGGGCAATATGCGCTAAGCACGGTTTTACCGTTTATATTTTCCAAAACTACCGGCTCCACCACATGAGGATGATCCCCTAAAATTATATCTGCACCGTTATCTTTAAAAATACCGAACCACTTTTCCTGCACGGCATCGGGTTGATTTGAAAATTGCGTCCCCAAATGCGGCAATACGATAATTAAATCAGGTTTTAACTCTTTTGCTTTTTTAAAATCTTCTTCTACACTGCTTTTCATCTTTTCAAACAATTCACCTTCCGTGCCTGAAATTACAGATGTTAAATAACTTAAATTACCTTCAAATAATTGTTTGCTGTCCATATAATTACTGCCGTAAGTATAGGAAAGAATTGCCATTTTTATTCCGTCTTTTTCCACCAACTTGATACGGTTATTTTCTTTATCGTTTATATCACGGTAACTGCCTGTATGCTCCAAACCTGTTTTATCTAAAACATCTATCGTACGCAGTATGCCCGCAACGCCTTTATCAAACAGGTGGTTGTTGGCCGTAGTTAGCAAATCAAAACCTGCCTGTTTTACAGCCTTTGCAAATTCATCGGGGAAGTTAAGGAACAATTCTTTACCGTCATCAAAATTACCGGAAGAATAGCCTGCTTCTTCCCCTGCCGTAGGGCCTTCAAATACGCCGATAGCAAAATCTGCCGAAGATATATAAGGCCCGGCATATTCAAATACATCCGTAAAATCATATTTACCGCTGCGGTATCCCCTTTTTACCTGATCTTCCAATAAGATTAAATCTCCGGCAAATGTAATACGAAAAGCATTATCAAAAACTTCTTGTTGCCATAAGGGCATAACTCTCGGCAAAGACGCAGGCATAAGTACAGAATTATTATTTTCCGGAAAGAAAGTTTTTTTAATCTCTTTCCAAGTAAGACCGGAGTATGCTCCCTGTAATATCAGAAACAAAAAACCTCCTAAAACGCATAAAGACATAAACTTGGCTGTATTAAAGCGTGTCTTTGACTCCTGACGGAATAAATTTACTCCGTCCAGCGCAAATTTATCCATAAAATTTGCAACCGCGGTATTGCCGAAAATAAAACATAAAAATAATGTCAGCAATAAGGAAATCAGTACTATTACACTATCCGGCTGATTATTAAATAAAGGGGCAATCAACAATGTAACAGGCCGGTGGAAAAGGAATATCCACAGAGAGTTCCTACCGAAAAGCGTAAGCAGCGCAACATAGCGCTTCGGTGTCAAACAGCGTAAGGCAAATATGACTGAAAAAGCAACAATATAAAGGCCTATACGGGCAATTGCATCAGTGCAAATATCTGCATAAGCAAACATCTCAAGGGAGTTTTCCGTATAACTAAAAACATACTGGAATACGCCTGCAGATATAACCGCAAAAGCCAATACGGCAAGTCCGCGCCGTAAACGCACAAAATATTTTTGCTTACATAAATAATTTGCTTTCGTATCACCAAGCAGGTATCCGGCCATATAATAAGGATAAAAACAAATTATCCGTGCCAAAGATAAAGTATTATCAATACTGGGGAAAAACCCTGCCAATAAAGCAATTCCTAATAAAAAAATCTGTATATTCTTATAAGCCGCTATATAAGGTGTAAGAGTACGCCATACCACCAAAGCCAGTAAATACCAATAAGAATATTTGGGAATAAGTAAGGAATCAAAACCATAAAAAAATCCGGCGAAACTATTAAATATAAAATACAGGAACAGTAATTTCCCTAAGGATTGCAAACTCCGTGAGTTTATACTTTTACCGAAGAAACCGGACACAAATACGAAAACCGGTATATGGAACATATAAATAAAATAGATAATATTATTCAGTAATGAAGATCGCACAGGCAGTGAAAGCAAAAAATGAGCAAAGACCACCAAAATAATCATCAGCCCTTTAATATTATCCCAATAACTAATTCTTTTTTGATGCATTATTTCCATAGTGTTTAAAATATTATACAGATATTACTGTTTAAAAAACTTTATATGTTTCCGTATATCCCCTTTTATTAATTTATTATACTTTATAGAATACCTTCTTGGGGATATAACCTAAACAAAAGATAATTTATTTTTCCGGCTTTATCGCCGCAAATTGTTTTATATCCGGCGTATACAAACACGGCGCTATTCGGCCGTAGTCCCGCGATTGCGGCATAAAATTTGTGTCTTTGATATTGCCGTATTTACGCGATAGTAATCATAAACAAGCATAAATCCGGCCGCTTTGTATTTATGACAGTAAAAGTATAGTTTCCGTTCCGCCGTTGCTCAAAGCACTAACCGGCAGAAGAACGATTTTTCACATAACCGACACAGTTTTATTAATCTTAAGATTATTTAAAATACTAACTCCGGCAGTTATACAAAAAAAATACCCGCCTTAAAGGCGGGATATAAAAACTTTATTAGAAGATATTTTATTTAGTTGCCGTGCTTTTAAAGGTCTTTAAAAAAGCAGCGGAAATTTGTTCGTAATAAGGCATTTTTTCAGATGGAGCAATAAAAGAAAGAACAAATTTTTTACCCTCAACGGTAAAGAAATAATTATAAGCGTTAGCATTTAAAGCATTTCTTTTTACAAAATTAATATTTTTTCCGCCTGCTTTAAATTTAATTTGCTTTTTATTACCTAATTTTTTACCGTTCAAATATTTAGACGAGGCTTCATTATAATATTTTTCGCTGTTTTTATAGACAAGTTCAAACCACATTTCGCAATTTTCTGTTTTATCTATTATTATTCTTACATCATTTGTACCTTCCGGCTGAGGTGATACATTTGAAGGCAAAGTAAAAGTATAGCCTAAAGATTCTTCATCATCCTTTATTTCAAAATAATAAGCAGTTTGCCTTGCGGAAACTTTATTTACTACCCAATTTTGCATAACCGGATCCGGTTTTCCCATGGGATTTCCGCTTTCAATAATGCTATTTACAACAGCATCATCCAAACCGGCAATTTTATAAGAAGATATATCAGCCGATTTTGTTAAGATAGCCTTATTTAAACTTGAGGCCGCTATCCCCAAAACGGCCTCGCCTTTATTATTTTTTACATTTTCATCTTCAGGCTGGCGTGCCATATATATAAATTCAACATATCTGCCTGCATAAGGTGCTTGTAATACTATAAATTTATTATCATCTAACGAGAAAGTATATTGTTCAAATTGGGTTCTTCCATAATTTTTTGTAATATGCTCAAAAGGAATTTCCTTTCCATTTTCTTGTGAAAGTTTATTTATAGTTTGCTGCATATCCTTTATTGAATCTTTAAAAAAGATATTTATACTGAAATTTTTATATTCATCCGCATTATCGTCATCCTGACTGTAATTGGAAACAATAAAAGAGTTTTTATTATCGGACCTTACATTTAGGCTTGAAGGTACTAACAAATAAACTGCCTGTTTTTTATCAGAAAATAAAATTATGCTTCGGTATTTCTTATCCTTATCCTGCAATTTAAGGACTTTTGAAATATCTGCCGTTGTTCTAACTTTTAAAGGAGTTTTATTTTTAGCAGGAGCCAAATAATAATCTTGCGCAAAACAATTTGCCGCAATAAAAATAAATGTTAAAACAAGTAATTTCTTCATAACATCTCCGTTAAACAGATTTCAAGGCACAGGCAAAACACTTTCTTACAGTATCAACAGTACCGCCGGCACTGCTCTTGGAATAAATATAAATTAAATTACCTAAAAATCTTTTTATAATCTGTTTACTGTTTAGTGGCACTATCATAATGCCGCTCCATTTAAACCCGTGTGCGGCAGCATAAATATTACACTCATCTTCCCCTACGAATCTTCCTCCGGCAAAGACATCTACATATACAGGCTCATAAGAATATTTATCACGCAAGCGTATCATAACTTTTCCGCCGGCATCAAACATATCCGCTTTAATATCAAAATATTCCGCACAACAGCAGTACAAAACTGCCATAGCAAAACTGCTTGCTCTGCGCGAAGAAATTATATCCGGCAAACTTACGGTTTTAGCCCCCGCGTTAAGGCTTTCAAGGCGGTAATCCCATTCAACAAAAAACAAATCAGAAAGCAACTGTGTTTTATGGTAAATATCAAAACTGCGGTCAATATGGCACGCTAATTGTTTTTGCAGAATTTCCAATTTAGACAATATTTGTTTTTGCGATAAATAAGGATTAACTAATTTAGCAATTAAAACAAAACCGTTTAATAAAGATGGATTCTTAAGATTGAAATAATGCCCGAAGGCCGGCAAAAGTTCATCCCTTTTGATATTGATTACCATTTCCTTTATATACTCGGGAACATTAGTGCCGAAATTCTCTTCTATCACATTTTTAAACTGTAAAGGTTCTTCCCTGATAATACGAGCAAGACTTGCCTGCAACTGAGGTTTAAGTTCTGGTTCTTTATCAATCAAATCTATAAGGGCCTTTATTTTATTTCTGTTAATCATTTATATATCCGAATTTTTTTAAATATTTTACACTTTGCCGCCATTGGGGCGTAACTGCCACACGCAATTCAAGCCTGTATTTAAGCCCTAAAAAATCATTTATTCTTTTTTGGGCTGCCTGCCTTAATTTTGCTATGGCGCTTCCGCCTTTGCCTATTATTATAGGCTTTTGGCCTTCCCTTTCAACATGGATTATTGCACTGATATAGTTTTTATCGCCTAAATCTTCAGTAAATTTCTCCACTTCAACAAAGGTGCTGTAAGGTATTTCCTGCCCGTATTGCAAAAAAATCTGCTCGCGTACGAACTCCGCAATATAAAATCTTTCCCATCTGTCGGTAAGTTGGCCTTTAGGAAAATAAGCCGGACCGAAAGGTATATAATTTAATACCGCTCTTTGCAGTTCTTTTACACCCTCGCCTTTTTTTGCATTGACATAAAAAATATCCTTAAATTTTAACTCTGCCGATAAAGTTTTTACAATTCTTTCCGTTTCTTCTTTATCTTTTATTAAATCAATTTTATTTATTACCAAAAGCAATGGACAATATAAATCTTTTAGTTTTTTAATAAGCGGAATATAACGCGCCATAGGAGCGGTTGGATCATAAACAAAAATAACCAAATCGGCATCTTCGCTTATGGCTTGATTTAAGGAATTAAGCATAATCTGCTGAAGTTTATATTCCGCATGCAAGAAACCCGGGGTATCTACAAATACAATTTGGTAATTATCCCCTTCGCTTATGGCAAGGATATTTTGCCTTGTTGTCTGCGGTTTATGGCTGACAGGAGAAAGCGCAACTCCTGCAAATTGGTTTAACAATGTGGATTTACCGGCATTTGCAAGCCCTGCCATTACCGCAAAACCGCTTTTAAAATTAAGTTCCGTTTTTTCTTGCATATATTTATATTTTATCAATTTATATTTAATATTCAGCAGTTAAATTATTATATGTTTTATTTTTAAAGCCTTATCAACTTATCCGGCAGTTTTGTTTATCATATAATAAGATTTTTTATACACGAAATATTACAAAAGTATTTTTAACAGTAAAGCGGCTTATATATAAATTTATCAAAATTAAAAATACAAAATCCCCGCCGTTAAGACGGGGATTTTAGAGTAATACAAACTTATTTTTTTTCTTCTACTGCTTCAATTTTTACGGTAATGGTAGCATATACCGTAGGTTTGAAGTAGATGGAAACTTGGGTATCGCCGATAGTTTTGATAGGTGCAAAAATATCAATATTA
The DNA here is from genome assembly GCA_902791965.1 of Candidatus Proelusimicrobium bovinum. Lineage (GTDB taxonomy): Bacteria > Elusimicrobiota > Elusimicrobia > Elusimicrobiales > Elusimicrobiaceae > Proelusimicrobium > Proelusimicrobium bovinum. The sequence continues at coordinate 4,457 of CADAXZ010000025.1, read as the reverse complement.
TTCTTTGATACTTTATGGCCCAATTCGGCTAAACTCTTTTGGACATCGGCTTTTGTTACAGAACCGAAAACTACGCCTTCAATATTTACCGTTCTGGTATAATTAAGCGTAATACCGTTAAGTTTAGCAGCGGCTTCTTTGGCTTTGGCGAGTTCGGCTTCAATCTTTTTCTGCCTTCTTGCAGCGCCTAATTCCCAATTTTTAATAGCGGCCGGAGTAGCGATTTCCACTAACTTTTTAGGGAGAAGGAAATTCCTTGCGTAACCGGGTTTTACTTCCACAATTTCGCCGACCGTCCCGAGGTGTTTTACATCTTCTCTTAAAATAACTTTCATTTTAAACTCCTGTAAAAATTTTATTTTTTCGGTAAGCAATAGGACAAGAAAGCAAGGTTTCTGTCCCTCTTTACGGCCTGAGTAACCTGACGCTGGTGTTTAGCACAGGTACCTGTAATCCTTCTGGATAAAATTTTACCGCTGTCCATAGTGAAACTCTTTACGAGTTGGATATTTTTGTAGTCAATATGGTCAATTTTTTCGGCGCAAAACTTGCAAACTTTCCTTCTGGATTCAAAGCGTTTTCTCGGAGCGAAAGTTCTTTGCGGCCTGGCCTCTGCATTGGCAACGGGGGCCTTAACTTCCGTAGTTTCTGTTTTTACAATTTTTTCTTCTGACATAATTTTATCTTTCCTCTAAAAATCTACCCTTTGGGGCTTAATTAAAACGGCACATCATCTTCCGCAATCTCGGCGGCTTCAGGAGTATCGCCCGTTGACGGCTCAGATTGGACTGTTCCGTCGGCTTGGAATACCTGCACGCGCCTTGCATTTACACGCAGCACTTTTCTGTTGACGCCGCTCTTGTCTGTAAATTCATTCATAACAAGACGGCCTTGTACCATAACAGGCGTACCCTTTCTTAGTTTTTCTTTCAAACTTTCGCTCGGGGTCCATAGAGTTACATCTACGAATGCTGTTTCTTCCTTCCATTCGCCTGATGCATTGTCTAAATATCTGCGCCCTACGGCTACACTAAAAGCACAAACAGTTTGCCCGCGCTGGGTCATTCTGTTATCCGGATCGCGGGTAAGGCGTCCGGTAAAAAGCACTTCGTTAAGTTCCGGTATGCGGATTGCCATAATTAAGCAGCCACCGGTGCTTTAGCCTTTTTTGCCGGTTTAATTTTATGTTCAAGTGCATTCATAACCATAGTCCTTAAGACATTTTGGTTAAGTTTCATGGTTTCAGTCCATTTTTTGACAAAATCTGCTTCGGACTTGAACTTAAGGTATAGATAAAAACCTTCACGGTTTTTAGCAATATCGTGGGAGAATCTTCTCCTTCCTAACTTTTCTTCAGACACAACTTCTCCGCCTGATGAAGAGATAAACGCCTTTGCTTTATCAACAAAAGCTGCAACTTCGCCATCGGTAAGTTGCGGTTTAAGTATTGTTACTGTTTCGTAAGTTTTCATATTCCTATTTTTTTGACAAATAAAAACCCACGGGGTACATTTTCCCCCGCTTGCGCTAGATATTTTTTGGCTTTCACCTTTACGCCACGGAATATCTTATCCGTAAATATTATAGCAACATTTTTGCGGGAATTGCAAGAGTTTTAGCAATGTTTATTTTATTTCAAATATTTTAGCGGGGCTTGTTGCGCCTTTTATAAGATGCAATTTTTTAGGCTCTATCTGTAAATTTTCCCCCAATAAAAGCCTTACGGCTTCATTGGCAAGGCCGCGTTCGGCAGGCGCTTTTACCCAAACTTCATAACTGTCAGCGGATTTTTGTTTGATAAGATTACGCTTTTCCCCTGCGTGAACTTTTACCTTTATATACATTAAAAATATAATCCCTGTTTTAAATTACCGATATTTTGCGCCGGAACTGATTGTTTCTGTTCATTACACCATTTTTGCCAAGGGGCTTTATTGCCTTGCGCTTTAAAATCTTCCCAACATTTTTTATGCACTTTTATCTCGCACTTACCGTAAGGATATTCGACTCTTATCGTTTTTCCGTTTTGTTTAATACTTTTTTTGGGAGAATGCAGTATTATGGAATTATTATCAATATATTCATTACAAATTGCGCAACGGCCTAAAGAATCTAACTTATGCCGGTATTTAAGTTCATCTATTTTAGCACGCTCCTCACGCTGTAATCTTTCTTCTTCTTCGGCCTTTTCCTTAGCATCTGCAGCGGCTTTTCTTTCATTCTTTATCCTTTGTGCCGCGGCAGGTAATTCCGTTTGATAATTGCTTTTTGCATAAGCAAGTTGCTCAAGATATTCAGTTCCACTGACTTTTGCCGGAACAGCCTCAATATAAATAATATCTTTATGACATAAAGAAGCCCATCCGTTATTTTTACGGTATGTTTTATCTTCTTTAGAATAAAAATCTAATAAATTTATAATACCTTCGGCATCGTCGCAAGTAAGTTCTCTGACATTATTATTTTTATCTCTCTCCCCCATTACGGAAGGTATAGACGGCAGATAAAGAATATTAGCCAAAGTATGGATTTTGTCTTCATCATCTATACTCCTTCCGACATATTGGTCGTCAAGGCCTAAAGTATGGCCGATTTCGTGGCGCAGGGTAGGCTCAAGAAGAATAGTTTTATATTTTTGTTCATTTGCATAATTGACAAGCACTTTATTAGCGGAAAAAGAACTGTTATCAATCCAATCTGGATGGAAAAACAACTCTATATAAGACCTGCTGCCGCTAAAAGCGTGGGCACGCCCTGTCTGGTATCTTATGAGTTCGTTATTTGTTTCCGCAACTATGCGCAAATCCACTGCGGAATTATCGTATGGATAACTATCACAATGCTTTGCCCCCGCACCTTTATTTATATAAACCGTTTTAGGTGTATGTAATTGTTTATAGACATCTGCAAATTCTTCCTGCCTGCCAGATTGCTCTATATACTTTTTGGCATTATCCGTATATTTGCCAAAAGAAGCATCAATAACGGAAGTCATAATATCATAATATTTGTTTCTGCGGATGTCAGAAGGTTCTATATATTTTTTACTGTATTTATTTCCTCCGTCTTTATTCTTTGAGGAAGTTTCTATAAAATCTATACATATACGGATAGGTTTATCCTGCATAATATTATAAATAAGCGCAGGCACTTCGTTTTCTTTAGGGTTTGCTACCGAAGGAATAAAAATCCACGCGCAAACAGGAATACCAAACAAAAAAAACAATAATAAAAATAAATATTTTTTCATAGGACATCCTTTTCTTCTGTCATATATTAATAATTTAACAAATAAAAATATTATAAACAAGGCCGCGAAACAACAGAAAAAATTATTTCGTTTATATCTAAAACAGATAATTATATAACAAAACCCCCGATAATAAATCGGGGATTTTACAAGCACAAATATTTTTACGGCGCTTTTATTTAATCAAGTCCTGTGCTGTCATTTCTTTAGGGATTTCCACACCCAAAATATGCAGTACCGTAGGGGCAATATCCGCAAGTTTGCCGCCGTCTTTTAAGGCTATGCCTTTAGTATCGTTGGCAACATAGATAAGTTCTACCGGATTTGTGGTATGTGCCGTTTTGGGCATATTGATTTTATCATCCCACATTTCTTCGGCATTACCGTGGTCTGCGGTAATAAGCACCGTGTATCCTGCCTTTAAAGCGGCGCGGGTAACTTCCCCCGTGCATTTATCTACGACTTCCGTTGCTTTTACGGCTGCCTCAAAACTGCCTGTATGGCCTACCATATCGCAGTTAGCAAAATTTATCACTACGAAATCATAAATATTTTTACCGATTTCTTCCACTGCTTTATCGGCTACTCTTTGGGCATCCATTTCCGGATGTTCGGCAAAGGTGGCAGGGTCAAAAGAACCTTTAATTTCTATTCTGTCTTCCCCGGCAAAAGGTTTTATCAGTTTACCGTTAAAGAAAGAAGTTACATGTTTGAATTTTTGTGTTTCGGCAATTCTTAACTGCTTAAGGCCTTTTGCGCCGATTACCTCTCCCAAAAGATTATTCATACCGCCGCCTTCCGTCATAGGGGAAAGCGCATCATACTTAAAACTGTCATAATATTTTGTAAGGCCGCAATAAACTATTTTAGGCCTGCGGTTTCTTACTCCGTTATAATCATCTTCCACAAAAGCACGGGTTAACTGGATTGCCCTGTCTTGACGGAAATTAAAGAAAATAATACTGTCGCCGTCGTTTACGCCTTTATAATCCCCTATAACAGTAGGCGGTATATATTCGTCAACCATTTCTCCGCCGTCCGGTGTTTTATCGTTTTTATAGGAGTTTTCTATTGCTTCTATTGCCGTAGGGCAATGGCGGCCTTTGCCGTCCACTATCAAATCATAAGCCTCAGAGGTAAGTTGCCAAGTTTCATTTCTGTCCATAGCATAATAGCGGCCCATAAGCGTAGCGACTTTGCCTACGCC
>CADAXZ010000024.1 GCA_902791965.1 Candidatus Proelusimicrobium bovinum | reverse complement strand
AAAACCCGCAAAACTAAACAAAAAATCTCCAAATTTTAACAGCGTCGGCGATGTCGCCAAAACGGCAAACAACCGTTATAAACTTGTATTATAATTATTATATGTAAACTTTGAGATAACGGCAAGAATAAAAACTATTAACAAATAGGTAAAAAGGCCAATATCTTAAAATAAAAATCCCTGCCCGAACAGAAGGCAGGGATTGATAAAATAAACTTTAGCAATAATAACTAAAAATTTATTTCTTTTTCTTTGCTGTTTCCGGTTCGGCTTTTTTATTTTCCGTACCTGTGCCTAAATACATTTCTTTAAGTTTATTTTCTATCGTTTGGGCTACTTCGGCATTATCTTTAAGATATTGACGGGCATTTTCCGCGCCTTGGCCTAATTTTTCGCCGTTGTAAATAAACCAACTGCCGCTCTTTTCCACTATGCCGCTTTCAACGCCCATAGTTATAAGGCAGGCTTCTCTGGAAATACCTTCCCCGTGCAGCATAGTAAATTCCGCCTGTCTGTAAGGGGGGGCAACTTTGTTTTTTACTACTTTTACTCTTACTCTTGTTCCTATTACATGCTCGCCGGATTTTATATTTTCAACTTTACGCACATCTAAACGCACAGAGGAATAAAATTTAAGTGCAAGACCGCCCGGGGTAGTTTCCGGATTGCCAAACATTATGCCTATTTTTTGTCTTAACTGGTTGATAAAGATAATGCTTGTTTTTGTTTTGTTGAGCAGGCTGGTAAGTTTCCTTAAGGCTTGGCTCATAAGGCGTGCTTGCAGGCCTACATGCGGGTCGCCCATATCGCCTTCAATTTCCGCCTGCGGGACTAATGCGGCTACGGAGTCAACAATAATCAAATCCAAAGCGCCGGAACGGACTAATTTTTCCGCAATTTCAAGGGCTTGTTCGCCGTTATCGGGCTGGGAAATTAACAGTTCGTCAACATTAACGCCTATTGCTGCGGCATAAACTGGGTCAAGTGCGTGTTCCGCATCAATAAAAGCAACTGTACCGCCCGCTTTTTGTGCTTGTGCGGCTATGTGTAAACTTAAAGTGGTTTTACCGCCGGCTTCAGGGCCGAAAACTTCTATAACCCTGCCGCGCGGTATACCGCCTATACCTAATGCTAAATCCAAAGATAATGCGCCCGTAGGTATCGCTTCTACTTTTTTAATACTGTTATCGCCTAACTTGCGTATGGCTTCTTTGCCGAAAGATTTTTCAATTTGGCTTAAGGCTAATTGCAGTGCCTTGGCTTTATCTAAATTTGCTTCACTCATTTACTCCTCCTTAAAATTAATGTGCTGCGCTGTGGCGCGGTGTTCTTGGTTTGACCGCTTTGAAAGTTATTTTATTTTTATCTTTATCAAAATCGGCCGTAATTTCCGTTTTTGGCGGATATTGGTTTTTTAAAATAAATTCGGCAAGAGGATCTTCAAGTTCTCTTTGCAGTGTTCTTAAAAGAGGTCTTGCTCCGTATTTCGGGTCAAATCCGTTATCTAATAAATGCTGTTTTGCATTTACGGTAAACTTAATTTTAAACTCTTGATCGGCAAGTTTTTCCTGTATATCGTCTAAATTAAGTTCAAGTATTTTAAGCATATGGTTTTTATTAAGCGGATGGAAAACAATCAACTCGTCAATTCTGTTTATAAATTCGGGGTTAAAAGTCTTTTTGACTTCTTCCATAACATTTGTTTTTATGGTATTGTATTGTTCCTGCTCGCTTTCCTGCGCGGTAAAACCTAAGCGGCTGCCTTTATTGGTAATTTCCCTTGCGCCGACATTGGAAGTCATAATAATAACCGTATTTTTAAAGTTTACTTTATGGCCCAAATTATCTGTAAGTTGCCCTTCGTCAAGCACCTGTAAGAGGATATTATAAATATCAGGGTGTGCTTTTTCTATTTCATCTAAAACTACAACGCTGTAAGGGCGTCTTCTTACGGCTTCGGTAAGTTGCCCGCCTTCTTCATAGCCTACATATCCGGGGGGCGCGCCTATTAAGCGGGAAACGGCAAACTTTTCCATATATTCGGACATATCAATCCTTATCATAGCGTTTTCATCGCCGAAAAGGAAAGCCGCCAAAGTCTTTGCAAGTGCCGTTTTACCTACGCCGGTAGGCCCTAAAAATAAAAATCCGCCGATTGGCCTTTTGGGGTTGCCAAGGCCGGTTCTGCTTCTTCTTATCGCTTGGGAAATAACTTTTACGCCTTCATCTTGCCCGATAACCCTTTCGTGCAGATAATCTTCCATTTTAAGGATTTTATCTGTTTCGCTTTGTGTTAGTTTGGTTACGGGAATGCCCGTCCATTTTGAAGCGACTACGGCTATATCTTCTTCCGTAACCGTAATTTTATTTTCACTGCGTTTTTTATTCCAAGCGGCGCGTAAATCTGCAAGTTCTTTTTTTGTTTTATCTTCCTGTTCTTTTAAGGCAGAGGCTTGTTCATATTCCTGTTTATTTATTGCCTCATCTTTTTTAAAGGTAATTTCTTTAAGTTTCTTTTCCATTTCTTTGATTTCAGGCGGCAACATAGAGGCTTTAAGCCTTGCCCTTGAGCCTGCTTCATCAACCAAATCAATGGCTTTATCTGGCATAGCCCTGTCGGTAATATAGCGGTCTGCTATATTGGCGGCGGCTTCCAAGGCGGCAAGCGTAAAAACTACATTGTGGTGCTTTTCATAGCCGGGTTTTAAACCTTTTAAAATTTCTATTGTTTCTTCAACACTGTTGGGGTCTGCCGTAACAGGCTGGAAGCGGCGTTCCAAAGCGGGGTCTGCTTCAATATACTTGCGGTATTCGTCAAAAGTTGTTGCGCCTATTACTTGGAACTCCCCTCGTGCCAAAGCCGGTTTTAACATATTTGAGGCATCCATAGAGCCTTCCGCCGCCCCTGCGCCTACGATAGTATGGAACTCGTCAATAAACAGTATAATATCGCCTGATTTTTCAACTTCATTTATAATATCTTTCAAGCGCTGTTCAAATTCTCCTCTGTATTTTGTGCCTGCTACCAAAGAACCCAAATCCAAAGTTATAAGGCGTTTGTTGTGCAGAATATCAGATATTTCGCCGGAGGCCATCCTTTGGGCAAGGCCTTCTACTATTGCTGTTTTGCCTACACCCGGCTCGCCTATTAAAACGGGATTGTTTTTTGTCCTTCTTGCTAAAATTTGCGTGAGGCGTTCTATTTCGTCATCACGGCCGATTACAGGATCAAGTTTCCCGTCAAGGGCAAGTTTGGTCAAATCTCTTGAATGTTCGTCTAAGGTAGGTGTTTTACTTTTTGCCGGTTTAAAATCATTTTTAAATTTTGTGTTGTAAGAAGATAAATCTTTCTTTTCCTGCAGTTCGGAAGATTGTTTTTTTATCAGTTCGTTAAAAACCGCACTGCGGATAATATCGCTGGTAAGCCCCAAGTTGGTAAGTATTTTTGCGGCTGAACCTTCTTCCTCCGCGGTAATACCCAAAAGGATATGTTCCGTATTTATGGATTCGCTGCCTGCTGCTGTTGCTTCTTCCGAGGCGTGTTCAAGTACTTTTTTTACCCTTGGGGTTAAAGGTGCTTCGGAAAGCATAACAAGATTGTCGCCTATGCCGACAAGTTGTTCTATTTCCATTCTTATTTTTGCCGGCGGCGCACCTAAATCTTTAAGGATTTTAGATGATAATTCATCTTCTGCATACGCAAGTCCCAAAAGTAAATGTTCCGTACCGATATAATCGTGGTTAAATTTTTTTGATTCTTCCTGTGCTATTAAAACTACTTTTTGCGCTCCCGCGCTGAAACGTAAAGGCATAGTACTCCTTCCCAAATGATATTTCTTTTATTATATATAATTATAAGCCGCCTTGTTTAGGGATAATTTTGTAAAACGGACAGCAAGGGGATATAATAGCAAAAGCACTCCAAAATTGATAAAATTATAAAATAAGTATGCGGAGAAATAATGAAACACCAAGGTAAATTTATCGTTTTTGAAGGCCCTGACCGCTGCGGAAAATCCACTCAGGCGACTATTTTGGGCAAATATCTTACAGAATTGGGGTATGAAGTCATTACCACCAGAGAACCCGGCGGCGATAAAGTGGCTGAAGACATCCGCAATATTCTTTTAGACCCTAAAAATACCGTCAGCCCTATGGCTGAACTTTTACTTTATGAAGCCTCGCGTGCACAGCATACGGAGCAAGTAATTATCCCTGCTTTACGGGCGGGTAAAATAGTTATTTGCGAGCGTTATACCATGTCATCTTGCGCTTATCAGGGCTATGGCCGCGGTATTGATATGGATGTAATCAACCAATTAAATGACATAGCCACTTATGATACAAAGCCGGATTTAACTTTGGTATTTTTGATGTCCGATAAATATTTTACCCAAAGGGGAGAATATTTATTTTCCGACAGGTTAGAACAGGAAGATGAGGCTTTCCGCCACAAAATGCGCCGCGGATACAGAGAAATTGCGGCAAAAATGTCTAATACGGTAATAATAGATGCCGACAGGCCTGTTGCGGATATTGAAAAAACAGTTATTGAAGAGATAAAAAGACATAATATCCTTGAGGGGGAATCTCTTTCCCGATGAGTTTTAAAAAGATTTTAGGGCAGGATAAAGCCGTTAGCATACTAAAAGGGTTTGCGGCATCGGGGCGTGTGCCGCAGGCTATGATTTTCAGCGGGCCGCAAGGATGCGGAAAGGCTGCCGCAGCGTTGGAATTTGCAAAAACGCTCAACTGCCTTGACGGCGCTTGCCAAAAGCAGCAGGATAACTGCTCTGTATGTGTTAATTGCAAACATATAGAAAACGGAACGCATCCCGATATAATTTTTGCTGATTTTGCTTATCAGGCCGCTTTGGAAAAATCCGATCCGGAAGAACGCCAAGCCCTTTTGGAAAAGACACAAAGCATAAAAATTATTACTACAAGGGCTTTAACATCTGCATCCCAGCAAAAAGCCGCTTTTGCCAAGTGGAAAGTTTATATTATAGACAGAGCCGAAACTATGGAACGCGGGGCGGCCAATTCAATTTTAAAATTTATAGAAGAACCGCCGCAAAATACCGTTTGGATTTTAATTTCCTGCAATAAGGAAAAGATGTACAGTACAATCAGGTCGCGTTGCCAAGATATTGCTTTTGCGCCGCTGCCGGATGATATTTTACTTAAAATACTGCGTGATAATTTTGTGGAAGAATCCATAGCAAAAAGGGCAGTAAGATATGCACAAGGCTCAAGTACAAAGGCTTTAAAAGCGGCAGAAATTTTAAGCGATATCGCTGCTTTGCCCGACGGCCCTGCTTTTACTACGGCCTTTGCGCTTAATTTGCCCAAAACTTTGGCTTTAAGCCGTGTGCAGGTATCTTTTGCTTTGGAAATGCTTTCCTGCCGTACTTACGAAGAATGGACAAAGGAAAGTTCAAGCCGCAAAGAAGATTTACAAAATCTTCTTACAAAATTGGTATTCTATAAGAAAGCCATTACAAGGAATGTTTCTCCCGCTATGGTGGCGGAAGCGGCTTTAATTAGTGCCGCGCAAGAAGGCATAAGCCTTAAAAACTAAGGATTTTATATATTAAGGAGTCTAAAATGACAAAGAAGTTTTATATCACAACACCTATTTATTATTTGAATTCAGCCCCGCATATCGGCCATGCTTACACTACTTTGGCCGCGGATGTTTTGGCCAGATACAAAAAAGCCAAAGGGGAAGATGTTTACTTCCTTACAGGAACGGACGAACACGGTGCAAATATTGAAAAATCCGCAAATGCCGCAGGCGTCGCCCCGCAGAAATGGGTTGATGATATGGCTGAAAAGTTTAAAGATTTGTGGACAAACCTTAATATAAATTACGATGATTTTATCCGCACTACCCAGCCAAGACACGAACTTACCGTGCAGGAAATTTTTGAAAAACTCCTAAAAAAAGGCGATATTTATAAAGGTAAATACAGCGGCAAATATTGCCTTTCCTGCGAATGTTATTTGAACGAAAGCGAACTTGTTGACGGTAAATGCCCTATACATAAAAAAGAGCCGCAGTTAATTGAGGAAGAAACTTACTTCTTTAAACTTTCCGCTTATCAGGATGCTTTACTTAAACATTACGAGCAAAATAAAGAATTTTTAAGCCCCTCTTACCGTGCGGCGGAAATTGTAAATTTCGTCAAAAACGAACTTAAAGACCTTTCCGTTACCAGAACAAAAGTAAAATGGGGTATCCCCGTAAAATCCGATCCGGAACATACTATTTATGTTTGGTTTGATGCCTTAATAAATTATATTTCCGCTATCGGATACGGTAAGGCTTTAGGGGTAAAAGAATTGCAGGATTATCCTCTTAATATGGAGGATTTCTGGCCTGCAGATGTACATCTTATCGGTAAGGAAATTTTCCGTTTCCACGCCGTAATTTGGCCTGCCGTTTTGCTTGCTTTGGGTTTGCCTTTGCCTAAAAAAGTTTTTGCGCACGGCTGGTGGACTATTGAAGGGGAAAAAATGTCAAAAACGCGCGGCAATTTTATTGACCCGCGCGACATAACCGTAAAATACGGTGTTGACCCTTTAAGATATTTCATCTTCAGGGAAGTGCCTTTTGGCGGCGACGGGGATTTTAGTATGGACGCTTTTAAAAAGCGTTTTAATGCCGATTTAGCCAATGATTTGGGCAATTTGCTTTCCCGCACTTTAAATATGGCTGCAAAAAACTTGGGGGAAATACCCGCAGAGTGCAATGTAAAAGGCAGTATGCTTGAAAAATGCGTAGAGGCCGACGCAGATTATGAACGCCATATGGATAATCTTGAATTTGATAAAGCCCTTGATACGGCTTGGCTTGTTATCGGCGGTATGAATAAATATATTGACGAAACAAAACCGTGGTCGCTTGCCAAAACGGATTTGCAAAAAGCCAAAAATATTTTGACGGAACTTGTCTTTTCTTTAAAATATGTCTGCAAATGGATAGCGCCTTTTATGCCGGAAACTTCCAAGGAAATGGAACGCCGCCTTAAGACGGGCAAAATAGAAAAATACGCCCCGCTTTTCCCAAGAATTGAGGCTTAATCTATGGAGTTTTTCGGGCAGATAGTTGATATATTTCTGCATTTGGATATTCATTTAAACGCTTTGGCCGCTTCTATGGGGGCTTGGCTGTATGTTTTGCTTTTCGGTGTCGTGTTTTGCGAAACGGGCCTTGTCGTTACGCCTTTTCTGCCCGGTGATTCCCTTATCTTTGCAGTAGGTGCTTTGGCAAGTGTGGAAGGCTCGGAAATTTCACTTCCCTGGGCAATAGTTTTGCTTGTTTTTGCGGCTGTCTTGGGCGACGGCGTAAACTTTGAAATCGGCAAATATATAGGGCCTAAAGTTTTCAGCAAGGATACAGGCTTTTGGCTTAACAAGAAACATCTTTTATCTGCGCACGCTTTTTATGAAAAGTACGGCGGCAAAACCATAATTTTGGCGCGCTTTATCCCGATTATAAGGACTTTTGCGCCTTTTGTTGCGGGTATCGGCAAAATGAGTTATCTTCACTTTGCGCTTTACAATGTTATCGGCGCAATTTTGTGGGTATGCCTATTTGCTTTAAGCGGATACTTTTTTGCGGCGACGCCGGTAGTTAAAAACCATTTTCATTATGTGATAGTGGCCATAATTATCATATCGGTAATGCCTGCCATTTACGAATTTATTAAAGCCAAAAGGGAGCAGAAAACTTCCGCAGACAAAAAATAATTTGCTATAATTTTAGAACCATAAAGAGTGTACGAGGGACAAGCCCGATGACTACACAGCAACCTGCCGGTTGGTAAGGTGCTAATGCTTGGAAGATGGGTCTTTTTTTATGCCCGTCTTTACGATGGGCGTTTTCTTTTTATACTCTTATGGATTTTACACAGGAGTATAAAAATGAAACACTATCTTACCAAAACGCAAGCCGATAAATGGCTTAAAGAACACCCCAAAGCAAAATTTTCCGGCAGAATTGGGATTGATTACGATTGCTTCCTTTACTCAACACCGCAGGAATTTAAGGCCGATATGCCTGTCCCGGTTATATTTATTTGGTACGGCGGCTTTACTGTCAACAGCGGCAAACTGCCTAAAGAAATTTGCCCCTGCTGCGGGCAAAAAAGCCTTGTGCCTTATCATTTTGCAGGTTCTGTGTTATCTGGTTGCCATATAATTAAATTCCATTGTTTAAATTGTAAAGAACTTGTCGCCTGTGATGATAATACCGAATATTATCATCAGGTGCGGGATTATTGCTTTAGTCATAAAAAAGATTTACAGCCTTGCGAAAATCAACCGTATGTGGCCGTAAAAGGCAAACAATTCAGTCTTAAAACTTTGCCGGAAAATACACCTGAGCAAGCGGAAGAAAAGGGGAAATAAAAATGTTTGAAACTATCCAGAGCAAAATTAAAAAATTCCTGAAAATCGGTTTAGTTAAAGAAGAAATAACAGATATAACCCCTTGCTTCCACCCCGATAATATAACTACTTTTTCAGGTATCGGGGGTGCATATCTTTACTGGGAAAATGTAAAACGCAATAACGAGTCCTTCGGGAGGCAAACACATACGATAGTATTTCCTTCTGCGGATATAAAAACTGATAAACCTCTTTTTAATGAGGAAAATATCAAGCCTCTGATTGCTTACATAAACAAAAACAGTTCTATGGGTATAGAGTACAAAGCCGAAAAAAGTTTTTACGGCAGATATAAAACTGGCAGTTTGCTTTTTGATAAAGATTCTTATACGGTAAGCGGTCCGGAAACAGATTTGGATTTAGCCGTAAAACTTGCGGAGGAGTTTAACTTAAAAGGCATTTTGTTAAGAGATTGTATCAAGCAAAAGACATACCTTATAGAAAATAATACAAGGAGCAAATTTTATGTCAAATAACACACAAACCAAACTTACGCAAAGGCAGGCTTTAAATTTATTTGATGCTTTAAAAGAAGCAAAGATAATTAATGGTGATGAATATTTTACCGACGGCGTTCGCCGGAAATTAAGCGGAAAACTTCCTCATTGGATTGCTATGTTTAATATTTTAAGGGAAGGTAAAGCCGCTTATATAAATGCCCTGCCGGCAGAATTTTTTTACAAGGCAAAAAAGTATAAAGATTTTGCGGAACTTGCCAAAAACATTTATGAAGTTTCCGTAAAAAACGGCGGAAGCACAACTTATATAAATACGGGAATACCCGTCGTAAGCGGTAATATTGCGGCGGAACTTTCCGCACCTGTGCTTAAAGTAAAAACTCTGACACCTGCCGTAATAGAAAATTATATCCGCACAGTTTATAATGATTGGTTTAAAGGCTTAAATGCTAACCGTTATTTTTTGGGGCTTTGGTATTATAAGGAAGAGCGCGAGTGGCATATAAATATCAGCAAAGAGATAGGAAGCGAGGACGATGCACTTGAATATTGCCGTCTTAACGGCCTTAGGGCATTTTACGAATTAAATTATTGCGGTTATTATTATGGTAAAACCGTTTATGTAGATGATTTGTAATTTTTGCTCCGGCAAGAATTATATTTTATACCAATAAAAATACCCCGTGCTTAAAAAACACGGGGTAAAATTCTACCTTTAAGTTTACCTGCCTTAAGTGTTAAAATATTTAAACTTTTATACTAAAAAGCAGTCAGGTAAATTAACGCTTTACTTAACGGAAAATTATGTATAACTTTCCATATAGGTAAAAAGACCTTCTTTGCGGGTTCTTTCAAGGGCGGCATCGTAAATTTGCTTGGCCTGTTTGCTGTCGCCCAAAGCGTAAATTAACTGCGCCAAGGAAAACTCCGTCAAAAGTTGCCCGCGGATTTCGTCTGATGCGGCAAAAAGCTCTTTTGCCTCTTTAAGTTCCGCCAAAGCCTCTTTAAGTTTATTCTTGCGTTTTAAAGCATCGGCCTTGCCCCATTTTACAAAACCTAAATCAACGGTATCGTTAATGCTTGTATAAAGAATATCGGCGTGTTTGTAGCGTTTAAGGGCTTGGTCGTATTTACCTAACTGCCTTAAACCGTTTGCCATACCGCAGTTTGTGTAAGCCTTGCCGAAAATATCATCCGTACTTTTAAAGATTTTTTCCGCCTTTTTGTAGTTATCAACGCAGGCTTTAATATCGCCGGCAATTCTGCTTATGCCCGCAAGCCCGCAATAACCGTAAGCCTCGGATATTTTATCCTTTGCTTTTATCGCTAATTTTATTGAATGTTTAAAGTGGTTTATACCTTCTTTAAACTGCCCTTTAAGGCGGCATATTCCGCCCAAAGCCCAGTAAATAAAGGCTTGGCCGCAAAGGTCTTTTTCACTTTCATAATAGGATAGGACTTCTTCTAAAAGTTCTTGTGCTTCGTCAAGTTTGCCTAAAGCACGCAAGGCCATAGCCATTTCCTGTAAAGCGGACATTGCAAAATCCAAATATTGTTGCGATTTGGCAAGGTCAAAGGCTTGTGATGCGACATCATAAGCCGTTTGTGCTATACCTAAAGTTCTATAACATTTCGCCATAGCAAGGCTTAAATCCATTTTAAAAGTCAAAAAATCTTCGGTTTGCTGCTCGTCGGCATTTTGGGGGATTTTATTATATCCTGCGGCTTTGGCATATAATTTTATTGCCTTTTCAAAATGGCCCAGCATACGGCTTGCTTCTGCCATAACGAAATAAATTTTTGCATCTTTGCCTTTATAATTTGTTAAATCTTCCAATACCTCAAGCGGCTTGTTTGAATCTAAAAGTTCTTCGTAAAAAGTTATTGGTTTCATAAAAAAATCCTTTAGTAAAATAAAAAATAACCGCCCTTGCGGGGCGGTTATAAGTTAAAACAAAATTAACGGTGCATACGCTGCTCTAAGTAGGCTTTAAGGTCGTTAACATCGTTTGAGTGGAAAATTGCTTCCTGATAAGTAATTTTGTTTTTCAGGTACAAATCACCCAAAGATTGGTTCATCGTCTGCATACCCTGTTGTTGGCTGGTTTGCATAGTGTGTACCAACTGTTCAATCTTTTTATCCCTGATAAGTGCGCGTACGGCAGGTGTTGCCAAAAGTACTTCAGGGGCAAGAATACGCCCTTTTCCGTCTGCAGTTTGCAGTAATTGCTGTGATATTACGGCTTCCAATACGAAGGATAACTGCGTTCTGGCCTGTTCCTGTTGGTTGGCGGGGAACATATCCAAAATACGGTTAATTGTCTGCATAGCATCACTTGTATGCAAAGTACCGAATACCAAGTGTCCTGTTTCAGCGGCGTTTAGGGCTTGCTGTGTAGTTTCAAGGTCGCGCATTTCACCGATTAAGATAACATCAGGGTCTTGCCTTAATACATATCTTAAAGCGGTAGCAAAGTCTTTAGTATCTGAGCCGACTTCGCGTTGGTTGACGATACTTCTTTTATGTTCGTGTATAAATTCTATCGGGTCTTCTACCGTCATAATGTGATAGCCGTAATTTTCATTGATAAAGTTTATGATACTTGCCAGTGTAGTAGATTTCCCGGAGCCGGTAGGCCCTGTAACAAGAATAAGGCCTTTAGTCATATGTACTAAAGAGTCAACTGCCGCAGGCAGCCCTAATTCGCGGAAAGTTTTAAATTCAAAAGGAATTCCCCTTATTGCAACACCCATACTGCCGCGCTGTCTGTAAACATTAACCCTCATACGGCCGAATGTTTTTAAAGAAATAGCGAAGTCCAATTCATTAGTAGATTCAAAGCGTTGTTTTTGTTCTTCGCTCATAACAGCATAAATAAGTTGTTGTATTTTTTCGGAATTTAGCGGCGGGTAAGGCGTTTGAAACAATTTGCCGTCTATACGGAGAATCGGCGGAACGCCTGCAGTTAAATGTAAGTCAGAAGCATTTTTACTTTTCATAAGTTGGAAAAGTATATCCAAGGTTAATAATTGATTATTTCCGTTCATATAAAACTCCTTAATAAATTTATTTACTTAACAAATCTATGGTGGAATTATTCATGCCTTCTATTGTATCATTATCCACATTTACCCTAAACATATATCTTATAGGCTCTGATCGTACTTTAGAAGCAAAGAAATCTACTACATATACATTGCCGTAGAGTTTATTGCTTCCCCATCTTGCCTGATAATCTTTGCCGTAGGTTTTAGTTAAATATTCCTCTATTTTCATTCCCGTCTTAAGTTGATGCTTGCGTACAAGATTTTCGGCATAATTTTCTGTCTTTAATGCTTCCCTTTCCTGCGGAGTAGTTTTTAATAATTGCGGTGATGCTACCCCTTCGTCAATGCCTTGTATTACAGAATGGATTTCAGGTTCGGGCTGCGGTATATTTTGCGGCGCTGCAGGCTGATTTTGTACTGTTATATGCTGGTTTTGGTTTTCGGAATTAAACATCATCAGTACGGCAACTATTATTAATGCTCCCATAAACATTACCATAAGGTAAAGTAAATCATTGCGTTTATTTCTTTCTCTGGGGGTAAGGCCGTCAGATGAATTTAAAATTTTACCTGTAGTTGCCGGCCCTGCAATAAATTGGTTGTTAAGGTCCTCCTGTACGGATAAAAGGCCGTTATCTTTTGGCAGGTTTTCCTCTATAAAACCGTGGCTGAACTGGGGGGTATCATCTTGGTCATCCTGGTCTGTTGTGCCAAAAATATTATCAGGATCTGAAAAATCAAAATTATCGTCTGTGTGTTGTTGCGGTGCTACCAAAGGTGCGTTATCATATTCCTTTAGAGTATCGGCAGGCATTATTACAGGCATTTGAAGCATATTTAAGGCTTCGCCAGGTTTTGTTTCTTTTTTATTTTCCTGAGCCGCTAAAACTGAGGAAGGCAAATCATTTTTGTTATCTTGCTGGTTTGGTTTTATTTGTATTGCCGGCTGTGATACTGTAAAAGTGTCTAAAGATTCCAAATCCTCTTGCAGTACCGCCGGAACCTGTTTTACAGGTTTTTTGCTGTCAAGACGGCTTAAATCTGTTTTTGTTTCTTCAAGTGCTTTGGCAAATGCTTCTTCTTCAGTAAGAGAAGCAGCCCTATTTTCCATATTTTTCAACGGTGGTTTGGCTGAAAGTACAAAAACAGGTTTAGGTTTAACTGTATTTTCGGAATGATGTTTGTTATTTGTTTCTTTTTGCAAATCTGCACCAGTTAAATTTTCTTCTTTTGGTGTATCGGGAGCGGAAGATAATACAGCATTAGCAGGTATTTCATCAAGCAAATTATCATCCATAGCGGCATTTAACGGCGAGCGGCTATGAATAGTTTCTTCCAAAATATCTTGTTGTTCCCTATAAACCGGCAGCGGAGCAACAGAGTCAAAAATATGGTCTTGTTTTGCGGTATTAAGTGTTTGATGCTGTTGTTCATCTTTTATCGCATCGTCAGGAAGTCCCTTTTGCGCAAGGCCTTGTTCTTGTTTTAAAGTTTGCTGTTTTGTGTTTGAATAATCTTGCTGTAAATCCTCTGTTTGTTTCTGCGGTTGCGCAATAGGCTGTTGCTTTTGTCTTTGCGGCGCTAAAACAGGAATATCTTGCCCGTTATTATTTGTTGTATTTTCATCTTCCGCTTCCGGCTTTATTTCCGGGTTAGGCTGCACATCCTTTTCAGGTTGTTCTTCTGGTTCAAGTGCAGTTTTTACTTCCTGTTCAGGTTGTGCTTCTTGCTCAGGTTTATCTTCCGGTTGTTGAGGAGTTTTTGTTTCTTCCTTAACGGGGTGTTCAGGCTCGGGTTTTGAGTAGTGTTCCGGATCTAAAATATAACCGAAATCCTGCATATATTGGTCTGCAGATTGCCATGCATCCGGCTTTTCGCTGTCAGGTTCCGGACATACAAATAAATCTGCGCAAAACATTTCGTCTTTAGCGATAGTTTCCACATCGGCCGGGCCTAAAACATCTTCCCCTTTAAGATACCAATATTTCATTTACTCCCCATTAAAATAAGTTTAGCAATAAGCCAAGGCGGCCTTCATTCTTTTTAATACCATATCTTTCCCT
>CADAXZ010000023.1 GCA_902791965.1 Candidatus Proelusimicrobium bovinum | reverse complement strand
TATGTTAGGTACTGCAAAAAGAATCATCATTGATAAAGAAAGCACCACTATCGTAAACGGCGAAGGCGATAAAAACGCCGTAAAAGAAAGAGTAGCCCAAATCAGAAAACAAATTGAGATGTCAACCTCTGAATACGATAAAGAAAAATTACAGGAACGCTTGGCAAAATTAAGCGGCGGCGTAGCCGTAATCAATGTAGGCGCGGCGACGGAAACCGAACTTAAAGCCAAAAAAGCCAAAGTGGAAGATGCCAAAAACGCCACAAGAGCAGGCGTTGAAGAAGGATTAGTCCCTGGCGGCGGTGTTGCTTTAGTCAGATGCGAAAAGGCACTTGAAACCTTAAAAGCCTCTAACGAGGACGAACAAACCGGTATCAATATCGTCAAGAAAGCCCTTACTGCTCCTTTAAGACAAATTGCGGAAAACTCCGGCTTTGACGGTTCCGTAGTAGTAGAAAATGTAAGGAAAATGAGCGGTACGGAAGGCTTTAATGCCGATACGGATACTTATGAAGACTTGCTTAAAGCAGGCGTAGTTGATCCGGCCAAAGTAGTAAGAACCGCCTTAGAAAATGCCGCTTCAATCGCAGCAACCGTACTTTTGACGGAAGCCCTTATCGCAGACCTTCCGGAAAAAGATAAACCGGCTATGCCTCCGATGGGGATGGGCGGAATGGGCGGTATGATGTAATTTTTTACTGCGGCTTTTGCGTTGCGGCTGCGTTTTCAAATGCTCGGATACTTCGGCCTGTGGCCTTTAACAGTATACGCTCGCATTTTCAGGCCTTGCCGGAATTACAAAATCCTTGTAAAAAACATCAGTATTGCTATAGTTTTAAAGCCCTGCTTAACTGCGGGGCTTTTGTATTGGCTACTTTTGTGTTGCGGTTGCGTTTTCAAATGCTCGGATACCTCGGCCTGCGGCCTTTAACAGTATACGCTCGCATTTTTAGGCCTTGCCGCAGCAGCAAAATCCTTGTAAAAAACATCAGTATTGCTATAGTTTTAAAGCCCGCTTAACTGCGGGCTTTTTTGTCTTTGTATTGCTTTTTTATCTGTAATTACTGACGTTTAGTTTTTTGGCAATTAGGCCGGTTTATATTTTTAGGTTTTGTATTGCAACAATAGTCCTTAATATTTATAACTGAGTTATTAGTATAAAGAGTAGAGAAAAAATTTTATGTCAAAATATTCTTTGCTTTTTGCGATATTGTTTTTAGGTGCAGCCGCTACACCTGTTTACTCTGCGGATAGCAAAAGTGCGGTAGGATCAGGAAAATCAGAATCTGCTAAAGCAACAAACGAAAAGAAATATAATAAAAATAATGCTCTTGTAAAAGCGGCAAGTGCAGGCGATACGAAAAAGGTATTAGAACTTATAAAGAACGGAGCAAATGTAAATGCTAAAGATGATAATGGCATGAATGCTTTAATATGGGCGGCCGCTACAGGAAATAAATATCTTGCTGGATTTTTAATCAAAAAAGGTGCAGATATAAATGCTAAAGAAAATGACGGTTTGACCGCTTTAATGTTTGGGACTCAGCAAGGGTATGAAGATATTACGGAACTGTTAATCAGCAATGGCGCTAAGGTGAATATGCAGGATAAGGATTGTAAAACCGCTTTGGATTATGCTAAAAATGAAGAACTGATTAAATACTTAAAATCAGAAGGTGCAAAAAAAGGATCGCAGATAGAAGGTTGTAAGGCTAATACTACCAAAAAACAAACCGTTAAACATTAGTTTTAAGATATAAACATAGACAGCCTTATGGCAAAATACACAAAAAACCGCGTTTTTAAAACGCGGTTTTTTAGTCTTAATATTATTTATGATTAAATTGCCGTAAATGTTTATTAACAGTCCTTAACAAAATTAAACAGAAAATATCAGTTTGGTTTCTATCTTTTCTCTTACATATATGCTAAAATGAAAATATATATTATTTATATTTATATGGAGGAAAAATGGAACCTACAACAACGGCCGCTGCCGCAACTGCAGGGCAGCAGGCGTTCGGCTTTAACGGTATGTTCTTACTGATTATAGTATTTTTTATTGTGTTTATGTTCCTTACGAGCAGAAGCCAAAAAAAGCGTGAAGAAGAACAGAAAAAAGCCATAAACAGCCTTCAAAAAGGCGACAAAGTGATTTTGATGGGCGGTATCGTCGGCACTGTGGCCGGCTTTAACGACCAGATTATAGAAGTAAAAGTAGCGGAAAATACCAAATTTTCCGTATTACCCAGCGGTATAGTTTCAGTCTATAAAAACCAACCGCTTGACAACGGAGCCAAAACTAAATGAACAAACTTGCCATTAAATGGACAATTGTAATAATTGCCATCTTCGGTGCCGTGGCTTTGCTTTATCCCAGTTATGAGTGGTATTCCAAGACCACCGCGGAAAGGGAAAAGTTGGAAGCATCCGGCGACAGGCCAAAAAGAATACTTAACCTTGGCCTTGACTTGAGGGGCGGTTCTTCCCTTTTGCTTGAACTTGATGTCAGCAAATTGACGGGGAACGAATCTCTTAACGAATCTATGCAGCGCGCTATAGAAATCGTCCGCAACAGGATTGACCAATACGGCGTGGGCGAAATACCAATAACCCGCCAAGGGGAAAAATGGATTTCCGTACAACTGCCCGGTATCGCCAACCCCGAACAGGCCGAAGCCTTAATCGGTAAGACGGCAATGCTTGAATTCAGGATAGTCAAAACCGATAACGAAGCCCAAGAAACTATCAACAAATTGATGGAACTTGATAATCCGTTTAATCCCGACGGTACTTTAACGGAACAGGCCGCCGCGCTCGTGCCGGCAGGTTTAACCGTTATGAAGGATAAACAAGGCTTTATGGTACCTTTAACCGATACTGCCGCCGTAACAGGTGCAGATCTTGAAGATGCCCGCGTATCAACAGGGGAATACGGTTATCCTGCGGTTAGTTTCCAGTTAAACGGCGACGGCGCAAAGAAATTCGGCAATCTGACTTCTGCCAATATGAAGAAAGATTTAGCCATTATCTTGGATAATACGGTACAATCCCACCCGACTATACAAGCCAGAATCAGCAACAGCGGCCAAATTACCGGCAGGTTTACTATGGAAGAAGCCCGCCAGTTGGCTATTGTTTTAAGAGCCGGTGCTTTGCCTGCTCCTGTAAACATTATTGAAAAACGCACAATCGGCCCTGGCTTGGGTGAAGACTCCATTAAAAGCGGTGTAAAAGCATCAATAATTGCTTTTATATTTATCGTCGTTTTTATGAGCATTTATTACAGGTTTTCCGGTATTATTGCCAGCGTAGCCTTGGTGCTTAACTTGCTTTTCCTGCTTGCGTTAATGGCATATTTCTCTGCCACATTAACCTTGCCCGGTATCGCAGGTATTATCTTATCGCTTGCTATGGCTGTTGACGCGAATGTTCTTATTTTGGAGCGTATGAGGGAAGAAAAGGACAAAGGCCAGCCTTTGCCTTTGGTAATCAAGGAAGGCTACGCTAAAGCGTGGAGCGCAATTTTTGACTCCAACCTTACAACCTGGATTGCCTCTCTGTTATTATTCCAATTCGGCACAGGCCCGGTAAAAGGTTTTGCTTTAACGCTTACTTTGGGCTTATTTGTGGGTGTATTTACTTCGGTATTCGTTACAAGAGCCATCTACGATTTAATTCTTACTGCTAACCCGAAGGAGATAAGTATATGAGTTATTTTAGAATTTTCCCCAAGACCAATACTGATTTTATCGGTTTAAGAAAAGTCTTTTTCATAATTTCCGGTATTTTGATGCTTGCATCTTTAACTTCCGTTATTTTTAAAGGGATGAATTACGGCATTGATTTTACCGGCGGTACCGTTATGCAGGTACAGTTTCAGGATACTATGGATATTCAGAATATCCGTACTGCTTTAACTGATAGCGGCATTAAGGCCGACATACAGACTTTCGTCGGCAGGAATGCCTTTGCCATTAAGGTTAAAGGTTCTCAGGACAATGTTAACGAAGTCGCCAGAAATATAGAAGCGGCCCTTCAAAAGACGAATGTTCCTTTTAATGTGGAACAGACGGATTTCGTAGGCCCTACCGTGGGCAGCCACTTAGCAAAAAAAGCCGTTATGGCTTTTGTGCTTGCTATGGCAGCAATGGTAATTTATATTGGCTTCCGCTTCCAAAATATTATTTGGGGCGCAATGGCAGTAGCGGCTTTATTCCACGATGTGTTTTTGACTATCGGAGTATTTTCCTTCTTACAGTTGGAAGTTGACCTTGTAATCGTTGCGGCCCTGCTTACAATAGCAGGCTTCTCCGTCAACGGAACTATCGTCATCTTTGACAGAGTAAGGGAAAATATAGGCCTTCATCCCAAATGGACTATTAAAGAACTGTTAAATGCCAGCATTAACGAAACTCTTTCCAGAACGATTATCACTTCCTTTACGGTAATCGTAGCAACGGCCATAATTTATTTTATTGGCGGTGCAGTGTTAAAGAATTTCTCTTTTGCCATATTGGTAGGTTTAACTTCCGGCGCTTATACTACTATGGTATTGGTACCTGGCCTTGTTTACCAATGGACTAAAGGCGGCAATTACAGCATCGGCTTAGCCTCTGATGAAAGTGCTAATAAAGCATCCGGTAATGAACCCCGCCCCTCTGTTAAAGCAGAAGGCGAAAAACAATCTTCCTACAAAAGAAAACCAAGAAGAAACAAAAACAAACAAAATAACTGATGAGGAAGATTAAGCAGTTTAAAGTATCAGTACATTTAAAGGAAATACTCCGCCGCATAAGGCTGGCTAATATAGACCACGCCGCGGCGGGGTTTCCCCTTGAAAGCGACCTTGCGGTATTTATAGCATCTTTGCATAAAACTCTGCGCCCGGGGGTTGTTTATGAATTTATTGAAGGACAATGTTTGGAACTTACGGGCGCGGGTATTAAACAGCAGGACAGGTTTTCCGTCTGTGCGATAACTTTAGGACGGGAAATTGAAGAAGCCGCCTTAAAAATAGAAAATATGCAGGCGGCCGCGATAGCAAATATAGTAATTTACGATTTTTTAAAAACGGCAGTCTTTTTTATAGCGGATTTAATTAAGGAAGACGCCCAAAAAGAAGATTATATAACTGAATGTTATGAACTTTTATACAGCCCTGTTTTTTCTTACGGGCCTTTGCCGAGGTTTTTAAGGGAAGCGGTAAAGATAGATCCTCAGGCTGCAAAAACCGCTCTGCCTTTACTTTTTGAAAGGCTTAAAGCGGATAAAATAAATGTTAAATTTGAAGACGGTAAAGTTTCGCCTAAGGCGACAATAGTGTTTATGATGCCGTGGTATAAAAAGAAAGGTAAAAAATAATGTCTAAAGCAAAAACTGGCAAAAACGGTAATTTTAAGTATTGGATAGTAGCGGTATTTATATCGTTCTATGTGCGTTTTTGCGGTTTTTTAACAAGATATATCCACGGCGGCGACCAAAAAGCAAGGGAAATTGATAAAAGGCAAAGGTCAATTTATGCGTTTTGGCATAACCAACAGACTTTTCTTTTATACCCTTACAGAAAACAAGGCAAAATATGCGTTTTGGTAAGCCAAAGCAAAGACGGGGAATATATAGCCAAAGCCTTGCCTAAATTTAAAATGCAGGCTGTGCGCGGTTCTACTACAAGGGGCGGTTCTGCCGCATTGAGGAATCTTATTGATATGGCGCAGGAAGGCTATAATCCTGCAATTACTCCTGACGGTCCTCGCGGGCCTATTTATAATGCACACAGCGGTATAATTTACTTGGCGCAAAAAACGCATCTGCCTATTATTGCGGCGGGGGTAGCGTGCAGCCATAAATTTGCGGTAAACTCTTGGGATAAATTCCAGATACCTTTGCCGTTCGGTAAATGTGCGGTAATTTACGCACCGCCGTTATGGGTAGGGGAAAATGATGATATAGAAGAATGCCGCAAAAAACTTACAGATTACTTAAATGATGCTACTAAAAAAGCGAGAGAGGCGGTATCATAAATGGGTTGGTTAATCTTATTTGTATTAAATTTATTTGCACCGTTTGCGGCTTTGGGTGTTGTGTTGTTTTTCTTCTTTTCATCAAGGAGAAAATTGCTCAAAAATCTTTTTGGGGAAGTTAAGGAAAGGTTTGTTTTTAGTCCTGTAGGCCAGCGTTATGAAAAGTCAATTTGGATACACGCCGCCAGCGTGGGGGAAGTGCGCTCTGTTTCAAAACTTGCCGCATTGCTGAAAGAATATTATGGCTGTCATATAATTATAACCACCTCTACTGCGGCGGGGCGTGCTACGGCATATAAGGACATCGTTTTTGACAAAGCCCTTTTAGCACCTGTTGATTGTTATCCTTTAATAAAAAGATTTATCCGTTTTTATAAGCCCTCATATTTATTTGTGGTGGAATCGGATTTATGGCCCAATATGCTTACGGCTTGTATAAAAAACGGTATAAAAACAGCCATAATAAACGGTCGCCTTTCACAGCGCAGTGCAAAAAGATACAAACTACTTTCGCCTTTGGTAAAAATGATTTTAAGCGGTATTTCTTTTATTTGTGCACAGACGGAAGAAATACGCCTGCGCTATATTTCCTGCGGCGGTGCGGAAGGTAAAGTATATACCTGCGGTAATATAAAATATGATATGCTTAACGATTCTCCTGCCCGCAGTGCGGAAGTAATTTCGGTATTAAAAAAATTAGGCTGGGAAAATTCCTTTACTATTACCTGCGGCAGCACGCACGAAGAAGAAGAAACCGTAATAATCAATGCGGCCAAACAGTTAAATGATGTTAAATTTATAATAGCGCCCCGTCATTTGGAGCGCACCAAACAAATTGTAAACAATCTTAAAGAAAGCGGCGTAAAATTTGCAGTTTTAAGCACATATAAAAAGGAAAAAGATTTAAAAGAGTGTAATATCTTGCTTGCAGATGCTATGGGGTGGCTTGGCTCTTTTTACCAAAATACTTCCGCGGCTTTTGTCGGCGGTAGTATAAGCCGCTGCGGCGGGCATAATTTTTTGGAAGCGGCAATATTTTCCAAGCCGGTCTTATTCGGCAAATATTATTATAATACACCTGATGTCGCTGCAAAACTGTTGTCAAGCGGCGGCGGGATTTTAGTGGATGAAAATAATTTTGCGATAAAAGCGCAAGAACTTTGTAAAAATAATTCTCTGTTAATCTCTGCCGGCAAGGCGGCAGGGCAGTGTGCTTTATCTTTTAAAGGAGCAACCGAAAAAACTTTAAAGGTTGTTGAAAAATATGGAAAATAAGAAAAAGATTTTAGTAATGCGTTTATCTTCTTTGGGGGATATAGTTTTAATATCTCCCGTTTTTAAAAATATTAAAGCGCAGTGGCCTGATGCTAAAATTACGCTGTTGGTAAAGGAGCAGTTTTCCCAAGCGTTATCGGGGCATCCTGATATTGATGAAATTATTGTTTTTAAAGGCTTTTTTAGAACTTTAAAAGAAATCCGTTCTTCCGGATTTACGCATCTTTTGGATTTACATTCCACTTTCAGAACGGTGGCGCTTTCTTTCTTTTCCGGTATTGCAAATAAATCCCGCTACAATAAAAATTCTATGGCAAGAAGGCTGTATGTAAAATTTAAAATGACAAGCCCCGCCTTGGAAAAACACACTATTGAAAAATACCTTGAAGCGCTTAAAGTTTGGGATATTCCCATAAAGTTTAAAAAACCGGATTTAAGCGAGTGGAAGTTTCAAGCCGTTGACATTTCCAAAAAAGAAATACAAAATATCTGTATTTTCCAAACATCTTTTTTGGGCGACTCCGTATTGACAACGCCTCTTATCCAAAAGACTGCGCATCTTTTCCCTAAGGCAAAAATTTTTGTGGTAACAAGGCCGTCAAATGTTGAAATTTTCCAAAGCCTTAAGGAAGTCCATAAAGTTATAGTAGATAATAAAAAGGGTTTGGGTAAATTTTTAGGAGTATTTAAAACTGCAAAAAAACTTAAAGAGTGCAATATTGATGTTATTCTTGTTCCTCACAGGAGTTTCCGCAGTGCGCTTATAGCCAAATTAAGCGGCGTAAAAGTGCGTATCGGTTTTACTAACAGCGAGGGCCGTTTCTTTTATACCAAGACAGTTCCTTTTACTTGGACTTTACACGATGCCGAACGCAATCTTTGCCTTTTGCAAGGCATAGTAAACGAAAATTTTAAATCTGCTAATCTTAATATGCAGGGTACTGATAAAAATGCGCAAGAAAGCATAAAAGAAAAACTTAAATCGGCAGGCGCACAAGGCAAGATACTTGTGGGGGTGCATCCGGGTTCTGTCTGGCCTACCAAATGCTGGCCTTTGGAAAATTATGCCCAACTTATAACCCGTATGGAAAAGGAACTGGGCATAACAGCGGTACTTGTAGGCGGTAAAACTGATTTTAATTTAGGCGAACAAATCTGCCGTATGTCTGATGCTAATCCGATAAACCTTGCTACCAAAACAAGCCTTACGGAACTTATGGCGCTGATGAAACACTTTAAACTTTTTATTACCAATGATTCCGGCCCTATGCATATTGCTACGGCTTTCGGTGTGCCTACTTTGGCTATCTTTGGGCCTACAACCAAGGAACTTGGGTTTTTTCCGTATGGGGAGGGCAACAGAGTTATAGAAGTAAAAGGCCTCTCTTGCCGTCCTTGTGCTTTACACGGCGGCAAGAAATGCCCCTTAGGCCACTTTAAATGTATGAAAGATATTAAAGTGCAGGAAGTCTTTGATGCCGCTAAGGAAATGTTAAATATCCATAACGGATAACAGATATATTTTATTTTAAAAGAGGTAATTTAATGAAAGGTATAAGAAGTATCATTTTTGTAGTAATTTTCTTTATTTTGGCAGGGCTTATCGGTTATGGTTTTGAAAAACTTTTTGTAGCCCTTTTGCCTTCCGCTACCGTAGGCAGTTTAGTAAAAGTTTATGATGTCGGAGTGCATGCCCTTTCGCTTAATTTTAATATTTGCGGTATTTTGGGTTTAATATGCTCTTATCTTATCGTAAGTTATTTAATGAAGAAATAATATGCGTCTTATTTTAGCCTCATCATCACCGCGTCGCCAAGCCATTTTAAAAAGGCTGGGTTATAAATTTGATGTAATAACAGCCGGCGTTAAGGAAACCACTTTAAAAAAGCGTCCGTCGGGCAAGGTTATGGATTTGGCATTAAAAAAGGCTTTCAGTGTGGCGGCTTTATATCCTGATGCGGTTGTTATCGGCGGGGATACATTAGTTTATTGCAAAGGGGAAGTTTTAGGTAAGCCTAAAGATAAAAAAGATGCTCTGCGCCTGCTAAAAAAAGAAAACGGCTCTTGGCAGAGTGTTTATAGCGGTCTTGCGGTAATTTGCAAAAATAAAAATAAAATTTTACGTGGATATGATATAACCCGTTGCAAAGCGCGTCATCTTGATAATAAAACACTTTTGGAACTTTCCGGTAAGCATTTAGATAAAGCAGGTGCTTACGCAATGCAGGATAAAGATGATATGTTTATAGAGCGTTGCGAAGGCTCGCAGGATAATGTGGTAGGTTTTCCTTCGGAACTTTTTTTGGAAATGATTAAGGAGTTTGAAAATGATTAAAACGGATATTGTTATTATCGGTGCAGGCCCTGCTGCCTGCAGTGCGGCAATTTATACTTTAAGGGCAGGCCTTAAAACTATAATGTTAGGCGGAGCGTCTTTAGGCGGGCAACTTTTGCAAACCAATGATATAGAAAATTATCCGGGTTTTATAGAGCCTGTTGGCGGTTTTGAACTTATGGATAGAATGCATAAACAGTGCAAAAGGCTCGGTGCGGAAATTTTAGGGGAAACAGTAGTAAAAATAGATACTTCGGCTAAACCTTTTAAACTTTTTACGCAAAGCGGCAAAGAGTATGAGGCTTTAAGCGTAATAATTGCAACAGGTGCGGCGGCGCGTTGGCTCGGTGCGAAAGGGGAAGCAGAATATAAAGGCAAAGGTGTTTCTGCCTGCGCTACCTGCGACGGCTTTTTCTTCAGGGGAAAGGAAGTCTGCGTGATAGGCGGCGGCAATACTGCTTTTGAAGATGCTTTGTTTTTAACTAATTTCTGCACAAAGGTTTATTTAGTACACAGGCGCGCCGGTTTCAGGGCTGATGCCACAACCGTGCAAAAGGCTAAAAATCACCCCAAAATAGAAATGCTTATTCCTTATGTCGTAGATGAGATTAAGGGGGAAAACGGCTCAGTAAATGCGGCTGTACTTAAAAATACGCAAGACGCTGCTTTAAAAGAAGTAAAAGTTCAAGGCGTTTTTGTGGCGGTAGGCTCTGTTCCGCAAACGGCATTTTTGGCAGGCAGCGGCATTGAAACTATGCCTGACGGTACTGTAAAAATTGTAAACCGCACACAAACAACCGTGGAAGGCATTTTTACTGCGGGCGATTGTGCAGATGCAATTTACCGCCAAGCGGTAGTAGCAGCCGGAAGCGGTGCAAAAGCGGCAATAGATGCCATAGCCTATGTAAATCTGCACAAATAACTTCAGGTATAAAGATATATAATATTTATATTGACTATAAGTGGGTTTTTTACTACACTTACAATAGGTGTTATTATATCGGAGATAGGTATGAAAAAATATATAATTTTTTTCCTTTTA
Organism: Candidatus Proelusimicrobium bovinum; assembly: GCA_902791965.1. GTDB lineage: Bacteria > Elusimicrobiota > Elusimicrobia > Elusimicrobiales > Elusimicrobiaceae > Proelusimicrobium > Proelusimicrobium bovinum. Next base: position 3,388 of record CADAXZ010000023.1, on the reverse strand, counting down.
TGTCTTTTTGTTTTACCTCTGCATGCACAGCGTATTATTAAATATGTAAGTTTTTATCCTGTACCTTACGCTTCGCACGATACAAAAATTTATGTCGCAGATCCTCAGGCGTATGCTGATGCAGGTTTGTTAGGGGAAATGGACCCCGGCTTGATACAAGGCGATGACAATAAAGATAAAAGCCTTGCTGTACTCAATGCTTCAAACAATAGTTCAACAGATATAAAAGGCGGTCTTTTAACACCTGAAAACCAAAGCGACGGATCGGCATCATTTAAGGCAAAAGCCCTTACAATAAATCAGAGAAGCGGCGGCACCACCACATTTGGTGAAACTAAGCCTAATATCAAAGCAGGCAGTACTGTTTTCCCTGCCTTTATTATTCCGACCGGAGATACTTATGTCCATTATAATAACGGGACTACTAACGGAACTGCGGAAATACTGTCATTAGTTTCTTCCGCCCTTCCTATTGGAACTGACTTTGCATTTAAAACAGCAGAAACAAATGTAATAGCAAACACAACGGCTGTTTCTGGTCTAAATAAATCCTTATCTAATATTGCTGATTGTGATTGTTCCGGTATATCTAATTGTAAAATAGATCCGCAATGGATGAGAATTAAACTTAAAGGTTCTGAAGAATGTAAACAATATTTAGTATGTTCTTACAACCAAAATAATAATGATTTTGACCCTACAAAAAACACTTGTTTGGATGCTGCTACTCTGTGTCATAATTCAGGCGTTAAAAAATGTTATACCAATAGCGGAAGTTGTGTAGGTATGCCTACTTATAAGATAAACGGTAGAGGCCTTGGTTATTGTACTTTATCTTATAGCGGCAATACTTATACTTGGACATGTCCTTGCAATAAATACGCAAACGGAAATACTAACGAGTTAAGTGAAACTTATGGAAATATTATTGCTACAGCCAACTGTGTTGATTATTCAGGTTGGGATAATAGCCTTTCTGTTGATTGGAGTGGGTGCGGTTGCTACCCTGATCATGATTATGAATGGTCAAATTCTCAACATAAATGTTTTGAGCGGTCATATAGTTGGCGTTGTAGTGGTTGGGGCCGCTCTTGGATTCAAGGAGATTGTACAGGCTCTAATGTAGATGATGGAGGGGTATGTTCGTCCTCTCAAGAAGGAGATAACGCGAGACATTGGGAATGGGACGGAGATGAATGTATGTTTGCTTCTTGTGTTTGTGAAAGGGACAACTAAAAGTTTTATTTTAAACAAAAATCCCGTCCTTTAAAGAACGGGATTTTTTGTTTGTTCTACGCGTGGAAACCATAGGCGCAAGCCTATGAAGGAGAGGAAAAGCCACAGCAAAAATCGTAGATTTTTTTGTAGCCGGTGTGTCCAACAGGGAAACTGTTTTAAACTCGCAAAGCGTAAAATCCACGAGCGTAAGCCCGTAGCAGTTTATACGAATATTGCGGATTATTTGCGGTATATTGCAGTTCTGTTGCTTATTATTAGTTAATAAAAATACTTTTAATTGCTTTTTTTATTACAATATTGCTGAGGATTTAATCGGCAATCCTCGCTATTTTTTCTGTAAGTGTTAATTTTACCGGTTAATTATACAGCAAAATATGATCAGATAACCGGTAAAGGTGCGGAAGCAGATAATTCGTTGATAAAATAGTTGTAAAGATAAATTCGTTTTTATGTAGTTTCGCCTTTGTCATTTAGCAATACGCAAGGCTGTTAAAATGTGGAGTTTTTTGTAATTGGGCCTGCTCTTGGTCCTGTTGTATTATTCTTCCCACGCTGATTCTTGTTTAGTCCCGCCGTCATAGTTATAAGCAAGTCCTTTGCCGAGTAAAAGTGTAGCCAAATCCTGTCTGTTTACTTCCACGGAGCAATTTATCCGGAAATATTTATCTCTCGTACAGTTGCTTAAGTTAACAGTACCGCTTTCTAAAAAATCTTTTGTAAACTGCTTTGCCTGATTAGCAAGTTCCTTTTCTTTTTCCGTTTTTCCTTTAATTTCAGGGCAGTCTATCCCCTTTACTCTTACTGATACATTATCACAAAAAATATCTGTATTGCAGTTTAAATTTATTTTAAAAGTGTCGCCGTCATAAACGGAAACTACCCTTACATCTTTAAAAATATCGTTTTGTGTTTGCGTGGAATTACTTGTTTTGTTTTGGGTAATATATTTAACAGTAAATACAAGCAAACAAGTAATAAGCACAACTAATAAAAGGGCCAAAAAAACAAAAAAACTTTGGTTATTATTTTCTTTTGTCATAATAAAATATCTGTCCTAATATACTTGTTTTATTCTGGTAAATATCCCAAAACTAAATTTTAATCAAATGTAGATAATTTTAAAACAGAATATATTTGTAGATGTAGTTTCTATTTTTTGTTATTGTTTGTTTTTTGTTTTACCTTTGTTTTTATATCTTGCGTAATCCAAGTGTTGGCTGCCACGGTAATTCCGTCCGCTATTTTTACAGGGCCTAATATTGCGGCCCCTGCATAAATGGTTACATTATTCCCTACGGTCGGGTGGCGTTTTAACCCTTTTTTTGCATTGCCGTTTTCGTCTTTGGGGAAACTCTTTGCCCCCAATGTTACGCCTTGGTATATTTTTACATTTTCGCCTATTTCTGTTGTTTCGCCTATTACTACGCCTGTGCCGTGGTCTATAAAAAATGCTTTGCCTATTTTTGCCCCCGGGTGTATATCAATACCTGTTAAACTGTGGGCGTGTTCGGTAATTATACGGGCTATAAGTTCCAATCCTTGGCTATATAGGAAATGTGCCATCCTTTGCATTGTTATTGCTAAAAGACCAGGGTAGCAAAGCATAATTTCGTAATAATTTTTTGCGGCAGGGTCGCCGTTATAAGCGGCTTGAATATCACTTAAAGCAAATGCCTGCAAATTTGGCAGGGTATTTTCAAACATTTTTGTTATTTGTGCGGCTTTTTTTGCTGCTTGTGCAGGTTTTTGTGTATGGTCATAAAAGCAAAGGGAATGTTTTATTTCTCTTTCTAAAATCTTTAATTTTTGCTTAAGTCTTTTTTCAAAATTCTTTGTCGTACGGGCAGACGTTTTTGTGCGCGGGGCAACTGTGTAAATAAAAAGAGCATCTTTAAAAAAAGTAAATGCCTGTAAAATGGCCTGTTTATCTGGGAAATATTCCCGTCTTGTGCAAGGTACTGCCAAGGCGGAATTCGTCATATTGTCTGTAAGGGTATTAGCGGTATTTTTATTTTTTTTAATCATAAAATTATTATATGGCTTTTGTAATAATACAAAAGCGTTAAAAATTTTTAACTGTTTTATAATAAAATAACAGGTTTCGCGCCTTGAGCGCGCCTTACTTTTCTCACTCACAGAAAAGTAAGCA